>CAMATH010000036.1 GCA_945860955.1 Planctomicrobium piriforme
AAGCGACTGCGACCCCCGCACCCGAGACCGGATAATGGCAGCGGCCTGAGGCAACTTCTCCACCTCCGTAAACTCGCGCACTCAATCGACGCCTGCGACGAGCGCCGCCGGACCGCGCGCCGACCGCGGGGTTATTGAGCAGTTACCTACGGAAGGTCAAGCCCTTGTGGTGGCCGAGCAGCTAATCGCCGAGATCTACAGCGAGGCGCGGCCAAAGGTTCGGGAGCTGGCGACTAACCCGCTACTCGTCACCATACTCGCGACGGTTTATTGGCGAGACGGACGACTACCCGATCAAAGGGCTGGGGTGTACGACCGGGTTGTCGAGAACCTTCTGGACATTTGGTTGAAGCGGCCGGAGTGTCGGAAGCCGGGGGGAGAAAACCGCTCACTCACCCGCGAAGAACTTCATGCCGCCCTGCAACCGCTGGCCGCCGACATGCAGGAGAACACCAGCAGCAACGGGCTGATCAGTTTGAACCGAATCGGGGAACTGGTTGAGGGGCCGCTGGCCCACCTTCGGGAAATGAAGCCGGATGACCCACGATTCGGTCAAATCCGCAACGCCCTCTTGAACACAATCCGCAAGCATGTCGGCCTGATCGCCGAGCAGAGCAGTGGCAATTACTCTTTCTTCCACAGGACCTTTCAAGAATTCCTTGCCGCCCGCCACTTGTTGGCTCACCGGCCGACGGCAGCAGAAAAGCTCGGAAACCGGATCGACGATCCGCTTTGGCGGGAGCCGCTCTTGCTCGCCCTTGGGTTTGTGATGATTGACGGGGGATGGGGGCCGGACTCGCGTAGCCGATTACTGACCGAATTCTTGGCGACAGACGGTGCCGACGCCCTGATCCCACGAGCGGCAATGCTCCTTGTGACCGCACTTCCGGACCTGCGGGACGTTCCGTCCGGCGTCGTGAATCAAACGGCAGCGCGACTGCTTACCTCCTATTCGATCAGCTTGGATCAAGGCCAGGCGGGCGTTGCGTTACGCGAGCAGATCGAGCAGGCGTTTGATCGACTCCGGTACGGTCGGCATGTCGATCCGGTGGTCCGACAGTTCGCTGAGTCGCTTCGACGATCGGTGACCGGTAGAGATCTTGCTGGGGCCGCCGCGACAATCCTGAGGCGGATCGATTGGTTCACCACGGAGCTAGTCGAGTCGCTGCTAATTGCGGTTCCTCGAGACCAAGCCGAGTTGGACTGGCCGATTCGCCGGGCGCTTCTGACTGCCCTTGGGCACCGCCCCGCTTCATTACCTTGGCTGTCCCCCGGCCCTGACCTCGACATTGAGCGGCTCTTGAGCACGCACCTCCCGATGAGGAAGCTCCTCGAAGCCAACCCGTCGTTGGTGGACTTGGTGCGCAACGATGCCGAATGGTGTTGCCTCCTGATCGCATTGTACGGCGGTCTTGGTCACCTTGAGTTGGTCGAGCGAACGGAGCAGCAGCGAAGGAATCGTGTTCCATCGGCTACGATCCCCGTACCTGTCCCCGTCCCTCTCCCGGAGGAGGGACGTCAGTTCGAAACCGCAATCCCTCCCGTTGAATTCTCTCCGCAAGACATCGTCCACGACCTCGCCGATCGAGATCTCAGTCGGTTGATCCAGCGCCACCTTAGTGGGCGTGTTTCGGCGCGCGACTTGGGGGACTCATTCCTACAGCGGTGGAATGCCGGAGGTTCCGCCGGTGCCGAGGCGCTCATCGGTCTCGCGGCACTGGGAGAAGACATCATCCCTTTGCTGCAGGCTGCTCAGGCCCAGGCGGATCGGCTGCCAGCAGTCCAGGCTGTCTTTGCACGGTTTGGTTGGCTTCGGGTTCTGCTGGGTGAACCACTCTCGCGGACGACAGAAGACGCGCTGCGGACACTACCTGAGGGTATCCCGGAATACCACCAGCTCGACCTCTTGAAGGTCGCCCTCGCGACCCGATCGGCCAACGGGGGTACGCCCTTGCTAGTCAGCGACACGATCCCCGAACACCGCTTCGTCGTCGCGTCAACGCCCGCAGTACGAGATGCGCTGGAAGCGGAATACTGGGCTGTCGCTTTCTCTGGCACCGACTCGAAAGACGGGGTGCCGCCATTCGAGTCTGTTGCCGATCAGGTCACGCGGCCGTTGGACCGTCTCCTCCATTCATGGTCGTTGCTTCCCTCGGCGTTAAACCACCGAGCGACCGATCGGCTTCAGTGGCCGCAGCCAATACTCGCGACTCGCTCGGATTCCCCCGTTGAGCGATACCTCGCCATGCTGGACGCGATGATAAGCGTTCCGAGAGAATACCATTCTGCGGCAGGCTACGTACTGGGTCGGTGTAGGCCAGTTATCGATGAGTACCCAGACCTCGCCTGCGAGACGCTGGCCGTGTGTTGGAACCACGGCTGGGAATTTTCGAGAGAGTATCGACGGGCCGCTCGGGGTGGTCCAATCAGTAACCCTCCGCCCGGTTGCCAGATGCCCGACGAGTTTGAAATGAATGTCCGCTGGTTGCCAGCCGGATCAGAGTTGATTCACCGTATCTTCAGTATCACGAACCCATACTTTAAGTTTCGCGCTTTGTGGCGGCTCCTGGGTGCCGTTGTCAGCGAGGAAGCAGCCCTGGATCTGGATGTCTTGGGAATGGTGGAGCGGATTCCCGACCCTCACGATCAAGTTCGGGCCTTTGAATGGATCCTGATGTCCATTCCACCGGCCGACATTGGCTTGTTGAACCATGTCGGGCTGTTGGAGCCCATGGTGCGGACCTCGTTCCGGATCGCTGACCCTGAGAATCGCGCGCGTGCCCAGTGCCGACTCGCATTTTTTGCAGTAGAGCATTTCGACATCCTCCTCCGTGAAGCGGTCGAGGCTGCCCGCGAGATCACTGACCAATACCGGAAGGCCGAGACTATCAACGAGATCCGCGCTATCTGGGGCCGGACTGCAGAGGTGGGAAAAGCGCTTGATGCCGTTGCTCAAACTGTTTCGGACCCTTGGCTGCGCGACAAGGCACTCGGACGTGCCTCGCGGCTTGTGCGAGCATACCGAGATCGATTTGCCTCTCATTCGCTGGCTTGGCGATTGCCTACAGAGGACGAACCGACTGCCACGGTCTTCCGTCGGCCACAACCGGCTGGGACGTTGCCCTGGGACCTGATTTACCTCAGCGCGACGGTGGCTGAAGTCGATTCGCTCGGTGCTAATCGGGTGGGAGTAAGCGCCCACTGGGACCGGTTGCTTGGCACAGAGCGGCCGGCCGCAGTTGCGGCCCTCGTGGCTGCGGGCCTTGAGTCCGGCGTCACGGTCTCGGCTCGAGATGCTTCGATCCTAGACCGTCTGGTGCAATCGGGCCAAGCTGCGGATCTCGAAGCCCTGTGGCCCAATCTGGATCGCCCTGACCCAGGGGCCATGGGAACAGTCGCCCGCTGGACGGCCCGTCGCGACCGACCTGGGCAGTGGTCGGCCTTGGTGCAAGCAGAGGCAGGGAGATTGACCCCTGAAGTCGTTGCCTCCGTTATCGACGTGTTGGCCGGTTCCACGGACAGACTCAAAATGCGCGCGGCACTGGCGCTGCACGGTCCGACACCAACCACAAAAAACCCGCAACGCCGTTGGTCTGTTCGTCGCGTCGGTGCCGAGACGTTGGACGTACTCGCCAGGTGCGCGGCTCAAGGGACACATTCGCCGGCGGTTCAGTCCGCGATGAACTGGGTCCAATCCGACATCCACCACGATGATCGTGAGGCTCTCGAAGACTGGCTGGCACAGGCCGCGTCCGCCGGACCGTCGGCTCCCGCCGCCTGGCTCTTGAAGTCGTTGCAATCTGTCCAGAGCGATCTCGTGCCCACACTTATCTCGGCCCTTCGATCCGGTTCTCGCCAGCTCCAACGGACCCTGCTATTCGGTCTTGCCAGATTGGCGTATTGCTCGGAGCACTTCGGATCATCATCTGGGGACGTTCACACTGCGATTGCTGCAGTCGCCCAGGATGTGCGATTCGGTGTATGCGTTTTGCCCGAGGGAACAAAAACGTTGTTTGCGGTCGTGCAGGATGTCGTCAAATCGGCCGAACCAGGTGACCGGGTTGCCCAAGCTCGTCGACTGCTCGCGACGAAACTGTCATGGCTCGATGAGTCTAGCCTCTCGGATGCCAAGCAGTGTCTGGCCCGACTCAAATCCATTGGAAGTCAACTCTACATACCACTTGGCGATTCTGACACAGGTGCTGGCTCGTACTGGAAGACCACGGACATCGCGGCAGCCCCACTCGCGCAGAATGTCGATGGGTTAAGATTGCTCCTCAATTGGTTGGCATCAATGAGTGTGACCGAGGACGCTGATGGGTACGCCTTTCACCTTTTGACGGCGACAGAGGCAGTAGCACGGCTGTCCCCGGACGCCTTTGCGGCCCTCGCTCCACCAGATTTCTGGGAACCGGTTCTCACGGAGTGGGTGCAATACGGGCAACACTGGACGTCGCGCTTGGCGGCTGTCCGATTGCTCGGCCGACTCCGCTGCGTGACGGAGCGAGTGGCGCGCGCGCTCTGTTCCGCCGTGAACGACGTCTCGTTCGTCCAACAAGCAGCGTACGCATCAGTTACCGAGTTCCGCAGAATTGAAGGCGACATTCTTCCAGAGTTGCTTCAGTTACTTGAAGACCCAAGTGCCGGCATAGCCGCCGCTACGGCCCGGGTCTTGGTTAGCATCGCCCAATCGGAAGTCTCGTCCGCCGACCGCCGCCGTATCCTCCGCAAAATTGAACAGGCAGCGACCCGGCCGTCGTCAGCTCGCGCCGTCTACCTAATGGACGAAAATGGTGGGTTTATGTCCATTAACTATGTTGATCGACTTGACCGCATCCTCTACGGCGCGATTTTCGAGATCAGCGGCTTGTGACCTATTCCGGTCGTGTCTCGATCGCGTTGGCACTTTCAGCCGCGGGTATCGAACCGCCCTGCGAACATGGGATCGGTGAGGTAGTCGAGTTGCTTAAGACGAGACGGGACGCCGCCTAGGCTGACGATTTGCTCATCGTTTGCGAGCGACCGAATTTCTTCGGCCTCGACCCCCAACAACGCGGCCAACTCGGCCGTTGCCGAGTAGTCCCGAACCCCGAAAGCTTGCACCGCGTTACAATTACTCACCAGCCAGCTCGCGGGATACAGGCTCCGCAACTGCTGCAGTTCGTGCCAGTATGTCCAGATTCGGAACCCCGATCCGCTACCTGACTGTATTGCTGCATCTAGTTGTGGAAAGTGTCCCAGCTTGGCGCACTCGTCCAGCAAGAATAGCGTGGGTAGGGCTTGGGGAGCGCGTCGCCGCATCAAACTGTGTAACAGCGTCCCGATCCAGACACGGAGCAGCGAGCCATGCACCGGGAATTTGGCTGGCGGTATCATGATGTATATTGAAAAAGGCTCTTCCTGCACGAAGTCGGTGAGAGAAAAGGTCGATGTGCCCAGCGCTTTTTGGCTGAGTTGGGTCATCAGAGGTTTTAAATGAGTGGTGACCGAGTTGAGTACTCTACTACGCTCCGCATCCACTCTCTGCAACCAACTCGCGATTTCGGAATAGGACATCTTAGGGATTTTCTTCCCAATCGTGTCAAGCACGACGGCCAAGTTGTACACCGTATCGTCTGAGTGAAAGGTTGAGTATAGGTCGGCAAACTTGTTCTTTTCAGGAACTGATGCGACGTATCCGATCACGCCGCTGAGCAGCCCGAACGCGGCACGTTCCCAGACGTCAGTATTTGACCGGACACCTTGAAGCAATGCGGCGACATCCTGGCATGCGGACTCTAGCGCCAGTCCATCGAGTCCCGCGAGCAGGTCAAGGGGATTGAGAGCGTCCGACTCTTGGTCGATGACGCGGAACGGATCGAGCCGGACAACCGTCTGCCCCATCTCCCGCCGAGCCCGCGACGTAACGGAGTAAGCCTCGCCCGTCAGATCTACAACCACTACAGAACCGGGGTACGTCAATAAATTCGGAATTATGCAGCCTCGCACCCGACCCGCCACCGGCGGCGCGATCGTGAGGAGGTGCGATTCCCCTTCCACTGCAAAGACATCACCGCCGATTGGCACATTAACCGGTCGAGAGTTCCGGTGATCCGACGAGCCCTCTCTTTCCCGAAGTATTGGCGTTGTTAGAAAGCATCGGCCGATCAGGACGGAACTCATGGTCGTTCTCAATTCTTTTGTCAACTGCACTTCAGCACATTCCTGACTCGTGACCCGTATTGATCACTCCATCCATTCGGGCAACCTGTACGATCGCATTTTTACAATCGTTTCATGAAAATACTAGCGTTGGAAATGATCGTTCAAAATGGACCCACCCGCAACTACATCTGTACACTGCGATTCTGCAAGAAACCGGAACTGTCAGATACGGAGGTCGAAGGATGTTGCAGGTGGAAAATTACGATCAGATTCGCCTGGCCCATCGTGATGGAATGGGCATTCGGGAGAGGTGAAAAAGTGGACAGGTCCAATTTTTGCGGTGCGCGGTCGGCGTCTGCCTTCCTCCTCCGACCGCGAGATCGCAGTGTCGATTCCAGACCGAGTTCCCGGGCCGTCTGTTCGATCCAGTTCGCCGACCCCATGGGCTTTCCGCGAATCACGCAGCGCCAAATTGTGTCGAGTTCGGCGTCGGTTTGCGGGCGGTTGACGTTTTCGAGCCACCGCCGCGGGCGGGGAAACGGCCGCTCGCTGAATTATCTCCGTTGCTCCGCTTTACCGTGGACCCGTCGTGTACCGGCCAAAACGCAAAGTGCCAATGATTCCGCATCAGGCAGTTGGCGCATATTCGCAGGGTGCATTCGTCGAGAGTCTTGGCGACGATCACCTCCCCCTTTATCGTCTTCAGATCGAAGAAAGTGGCACGACCCTTCCTGGAAACGCATTGACCAGCTTATTGTCTGCCGACACGACCTCGCAGTGCTGCTGTTCCGCCAAGGCCACGTACAAGCAGTCGTAAACACCAATTCGCGCCTTGGATGCCAAGGCGACCGCTAGCGGCAGCATTGGAAAATGCGAGTGGAGTTCGATGGGATAGACCAGCAGTTGCGTCAGTCGATTGGCAGCCTGACCGGGCAGCAACAACTTTCGCCGCTCCGCCTTGGTGAGTACGTGAGCAATCTCGGCGTACAACAGATCCGGCGCGATCAACTCGTGAGTTCCGGCACGGTAACCCGCCTCAATCAGCAACGCAGAATCGGAATCCGGCTCCGGAAGAACCCACTTCACCGCCACCGACGCATCCAGAACATACTTCATTGATCGCGACAGTCACGAACAAGTTCCACGGCGACTTCGACCGTCCCCACGCGTTGGCGTGTTTCCTGTCGCATGCGATCCATCTCTTCCCGGGCCATCCGACCGGCCTCTGGGTCACGCACGCGATTCATCGCACGTGCAACGGCCAGCGCAAGTTCGCGATCCGCTTCGGTGGTCAAGGTGGTTGTCATAATGTGATTGTCGTCAAAAGCGAACCGACGGTCAATTGAAAACCCTGGCCGCTTATCGCCTCGACGTCACGTGATTTCCCGCAAACGACCAAGGTGGACCGGTCCATTTGTTGCGGTGGTCGGTCGGCGTCTGACTTCCTGGGCCGACCGCGAGATCGCAGCGTTGATTCGAGACCGAGTTCCCGGGTTGTTTGTTCGATCCAGTTCGCCGACAGCATGGGCTTTCGGCGGATCACGCAGCGCCGAATCGCGTTGAGTTCGGGGTCGGTTTGCGGCGCGATTGACGTTTTTGATCCACTGCCGTGGGCGGGACAACTGCAAGTCGCTCAATCATCTCCGCTGTGCCGCTGTCCCGTGCACCCGGCGTGTTCTGGCCAGAGCGCAACAAAATTCCAGTGATTCGGCATCAGGCATTCGGCGCAGATTCGCGTTGCGCGTCTGTCGAGAGTCTTGGCGAGGCGACGATCTCCTCGAACGCGGCGAGGTCGTCGGGTTTGCCGAAAAGCTGTTGTTTACCCACGCCACGATTGAGGACGTGAAACACCGTTCCGCCGGAAGGGACGCGGGCTGTCCGTGGCAGGATGGGGCGTGGGATACCGGATTTTCGCACTGTGGTTGATAGAAATGGGCCCGTTCGTTGGCCCGTAAAGGCGAGCCGTGGGCGTTAGCCCACTGGGTTTTTTGGGGGAATTGCAGGTGGGGGTCGATTGAACCAGCCGGCTTACGCCGGCCGTTCGCCTGGGGGCTTAAAAGGTTGAGAGGGGGCCTGGGGGGAGGGCGCTGATCATGGTGGGGCCGCTGTAGTAGGTTGTGTTGGTCACGGGCGGGGCCGCGCTGATGGCTGAGCCGCCGTAGGGGGTTACGTACGCGCCGGCAGGGGGAGTGTATTGCGCGCCGTAGGGGGCCGTTTGCGCTCCGCACGGGTTCCCACACGGATTGCCGCAGGGGCTTCCACACGGTTTGCAGCACGAGTCCATGCAGCAGCAGCCGCTTCCCGCGGCGGCCAGAACCACGGCCGACAGACTCATCAACAGACGCTTCATGACAGGCTTCCTTTCCGTCACTGGGTGATGCACACGTTCAACCGACCGCTGTTCCCACGCTGGATTGCGGTTTGAAATTCCAAACCGACTTCAGGTCAACTCCCGGCACAGCGCAGCCAGCCGGGTTTCGATGCGGGGCCAACAGGTAGGGCAATCCTTCATCCGCCACCCGCATTCCCGACAGACGCAACGGCAGCGTCGCGAAGTGTCCGCCGCGCCAGAGTTCAACACCCCAGGCACCGTTCGGCAGATCGCCAATCGCCTGAATCAGCACGCCATCGGCCTGGCGGGTCACTTCGAACCGCACCTGACGTCGCGCCGACCAGAACTTGGACCACTTCGCCAACGAGGTCTGCCAGAGCAGCGAACAGCGCTCGGCGTCGCGATGGAACCGCGACAGATCCTCGGCGGCGCCAATCCGGTCGGCTTTGACGATCACAAACAACGGCTGGCCACTGTGATAATGTTCCGCCACCCATTCCAGAAAGCGATCGCGAGGCGGCAGCCACGACAGGCCCGCGTCGACCCAATGGACCGCCGGGTTGCCACCGGGGAACGCGCCAATTCGAGGACTCGCCGAGTGCGGCTGCGCCAGATAACGCAGTCCCAGTTCCCACAGGGAACTGGTGGCGGGCAGTTTGCACGCGGGGTCGGCCAACAGAATTCCCGACGGAGCGACGAGCGACGTTTCAAACCGCTCCAGCCGCGTTTTCCAGTGCGAAACCGTTCGGCGCGACGAACTCAGGCAGTCTTCTGGCCCGATTCGCCAGCCAATTTCGATGGGCTGCAACCCCGCGACGGAGTCCGGGCGAAAGCGGCTGGGAACGAAATGGGTCGTCTCGGTGGAAAGCGCGCTTCGCAGCTCGGGAAGACGCGTCACCGACACGTCATCGTACTCGACCGAAAGACAAAGCGCGCTTTGGAATGGAAACGGAAAGTCGGCGAGCCGGGCCCAGATGCCGCCGCGAGATTCCAGGGCCAGCTTCAATTCACGCAACAAGGAACTGGAGGTCGCGGACCAGCCGTGCCCGTGCGGCACCGGGGCGACCGACTCGAGTTCGTCGCACCGCGGACACAGGTCGCGGAGGTCGATCGGCGCGAGACCGAGCCGGCGGGCGACTTGTGCCTGCGCGACACTGGCCCGGCGGCTGGAATCGAAGAGCGCGAACCGGCCTGTTCCGGGAGTCAGCAATTCCTGGCTCGGCAACGCCACCGCCGGCACTCCCGCGTCGCGCAGCAGTCGTTCGACGCCGCGCGGAAGATCCGCGAGCATCAACGGCAATTCGGGCAGAGAGTCAGCCGGGAGGGACGACACGGAGAATCCAGAAAGGTTCGACGACGGAAGGGACGTGTGACGATGAATTGTCGGGGACTGTGCGGCGATCGAAAGAGACCGGGTGACACAGACGCGCATTCCGCGGAAGGGGTTCGCGGAAACGTGAGGGAAAGGGTGGACGAACGGGGCGACGAAACCGTCGGGAATGACGGTGTTCTCGGGGATGGGGTACGCGGAGGGGGGGGAGGTTACCGGCAAATCGGTTGCCGGTCAATTGGAATTCGACTCGTCGAGGTTCTTCCATTCGGGCAAGCCGGCCAGCGTCCAGCGTTGCCGGGCGAGTACGGTATTGTCGACGGTGTCGGCGATGGTGTCTTCGATGCGCAGAACGCCGAAGGGGAGTTCCTCGCTCCACCACACCACCCGGCGATATCGGACGGCCGATGCGGTGGGAGTCGGTTTGTGGACGACCGAAGCCGACAGCAGTCGATAGGGAAACGCGTCTTTACGGAGTTTGGTCTTGAGATACCGGGGGGAATCGGGAGGGGAACCCCACTGGAACGTTGTGGGGGCGGGAAGCCCTCGCAGGAACAGGGATTCCACCGTATCGACCGGTCCCTTCCCCGGTTTTGGCGGTTTGGGTTTGCCGTCGGTCTCGGCGTCCTTCGATCGGGCCGCCGGTGGTGTGGCGCGGGGTTCGCGCCGCGGATCAAACGCCGACAGGTCAATGCGCAATGGAGGTGAACTGGAATCGATTCTCCCGGAGAGCGCCGGGGCGGCTCCTTCCACCAGGCACTCCAATCCCTCTCCCGAGGCTTTCCGCCGAAACCGCAGCGAGAATTCGCGCAATCCCCCGCCGACTTCGACCGAGGTGTACCGCGCGACCAGTTCCTTGCTGGGATCGTCGATGACCGGTTTCGCCGCCAGCCAGGAGCGCAATCCCGGGGGGGGCTTCACCGGCTCGGCTGGCTCTGGCTTCGTCCAATCGGTCCAGACCGTGTACAGCCACGGCATCTGCCAGGGGTTATTGCGCGGGATCGTGGTGGAGTAAATCGAAACCCCCAGCAGCAGGCTCGCCAGGCCAATCACAACGCGGTTCGATCCCCAGCGGTCGAGTACCGGAACGAGCGACAACACCCAGAACGGAATCAGCCAGAAGGCCCAGCGGAGTCCGCTGGTGACACCGCCGTAGTTGTAGCTTTTCGTTTGCAGCAGATAGAACGCGATCACAATCACGGTCAGCGCCAGCGTCAGCGCGACGATTGTTCTCCAGATCCGGTCGGACAGCCACGGGAGCATTCCCCAGGCGACCGCCGAGAAGAGAAAGACCGGAGTCAGCGAGAAGATCCCGTGGTGCCCGATGACGCAATGAAACAGATAGACGGCGGCTGACGACTCACCGACATCGATCGCCGACGGTTTCATCCAGTAGCCGGGAATGCCATCGACGACATAGTGGTAGGGATTGGTCCCCGACGCGCCAAACGAAGCGTAGGTGGGAAGGAACCCGCCAGTCGCCTGCCAATTTGTGTACAGGAAAAATCCCAGCGGGATCAGCGCCGCGGGAACGAACCAGGCGAACGTCTTCCGCAGATCGGCCCGACACGCGAGTCCAAAGGCGATCAGGCCCCAGGTCGCCGCTGGCAGTTCGCAGCAGGCGCACGCCGCCGCGAAAAAGCCCGCCAGGGCGAATCGCCAGCGGGACCGGTCGCCTTCGATCAGTCGGCAGAGCGGCGCGAGCGAAAACACCAGGCAGACCGCCCCCGGGTTGTGGTTATTCAGCGTGATCAAAAACGGTGTGAGAAACGTCCCCAGCGCGAGCGTCAACATCGCGAACAGTCGGGCGAAGTCGGTTTTTCCATACCGCTCGATCATCATCGCCATGACGATCAAGGCGAGGACCCAGGGAAGAGCGTTCAGCAGCAGCAGCACGGTATGGACCGTCTCGTGTGTCTGCTTCGTCAGATCGTAACCCAGTGTCCGTTTGACGACCTTGTAAACGCCCGCCGCGAGTACCGAGACAAACGGCGGCTTGGAAGAGTAGAAGTGTTCGTTGACGTAGATCTTGTCGATCGTGTCCCAGCCCGGTTTGGCGATGATCTCGTCGATCTGGTAGGTCTGCTTTTCGACCAGTGACCAGACGGTGCACCAGCGCGAACGGTCGTTGGCGCTGAAGAGGGGGGTGTGCGGCGGTTTGACTTCCGGCCAGCGGGAGGGGTTGTATTGGACGGTGGCCGTAGAGATCTGGGCCACCGCCTGAGCGGCGGCGATCGCGATGACCGCAGCGTAGATACCGAATCGCCAGCCGCGCGATCCGGAGGGGGGGGCATTTGTGGGAACAGCCGTCGCTGGGACTGACCCCGGGTCGCTGGAACTGGTGGCCATCGAACAAACGTCCCTTTCAAATCGGAAGTGGCTGAACGGGCTACTTCGTCAGCAGATCGCGCAACTGAAAATGGAACGGGCCGAGTTTGCCCCCGTAATTTCCCGCGGTCACCCGCAACAGCCCGGGAACCCGGCAGGCGGCGTGCAATCCGGCCCGCATGGCGGCGGAGACCGCGTCGGCCGACAGCCCGTCAATGACCAATTCGTAAACCGCCCCGATTTCGCGAGGCAGTTCCGAAGGGACCAGCGCCCGCAGCGTCGGGCAGTACGCGTCGTTCGTGCTGGCCTTCAGCTTTTTGTACTTCGAGCCGACTTTACTTCCCGAGCGGACGACACCTCCCGGAAACGGCAGAATGCAATCGGGGAGAGCGCGAATCGCGTCGACCGCCAGCTCGGCGGCGGCGAGTCCCTCGGATTGGTTGGTCGCCATCAGCAACAGATTTCCGCCCGCGACTCCTTTCACCGTTCCGAATTTGTCCTCACAGACAAATTCGCCATCCATGACGGGAATCCGCCAGAATCGCCGATCTCCCAGCTTTTTGGACGACTGCCATGTGTCGCCAAAAAACCGGATCTGCGCCCCGACGGGGACTTGCCGATCTTTGGGAATTTCGGGCAGTCCGTCGTAGCAGGCGGTGGTCGGGCAGGTCAGCACGCATTGGCCAACGCGGTTGACCAGGGCCTTGCTCAGGCTGTCCCGGCTGAAGGCGAAGACCAGCACGCTGACACCAGGCCGGCCGTCCGGGGTTTCGTCGGGAGAAAGCGTCCGTTCGATTCCCGCTTCGCAATCGCAGGCGATGACACTGGTGGCGTTCCCCGTCATGACGGTCGCCGCCGTCTGCGCCCATTTTGGGTTGGCGGCGGTAATCAGAACGCGGGCGGCGGTGATCGGAAACGCTTCAGCGAAGGTATCGACGATCTCGACCCCTTCGAGCAGCAGCATTTCAGCAGTGTCAGGCACGGGAAACCTGGATGAGTGGAGAGAGCGTGGGGCGGGCCGCGTCACGCGCGAAATTCGGAGGAGTCACAGACAGACGCACCGGTAGGACGGGTCTCTGACCCGTCCACTTATGACTCGCACGGCCGGAAACGAGACAATTTCGGGGAGCCGCGCCCGTCAGGAAGCGGTATCAACCGCCCGCTTCCTGACGGGCGCGGCTCCATAATAATGTCTCAACGCGGACCGCGTGGAGTAGAAGACGACAACTTGGGATTTCGCCGTTCTGTAGCCGCCGTGGACGGGTCAGAGACCCGTCCTACGGCGACTTGTATCACCCCGGGGGACACGGAAACTGCCTCGGCGGGCGCGTTATTTCGCTTCCGCGTCCGCTTTGGACTTCTCGTGCCAGGCCTTCGAGACTTCGGGATTCGGGGTGGCGTCCCCTTCTTCCAATCCCATCACCCAGCGGATGCCGCCGACGAGCGATTCGCGGAATTTGGGATTGGCCCAGGTCTCGGCGTTGTGGCCCAGGTTGGTGTAGAAGATGCGGCCTTCGCCGTAGTTCTTGATCCACGAGACGGGCACATGGTACGGCTTTTTGGTGCCGGTCTTCGCCATGTTCAGGCTCATGAGAACGTGGACTTTCTCGGGCTGCCAGTTCTTGTACTGGTAGATTTCGTCCTTGATCTGGAATTCGTCACCCCAGACCTTGGTCGAGGCGTGGTTTTTGTCGTGAACGGTGATCGTGACGGTGTCACCGGCGTTCCAGGGGTGACCGTCGAACGTGCCGCCGATCATGTCCCAGTACGGCTTGTAGTCGCCGTAGGTGTCGGTGGAGGAGTGGGTCGCGATGAACCCGTGTCCCTTTTCCTTCAGCCACGTTTCAAAGAAGAACTTCAGGTTCTCTTCGGGAATCTCCAGGTTCGGACCTTGGGTGTAGAAGAAGACCAGGTCGTACTTCTTGAGGTTCTCGGGGGTGAAGTCGGCGACCGGATCCTGGGTGCAGTCGACCGAGAAGAGCTTGGTCTGCTGCCCGATCTGGGTGACGGCGATTTCCGAGGCGGCCAGCTTCTCTTTTCCCCGCTTGACCGGCTCGTGCGTGAAGGTTTTGGACGTTGTCACCATCAGCATGCGAACTTTTTTCGCCGGGGCGTCTTCGGCCATAACCGACGAAACGACCGGGAAAGTGGCCAGAAACAGGCCGATCAACAACAACCGGAGCGGGCGCTTCAACGTCAGCATGGGGACCTTTCAACACGTTTGTGTCAGGAGTTCACTGGGGCGCTGTGGACAGAACGCCTATCATAGAGGGCGCAAGGCGGCCTCGCCAGATTTGAGACCCGGTCGGCCGGAACGCGAGTCCGCCTCACTCACTCCCCCCACGTCATCGCCTTCCCTCAGACCGACGCCCCGCGCCGCTGTCTGCCGCGAGGTGCCGTCGTCCGACACTCTTCCATGCAAAACGGTTTTCTGGGCTATCCCGCCTCGTTCATGCTCGATGTGGTGGTCTGCGCGCTGGTCGTCGTAGTCCCCCTGCTGGCGTTCAACCTCTACCTGGTCAAGTTCGGCCGAAACTACGCCCTGCACAAGAAACTGCAGTTGCTGCTGGCGGCGGTACTGCTGGTCGCGGTCGGGCTGTTCGAAGTCGACATGCAGCTTCAGGGGGGGATCGATGGAATCCTGACGAAGCGCGAGCGCCCCCTGTCGGCGGAGGAACTCGCCAGCTTTCGCACATTGCTCTATGTGCACCTGTTTTTCGCGATCTCGACCGTGGTGGTCTGGATCGTGACGGTCGCCGCCGCCCTGTGGAAGTTTCCCAGCCCGCCGGTGCCGGGCGGACACAGCCGGCTACACAAGACGCTCGGCTGGCTCTCGGCTGTCGATATCACAGCGACCGCAGTGACCGGCCTCATGGTCTACTACTACGGCTTCATGGTGCCGTAGTTTCGCTCTGGTGCTTGAGCCACGCTTTCGCCAGATAGCGCGGCAAATCCGAGGCGATCAAACCAGGCTGACTGAGGTCAGCGGCGGCCAGGTCACCCGCCAAGCCATGCAGGTGCGCTCCCAGACGGGCCGCCTCGAACGGCGGCATCCCCTGCGCCAACAGGGCGACAATCAATCCCGTCAACACATCCCCGGAACCGCCCGTCGCCATGCCGGGGTTCCCGGTCTGATTGATCGCCAGACGGGTTCCGTCGGTGATCACGGTCCCCGCTCCCTTCAGCAGCAGGATGACATTGTGTTTGGCGGCGAATTCAGCGGCCAGACTCGAGCGATTGGCTTGAACCTCCGCGATTGTCGTTTTGAGCAATCGGGCGAATTCACCGGGATGGGGGGTGAGGATTCTCGGACCGGCGGGACGGATCCGATGCCAGGCGGGTCCCAGGTTGGCCAGCGCGTTCAAGCCATCGGCGTCGACCACGATGGGCTGTGAGACACGGGCGTAGATCTGCTCGATCAGTTCGGGAAGTTCATTGGCGTTTCCCATACCTGGACCGACCGCGACGGCTGACATCTGCCCCGCGAGCTGTTCGAGCTTGGAAACCGCGTCACCGGAAATACCCCCCGTGACATCTTCGCCGACGGGGTGGACCAGATAGGACGGCTCGGCTGACGCCACAAGCGGCTGGACGCTTTTGGGGACCGCCAGATAAACCAGCCCCGCTCCGCCGCGGAGCGCGCCCAATCCCGACAACACCGCTGCCCCGCTCATCCCCCGGCTGCCCGCGATGATCAGCACCCGGCCAAAAGTCCCCTTGTGAGCGTCGGTGGGACGTTGGGGGGGCGAGGGGAGGGTACCATCAATGTTCAAGGTCATGCGAGAGCCGTTTTTGTAGGGAGTCGGGAAAACGGCATTGTAAGGGGAATGGCGGTCGCCGGACATGGCAGACGGCAATGTGCGCCGCGACAACAATAATTGGACGGAATCGAGTTGGGGACGTAATGGCGGTGCATTGGAATTCGTGTCTCCACAAACCTCTCGAACGACCGGGCTCCTCCCAGATACAGCCCATCTGGTACTGGCACACCAACTTCCCGGCCTTCGCCGTTTGATGGACTGCCAGTCCACGCAGGATCCGCTGGAACGTCTCCGTTTCACTTGTCGACAGGATTTCAGGATTTACAGGATTGCCCAACTCGTGGACCGATCTGCGATGAAACGGCGTCCTCTGCGCCCTCGGTCCTCCCGCCAGCGTATGTCCCCCTCTCTTTCTTTTGTAATCCTGGCAATCCTGAAATCCTGTCCAAAACGTCCTTCCGTCCGTCAAATACGCCGGCAACAAAGTTCTGCTCTTTGAAACCACCGCTCCCGGTTACAATCACCAAAATCATGGCCTCTTCCACTATAAAGTCGGTTCGGTGATAAATCGCTATCTCGTCGACCCGAATGGCGACGAGAGACTCGTCAACAGGCGTTTCAACTCGTCGTCGACGTCGGCGGGGTCACTCAGTGTCTGCGCGATCTCCTCGCGCAGTAGCGTTTTATAACGCTGGCGTAAGCGGTGGGTCGCCTGCCTGGCGGCGTCGGGTGTCAGTCCCAGCGTGACGCCGGCTTCCGCGAGAGTCGAGTCGGCGGGGGCACCCACAAGAAACCGCTGAAGCGTCTCGAATTGGGCCTCTTTCCCGGCGGCCTGCGCCTCGGCTCGCAATCGCGCGATCACCTGATCCAGCAGCGCCAGCGCCCATTCCCGTTCAAACTGCGACTCCGGCGTCCGATGATCGGCTGGCTCCAGCGACCAGCGCGATTCGGCTGACTCGAAATCGAGCGGCAACAACTTCAGCAAACCGCCCCGTTTTTCCGCCCGCTGTTTGTTCCGTTCATTCGCCAGAAAATTCTTGACCGAGGTCAACAGGAACGCCCGAAACCTCCCCCGGTCGGCATCAGCCCGTTCCACCGTCCGCTTCTCCAGCAGTCGGCAGAAGAACTCCTGCGTCAGATCCTGGGCATCCTCCGCCCCGGGGACTCGCCCGCGGACAAAACAAAAGACCGGATACCAATAGACCCGGCACATCTCCGCCAGCGCCTCGGCCGACTCAGGCTGGCCGCGATCGGCCGCCGCCCGAATCAGGCTCCAGCGCGTGGTGGCGAACCGATCGTTTCCCGGAGTCGACATTGGGCACTCGCGACGACACGGTGGGCGGGTCTACTTGCCGTACCGCACGCCATTTGCCTGGATCTTCCGGCGGAAAACCTTGTCGCCCGCCGTCACGTACAGCGTGTCGAGTTTCGGACCCCCGAAACAGACGTTCGATAGCGGACCCGCCTGCGGTTTGGCGATCGCACCGCCGAGTCGCCCGGTGGGATCGAACATTTGCAGTCCGGCCCGCGTGGTGACGTAGAGTCGACCGACGGCGTCGACTGTCATGCCGTCGGAACCGGGGCGGTCGGCACCAGACGGAAGTTGCAACGGTCCGTAGTAACGGTCTTTGTTCGTCAGAGTGCCGTCACGCTCGACGCGAAACGTCCAGAGAATCGCTTCCTGGCCTTCGGTTACCACAATGGTCCCCTGATCGGGCCACAGGATGATTCCGTTTGGATTGATCCCCTCGGCGACCACCTTTTTCTTACGGTCGGGGGCGATGTGCCACACCCGCTTCCCCGGCGGATCGGTGAACCAGATCGAGCCATTCCCCGCCACCACCAGGTCGTTGGACTGCACCTCGTCGGCGATGGTTTCGACTTCGGCTTGGGCGTTGTAGGCGACGATTTTCTTCTCACCATTTCGGCAGCCGTACAGTTTGCCGTCGGGGCCGAACATTAAGCCGTTGGTGTTGGCGGTATTCTCGGCGAATAATGTCACCTTGCCATCGAGTTCGATCTTAAAGATCTTGCTTTCGGGGACATCGGTGAAATAGACGCGACCGTCGGCGTCAACCGCAGGACCTTCAGTGAAGCGGTGTTCCGACGAGACCAACTGCCAGTTCTCGCCATCGATGAGAATGGTGGAGAGCGCCATGTCCTGGGCGCGGATCACGGCGGGAAACAGCAGCAGCAACAGTGCGGGAATCCAGATGCGGCGCATGATGACTCCGGAAAAGAAATGAACGATTGACGCGGTTTGAGACGGCTGAGCGACGGAGTGCGAGAGCGCCTACTGGGGCGTCTCGCGCCACAGCCAGCGGAGGGAGTCGGGAAGGATGGCACCGCCGTGCTTGCCGTTGTGGCCGCCGTCGCCATAATCAAACCGGTAGTCGTATTTCGAGAACTTGAGGGCCGCCGCCATTTCCTGATTTGCGAGCGGCCAGTTGCCGTGCAGATTGTCGAGATCGTTGCTCCCTTCCTGCAGGAAGACGCGGATCGGTTTGCGTTCCGTCTTGCGGATCAGCGAGGGGTAAACATGTCCGCCGCGAATATTCGTGAAGCTGCCGACGTGGGACAGCACTTTGGAAAACGCCTCGGGGCGTTCCCAGGCGACCGTAAAGGCACAGATTCCCCCCGAGCTGATTCCGCCGATGGCGCGGTGTTCGGGTCGGTCACTGAGGCGGTACGTCTTGCTCACTTCGGGGAGAATTTCTTCGAGGAGGAAGCGGGCGTATTGATCACTGAGCGTGTCATACTCAAAGCTGCGGTTACTGCGCGGCTTCTGGCCCGCTTCTGTTGGGGGAACCTGGCCGGGATTCAGGAAGATGCCGATGGTTACCGGCATTTCCCCTTTGTGAATCAGATTGTCGAAAACGACCGTGGTCCGGAACTGACCTTTGGCGTCGACGTACGATCCGCCATCCTGAAAGACCATCACGCAGGCGGGCTTGCTGCCGTCGTATTGCTTGGGGACGTAAATCCAATAATCACGTTCCGTCCCCGCGAAGACTTTGGAATTCAGCCACTGGTGCTTGGTGGTGGTTCCCTGAGGCACCCCCTCTTGCACCATGGAGTCGGGCCCCATGGTGTAATCGTCGGCGGCGGATGCCGGGGCGAATGGCGCGAGCGAAAGAACGACGCAGGCGAACGCCGTCAGGACGCCGGGGGAAACGCGATGCAGCGACTGTCTGAGCATGATGTAAAGAACCGCGGAGCGTGACGGGAGGAAACGGCAAGCCGGCATCTTATCCACGGGATGACATCGCGAGAACCATGCCGGCTCCGCTATTCTGATCCGGACACAAACCTACAGACCGCCCGTGCGTCTCCGCGCGGGAGAGCGCACCGCGGTTCGCCCGCATCAATTCGTCAGTGATTCACCATGCCCCGCATCTCGGACATTGTCGCGTTCTTCGACCGTTTCGCTCCGCAGAATCTGGCGGAAGATTGGGACAACACCGGGCTACTTCTGGGGGACCGCGACGCGGTCGTCGAGCGGGTCGTCACCTGTCTGACGCTCACCAGCGACGTCGCCCGTGAGGCGATTGAGCGCAAGGCAGAGCTGGTAGTCACGCATCACCCGATTTTCTTCAAGCCGGTCAAACGCCTGACGACCGATGATCCGCAGGGACGGATGGTGCTGAAGCTGGCGGCTTCGGGCGTGGCGGTTTACTCGGCACATACCCGATTCGACAGTTCGCGGGCGGGGATCAATCAGAAGCTCGCCGAGGGGTTGGGGCTGGTGGAGATCGACTCCCTGGAACCCGCGAGCGCCCCGCCCAGTTACAAACTGGTGGTTATGGTGCCGCGCGACCACGTGGCGGCGGTGCAACGGGCGATGTGGGACGCCGGCGCGGGGGTGATTGGTGAATACAGGGAATGCAGCTTTTTGATGCCGGGGACCGGTTCGTTTCGCGGATCGAGTACCAGTCACCCGGCGATCGGCGCGCCCGAAGAGTTCCGTACGGTGGAGGAGTATCGGGTCGATATGGTCTGCCCGGCACCACTGGTGGACAAAGTGATCGCGGCGATGAAGAAGGCGCATCCGTATGAAGAGACCGCGTTCGATATCGTTCCCCGCAGAGCCCCGCAATTGGATGTGGGAGTCGGGCGGACGGGGGTTCTCCCGGCAGGAGCGGGCGGGAGAGAGACGACTCCCGTCACTCTGCGGGAGTTTTTGACCCGGGTGAAGGAACTCTTGAGGATCGACCGGCTGCAATATACGGGGGCGTTGGATCAGCCGATCCGCCGGGTGGGAATCGCCTGCGGGTCGGCGGGAGAACTCCTGCGGGCGGCGCGGAATCGGAAGTGTGACGTGTTTCTCACCGGAGAGTCTCGATTCCACACGAGTGTCGAAGCGCAGGAATCGGGCTGCGCGCTGGTGCTGGCCGGGCATTATGCGACGGAGCGCCCGGCGATGGAGCGGCTCGCGACAGATCTGACCAGGGCGTTTCCCGGGTTGGAAGCGTGGGGCAGCGAAGCGGAGCGCGATCCGGTTTGTTTTGGATGAAAGGCAAGTCCAGGCCAGTCGTCGCGACATGTGGCGGACGGCGTTCCTACGACGCCGCGGTCTGGACAACTTCGGCAGAGTCGAGTGGAGACAGATTGAATCGGCGTATCGGAAGCAATCCGCGGCATAGCCGCCGCTCCCCTCCTCTCCCCGCGTACGACTTTGCGCACCAGATTCAACTCCGCTGCGGGGAGAGGGGTCGGGGGTGAGGGGTCCACCCAGATCGTAGGTAACGACTCCGCGCCGGGTAACGCAGTGATGGACCTTTCACCCGCATTGCCAACTCATCCGGCCGATCGGCCACCTTCTCCCCGAAAGCGGGGAGAAGGATTCGATTCAAGCCGAGCTGGGTAACCCCCCTTCTCCGTGCACACCAGCGGCGATCAGCCACCGATCTCCCTGACCCTCCGGCGTCGTCGCGACACAAGGGCGTCGTTACGCTCTGCGTTGAGGGACGCACGATTGCTGTGGATTAGTGGACATTTAACCATTTTTAGAGACTGAAGTTTCCAAGAATCAGCCGTTTAGCCGAAATAAATTTCCCAAACCGCAACCCCCAACATCGAGAACGGGTCGCCTCAGGGTTTGCGCTCCCCCACATCCTTCCTATAATCCCCCCCGGCGCTCACTGGCAGATTCCCCCTGAACCTGCAACGATTCAACCCATGCCCGGTCTACCCATTCTATTGTTCGCGGCGGTCGCGTTTGTCGTGGCCCTGTCGATTCTTGTCATTGCCCAGGTTGTCGGCCCCAAACGCCGCACTGAGGTGAAAATGATGCCGTACGAATCGGGAATGGACCCAGTCCATTCCGCGAGGCAGCGGTTCAACATCAGTTTCTACCTGCTGGCGATTGAATTTCTGGTGTTTGATGTGGAACTGTTGTTCCTCTACCCCTGGGCGGTCGCCGCTCACGACCGGGGGGCGTTTGGCCCGGACCATGCCGTCTTTTATGCGGTCTGTGGCTTTCTCTCGATCCTGGTCCTTGGCTTCGTCTACACCTGGCGGAAAGGGGTGTTCAAATGGACGTGAGCGTTCCCGAGAACGTTGTCGTCACCCGGCTCGATTCCCTCGCAAGCTGGTGTCGCAAAAACAGTTTGTGGCCCATGCCGTTCGCCACCGCCTGTTGTGGCATTGAACTGATGGCCACTGGAGCCAGCAAGCACGACATTGCCCGTTTCGGGGCGGAGGTGTTTCGGTTTTCCCCCCGGCAATGCGACCTGATGATTGTCGCCGGCCGGGTGGTGATGAAGATGCTGCCGGTGCTCCAGCGAATCTGGCTGCAGATGCCCGAGCCGAAGTGGTGCATCTCGATGGGGGCCTGTGCGTCGACCGGCGGAGTGTTCGACACCTACTGCGTCGTCCAGGGGATCGATCGATTCATTCCGGTTGATATGTACGTTCCCGGGTGCCCCCCCCGGCCTGAGCAGCTCATTCAGGCGGTGATCGACCTGCAAGACAAGATTCAGCGAGAAGGGACTCTGATGGGATCAGAATTCCTGACCGAGGCGCGGCAGCAGCCCAAGCGGGCGTTGCTCGACATCGCCACGGCGTCGAATTCTCCCCGCCCGCAGCCACTGCCCATCCTCCCGAACGTAGGGGTTTGACGCATGGATCCGCAAGCCCTGCAAACGGCCCTGAAGGCCCGGTTTGGTGAAGTCGCCTGGCAGTATTCCGAAAGCCCGCGCGGCCAGCGCCGGCTGGTGGTCCCCGCCGGCCAGCTCGAATCGTACCTGTCGTTTCTGAAGACCCAATGCGGGTTTGACCTGCTGATCGACGTCACCTGCGTCGATTACCTGCACTACCGTGGTGCCCGGGACCGGTTCGGCCTGGTGTATATCCTGGGTCCGTCGACCTCGGGAGAGCGGCTGGTGGTTCGCTGTTATCTCAACGAACCCGACCTCACGGTTCGGTCGGCGGTTCCGTTGTGGGAAGGGGCGAACTGGCTGGAACGCGAAGTTTACGACATGTTCGGCATCGTATTCGAAGGGCATCCCGACCTGCGCCGGGTGTTGATGCCTGAAGAATTCGCCGGCTTCCCGCTGCGGAAGGACTATCCGCTCCGCGGGCGTGGCGAACGTCACAATTTCGAACGCATCACACGCAATCAGAGCTGACCAAACACCCCGCATCGCCAACGGCGCCCGCGACGTGAGTCGCACGGTTGGCGGTTCGCAACGCAAACACTCCTCTGGCAACCGCACCTCATGGCTTCTGGACTTCTCGATCCTCCCGCGTCGACCATCGAGCAGGAATATCGCTGGACGCTGAACTTCGGTCCGCAGCACCCCGCGACACACACCACGCTGCGCATCGTGCTGGAGATCGAGGGAGAGAAAGTTCTCAACGCCCGCCCCGAAATCGGCTACCTGCACAGCGGGTTCGAGAAGATCGGCGAGCATCTGAACTACAACCAGTACGTCACGGTCACCGACCGGATGAACTACATTTCGCCGCTGGCAAACAACATCGCCTGGCACCATGCGGTCGAATCGCTCCTGGGGATCGACGTCCCCCCGCGCTGTCAGTACATCCGTACGATTCTGTTCGAACTGGCACGCATCAGCGATCACCTGCTGAGTAACGGGGCGTGCGCGCTCGACACCGGGGCGTTCACCGCGTTCCTATACGCCTTCAACCAGCGCGAAGTGCTGTATCAGGTGTTCGAAACGCTGTGCGGGGCCCGGTTCACCACCAGCTACACCCGGGTCGGCGGGCTGATGTACGACGCCACGCCGAAGTTCATTGAACAGGTTCGGCAGTTTGTCAAGAATTTCCCGAAGGTTCACGCCGACATCTGCCGGCTGTTGAATCGCAACCGGATTTTCGTCGAACGCACCAAGGGGATTGGCGTTCTCACCAAAGAAGAGGCGATCAATCGCAGCGCGACCGGGCCGATCGCCCGTGCGAGTGGTGTCACCCGCGACCTGCGTAAAGACACCCCGTATCTGGCGTACGCCGACTTTGATTTCAACGTCGTTTGCTCGACCGCGGGCGACTGCTTTCACCGCTATCTCGTCCGTATGGATGAGATGCTCGAAAGCGTGAAGATCATCGAACAGGCTCTGGAAAACCTTCCGCCGGGACCGTTCAACGTCCCCATGGCGGATCGCACCGTCCTCCCTGACAAGACGCGGGTTTACAACACGATCGAGGGACTGATCACTCACTTCGAAGTGGTGATGACCAACCGCGGGTTTCAGACACCGCGCGACGAGTGTTACACCGCGGTCGAAGCCCCCAATGGAGAACTCGGTTTCTACCTCGCCAGCGATGGCAGTGAGACCGCCTACCGGGCGCGGTGCCGGCCTCCCAGTTTCATCCATTTCGCGATGTTCCCCCACCTGATTCGCGGTCACCTCGTGAGCGACATCGTGGCGGTGCTGGGGAGTTTGAACATCATCGCGGCGGAACTGGACCGGTGACGAGATCCCTTCCCACGAGTCGGCTTTTTTTCACAACCAGCCGTTTGGTTCTCCGGTCCGGAGAATGCAAACCGACGAGACGCGAGCGATGACCACGACAACGGCCCAACCGATACTGACCCCGCAGATGCGGGCCGAGATCGAAGCGTACTTTCCGCGCTATCCGACGAAGCAGGCGGTCACGCTGCCGGCGCTCCACATCATCAACGAACATCTCCGCTGCGTCCCCGAGGGAGCGATCCCCGAACTGGCGAAGATGCTCGAATTGTCCCCCGCGCAGGTTTATGACACGCTGTCGTTCTACGGGTACTTCAAGTCGAAGCCGTGCGGCAAGGTGCGGGCCTGGGTCTGCCGATCGATCAGTTGCTCGTTGCGCGGCGGAGAAGAGGTGCTGGAAGCGCTCAGTGAAAAACTGGGAGTCGCGCCAGGCGAAACGAGTGGCGATGGAAAGGTGACACTGGAATTTGGCGAGTGCCTGGGTCTGTGCGACTTCGCACCGGCGATGCTCGCGAACGACACCGTCTACAAGAACCTTTCGGTGGAACAGGCGGGTGACGTGGCGGCGCAGTTGAAAAAACAAGCCGACGCGAAGTAGCCCCACCCCGCCGACTGACACACTTCCGAACGACACAAACAACACACAACACGCTTGGCCCATTCGGGCGAAGCCGACGCAAAGCGATCCTTAGGACCTTGGTTCCGTGGCTGAATTCGAACCTGTACTGCTGGCGAACATCCACAAGCCCGACAGCCACACTCTGAGTGTGTACCGGGCTGCGGGGGGTTACGCCGCGATCAAGAAGGTCTTGTCGACAATGTCCCCCGTCGACACGGTGGAACTGGTCAAGGCGTCGAACCTACGCGGTCGTGGCGGGGCGGGCTTCCCCTGCGGGCTGAAGTGGAGTTTTCTGCCGAAAGACGCACCGACCGTATATATGTGCGTGAACGCCGACGAATCGGAGCCGGCGACGTTCAACAACCGCATTCTGATGGAGCTGGATCCCCACCAGGTTCTCGAGGGGATCATGATCGGCTGCTACGCGACTCGCGCGCAGACCGCCTACATCTACGTCCGGTGCGAGTATCCGACCGCCTACAAACGCCTGCACCAGGCGATTCAGGAGTGTTACGGCGCAGGACTGCTGGGGCAGAACATCAACGGCAGCGGGTTCAACCTCGACATTTACCTGCACCGCGGGGCGGCCGCTTATATCTGCGGCGAAGAGACCGGGCTGATCGAAAGCCTCGAAGGGAAGCGGGCCTGGCCGCGTATCAAGCCGCCATTCCCCGCGATCGAAGGAGCGTTCCGCAAGCCGACCGTCGTCAACAACATTGAAACGCTGGCGAACGTTCCGCATATCGTCAATCGCGGGGCCGACTGGTTCAAGAGCATGGGTGTGCCCTCGACCAATCCCAAAGATCCCGGAAGTTACGGCCCCAAGCTGTACTGCATCAGCGGGCACGTGAACACGCCCTGCTGTGTCGAGTTGCCGTTGGGGGTGACCTGCCGGGAGTTGATCGAACGTCACGGCGGCGGTGTCTGGAAGGGACGCAAGGGGAAGATGGCGATTCCCGGCGGCATGAGCATGGGGCTGTTGACCGAGAAAGAATTCGACACACCGCTCGACTTCGCCGGCCCGGGAAAGGTCGGTTGCCTGGGTCTGGGGACGGCGGCGGTCACGGTGATGGATGAGACGGTGTCGATCGTCGATTACCTGAACAACGCCTGCCGGTTTTTCGCGCACGAATCGTGCGGCCAATGCACCCCGTGTCGCGAGGGAACAAGCTGGTCAAGCCGGCTGATGACGCGGATTCTCTCGGGCAAAGGCCGCCTGAAGGATCTCGAGATTCTGCAGAGCATTTCGCAATCGATCGGCATCATGCCGGGCACGACCATCTGCGGTCTCGCCGACGGTGCCGCTTGGCCGTTGAAGAACGCCCTCGGAAAGTTCCGGGGCGAGCTGGAAGAGTACATCAAGAAGACGAATCCCGGGGGCTACCAGCAGGAAGAACCTGCCATGGCGCTCGTGGAATTGGCACACCATTAGCCGACAGATCCCCGAGAACAATCGAACACGTCGCCCTTCGCGTTAACCCGCGCGGGGGGCCTTCCCAGGATAGAGCTGCGAGTCATGGCAACCATAACGGTCGACGGAAAAGAGATCGAGATCGGCGACAACGAACGCCTGAATGTCATTCAGGCGGCCGATCGCGCCGGCGTTTCGATTCCGTTCTATTGCTGGCATCCGGGGCTCAGTGTCGTCGCCAGTTGCCGAATGTGTCTGGTCGAGACCGGCACAAAGAACAAAGAGACGGGCGAAATCTCCATGGTTCCCAAACTGGTGCCGGCGTGTCAGACGCCCGCCAAAGATGGAACCGTGGTGGTCACCAACAGCCCCAAGGTCAAAGCGAACCAGAATTTCGTTCAGGAAGGGATTCTTCTCGACCACCCGGTTGACTGTCCGATCTGCGATCAGGCGGGGGAATGCTGGCTGCAGGACTATTACTTCGAATTCGGCCATCAAGAACGCCGCGCCGACATTCATCCCTTTACCAGCAAACGGCGGGAACTTGGGCCGCATGTTTCGCTGTTCGCCGACCGTTGCGTCATGTGCAGCCGCTGCGTCCGTTTCACCCGCGAAGTCTCGGGTGAAGGGGAACTGATGGTGATTGACCGGGGAAGCCACGCCGAGATCGACGTCTTCCCCGGCTTTCCGATCGACAACAAGATGTCGGGCAACGTCAACGACATTTGCCCGGTGGGGGCGTTGTGTTCGACCGACTTTCTGTACGAACAGCGGGTCTGGTTCCTCGAAGCACAAAACTCGGTCTGCACCAAGTGCAGCACCGGTTGTGCAACACAGATGCACGTGAACCAAAACCAGCTTTATCGCATCCAGCCGCGGTTCAATCCCAACGCCAACGACTGGTGGATGTGCGATGCCGGCCGGTACGAGAATCAGTTCGTCACCGCTCCCGAGCGACTCGATGGCGTGGTGATCCGTCGCAACAACGCCTGGGAGCCGCTTGATTGGCCCCATGCGATTCGCGAAGTGTACAACCATGTCGCCGACGTTGCCCTCAATCATGGCGGGTCACATCTCGCCGTGGTGCTGTCGCCGTTCCTCTCCTGTGAAGAGGCGTACCTGCTGGCGAGCTACGCGGTCTCGATTCTGTCGGACGTCACGCTGGTGGTCGGCAAGATCCCGGTGGTGGGGCACGACGAGAAGTTCAAGTCCGGGTTCACGATTCGAGCCGAGAAGTGCCCGAACCGCCGCGGGGTCGAAGAGATCGTCAAGCACTTTGGCAAGCAGCCGCTCGACTGGGACGGAATGCTGGCGAAGATCGCCACGGGAGAGATCAAAGGGGCGTACGTCACCGGCGGGTATGGCGACCCGTGGATCGATGACGCCGAGGCGGCGAAATTCGAACATTTGGAAAGCCTGGTGGTCCAGGATATTCTCCCATCGCCCCTCGCCCGCCGGGCGAAGCTGGTGTTGCCCGGGGTGACGGCGTTCGAGAAGGATGGCAGTTACGTGAATCACGCGGGGTTGATTCAGTCGGCTTCGTGGGGACTTCGGCCGCACGGCGGTGCCCATGTCGACGGCCAGACGTTCTCGGATCTGTTGGGACGTCGGGGAATCTACAACGCGGCCGACGTTCTTAAAGAACTGGCGGCGAAGGTTCCGTTCTTCGCCCGGTGTACCGATGGGGTTCCGCCCGCTGGTCTCAACTTGGTCACTGGCCAGGAAAAGCATCCGCTGACCACAGAATTGGGAACGGTGACTCACCCGACACCCACTTTCCGCAGCGAAGGGTCCCGCATGCTCGAAGTGGAAACTCCCACACGATAACCTCCAACGCATTCGAGTTGCGTCCTTCGTCCTTCGAACTTCCCTGAATACGCCGTCCTGAAGCAACTCCCTCTGAAGACATCATGGCTGAGTGGATTGAACCTCTGATCAAGATCGCGCTGGTCGTCGGTGCCTCGCAGGCGGCCGTCGCCTATCTGGTGCTGGTCGAACGGAAGGCGGCGGCGTACCTGCAGGACCGATTCGGTCCGAATCGCGTCGGTCCCTGGGGTCTGCTCCAGCCACTCGCCGACGGGCTGAAGTTCATCCTGAAAGAAGAGATCATCCCCGACGGTGCCGACCGGATACTGTTTCTGGTCGCTCCGTTGTCGATTCTCGCGTCAGCCACGTTCGTTTTCGCCACGATCCCGTTCGGGTACGTCGTCCCCTGGCCCGGTTCCGAACCGATCGCGCTCACGATCGCCCCCAATATCGACATTGGCGTTCTGTTTGTCTTCGCCGTCGGCAGTCTGGGCGTCTACGGCGTGATTCTGGGAGGGTGGGCGTCCAACAACAAATACAGTCTGCTGGGGGGACTGCGATCCAGTGCCCAGCTCGTCAGCTATGAGATTCCCCTCGGCCTGTCGGTGATTGGCGTCCTGCTCTTCTCTGGCTCTTTGAAGATGGAAACGATCATGACCGCGCAGGCCGCCTCGGGCTGGTGGTGGGTCGCGATTCAGCCGTTGGGGTTTGTGGTCTTCATGGTCAGCGGGTGTGCCGAGGCGGCGCGGTTGCCGTTCGACCTGCCCGAGTGTGAGCAGGAGCTGGTCGGTGGCTATCACACCGAATACACCGGCATGAAGTTCGGGATGTTCGCGTTCGCCGAGTATCTTCACATGATCACCGTGGCGTTCCTGGCAGTCATTCTGTTTTTCGGCGGCTGGCACTTCTGGGGTCTGGCCCCGTACACCGAAGCCAACGAAGTCGGCTTTATCGGCGCGGTGGTGCGGGTGGTGGTGCTGAATGTCAAAGTCCTGCTGATGATCTTCTTCTTCATGTGGATTCGCTGGAGCTGGCCACGGTTTCGGTATGACCAACTGATGGACCTCGCCTGGAAGACGATGATTCCGCTGGGGCTGGTGAACTTGGTGATTTGCGCCTTCTGCCAGGAGTTCCTGGCGCAAGACGATTACGTGACCCGCGCGGTGCTGGGTTGGCTGGCGGTCGCCGGGTGTTTCGCCTGGGCCGCCGCCTCGGTCTCGTCCAAACCGGTCCGCACTGTCGCGGTCCGCCCCAGTTGACACCGCGACTTGCGAAGATTGAATCATGCAACCCGACGATAAGTCGATCAAATGGGTCCGCGAACCTCAACTGGGGATCGCAGGCCGAATGTACCTGACTCCCCTGTTCGATGGCCTCGCCACGACCGCGAAGCACTTTTTTTCGACAGTGAAGGGAGACGGGTTCACACGTCAGTTCCCGGAAGAACGCCCCGAGTTTGGCAATCCGCTGATCTACCGCGGCGTCCATCGGTTGAACAAAGACGACGAAGGACGGGTGAAGTGCGTCGCCTGTTTCTTGTGCGCGACGGCATGCCCGGCTCACTGCATCGACATCGTCGGAACCGAGGCTCCCTGGAAGGATCGCGAGAAGTATCCCCAGAGCTTCGTGATTGATGAGTTGCGGTGCATCTTCTGCGGGATGTGCGAAGAGGCATGCCCCGTCGATGCGATCGAACTGACGTCGCTCTTCGACCTCACCGGAGCGAGTCGGGAAGAGATGATCTTCGACAAGGAAAAACTGCTCTCGGTCTATGACATGACGGTGGAAGCCGAACCGATGAAGAGCAAGAGCATGGCCGAGGCGGCGGGCCAGCCTGCCGGGAAGGGTCACTGATCGCATGGATTCTTCGCTACTCGACCTGTTCCCCCCGATCCTGGGGGCGTCGCTGCTACAAAACCCGCAGGTGCTATTTGCCCTGCGCGTGCTGGGAGTGTTGCTCCCCGCGTTCCTCGGCATCTACCTGATGCTCCCTCGCGGTGGCCGCGATTCCCACGTGGTTCGCCTGTTTGGCGGGGCGCTGGTCACCCTGTCGTTTGTATTGCTGGTGACGTTTCCCCTCTCTTCCTCAGAGGGGGCGGTGGATGGCTCCCAGGGGACCGCGTTGTGGGGGCTCGACAACACGCTCGAATGCTACACGTTTCACGCGCTGGCGTTTGTGAGTGTCGCGTGCGCGGTGATGATGATCACCAGCCGCAATCCGGTCTACTCGGCGATCTGGTTCGCGATGGTGCTGCTGTCGAATTCGGGGCTGTATCTGTTGCAGCAGGCCGAGTTTCTGGCGGCGGCGACGATTATCGTCTACGCCGGCGCGATCGTGGTGACGTTTCTGTTCGTGATCATGCTGGCGCAGCCCAACGGGGCGGCTCGGTACGACCGGTTTTCCCGGGAAGGGTTGCTGTCGGCGGTGACTGGGCTATTGCTCTCGGGAGTGTTGATCGCGGCGATTCATCTGGTGTCGCGAACCGAGGGACGGGCACCGGTCGCGGACGCGGCGGCCCGGCCGGCCGGTTCGGTTGTGGCGATTCAAGCAGCGGCGAATCCGACCAGCCTGTTGCCGGATGGAAAGAACCCCAACGCGGCGCATGTCGCCGGCCTTGGGAAGAGTTTGTTTCGCGACCACGTCGTGAGCGTGGAGATCACCGGCCTGCTGCTTCTGGCGGCGGTCGTCGGCGCGATGCTGATTGCGGGGCACCGTATCGAGGAATCGCATGTCCGGAAATGACGCGATGCTGAACAATTACCTGGTGGTGGGAGCGTTGCTCTTCGCCCTGGGTGCCGTCGGGTTTCTCACCCGCCGAAATCTGATCGTGATGTTCCTCTGTGCCGAGCTGATGCTGCAAGGGGTCTCGACGACTCTCGTCGGCTTCAGCGGTTACCACGGGACGTGGGGAGGACAAGTGACGGCGATTTTCAGTCTGGCGCTGGCCGCCGCCGAGGCCGGAGTCGCGCTCGCTCTATTCGTCGTGCTGTTCAAACGCGGTTACTCACTCGATGTTTCGATCTGGCAAGATCTGCGTGAAGAGGACCAGCCTCCGGTCGAAGCCGAGACGGCTGCCGAGGATACCCCGCAACCCGCGGAAAAGATCTGGCCTCAACTGACCCCTTCAGGTCGGCTCCCGGGTTGGAAGCCGGCGTCGACACCGGAGTCCGCCGAGCCAGTCGCCGTCGCGAGTGGTGTGGAAGGAGGCCCGACCCATGGCTGACATGTTGACCCGACTCATCCCGTTATTCCCGCTGCTCGCCTGTCTGATCACGGCGGTCGCAGGGGCGAAGTGGCTCAAAGAGAAAAGTCACTGGCCGGTGGTCATTGGCTGCGGTCTGTCGTCGCTCTGTTCGCTGGCACTTCTGTTCTCGATCCCCAACACACCGGGTGAACAGGTACAGCCGGTGGTCCTGTATCAATGGATGCAAATCGTCGAGCCAAAGATCGAAAACGGTCCCGTCTATGCCCCGGGAGCCGAGGGAGTCTCACCCGGGCTGGATCTCAAGATCTCGTTGCGGGCCGACTCGCTGTCGACCACCATGCTGGCGATGCTCACGTTCGTGGCGACGCTGGTGGCGGTGTACGCCTCGGGCTACATGCACGGCGACCGGGCGTACTGGCGATTCTTTTCGATCGTCGGGCTGTTCGTCTTTTCGATGATCATGCTGGTCCTGTCGGCGAACTTCCTGCAGTTGTTCGTCTTCTGGGAAGCGGTGGGGCTGTGCAGTTATCTGCTGATCGGGTTCTGGTACGAGAAGCCCGAAGCGGCGGCCGCCGGCATGAAGGCGTTTGTCGTCAACCGTATTGGTGACTTCGGTTTCGCGACCGGGGTGTTCCTCATCTGGACGACGTTTGGATCGACGGAATTCAGTGCGGTACTGGGGGATTCGGCGGCGATCGCGAAGCTTGCTTCGACAAACCCGTATCTGTTGACGACAATCTGCCTGTGCCTGTTCACCGGAGCGATCGGCAAGAGCGCTCAGTTCCCGTTACACGTCTGGTTGCCCGACGCGATGGAAGGGCCGACTCCGGTCAGCGCCCTGATCCACGCGGCGACCATGGTGACCGCGGGCGTGTATCTGGTCGCCCGCTGCACCCCCTTGTTTCAGCTCGCCCCCGACGCGCAGGTGTTTGTCGCGTTGATCGGTGGCATCACCGCGCTGCTCGCCGCCCTGATCGCTCTGACTCAAAACGACCTCAAGCGTGTCCTCGCCTATTCGACCGTCAGTCAACTGGGATTCATGTTCCTGGGACTGGGGACCGGGAGTCTGGTGGGGATTGGCGGAGCGATGTTTCATCTGGTGACGCATGCATTCTTCAAGGCGCTGCTCTTCCTGGGTGCCGGTAGCGTGATGCACGCGATGGGTGGCGTGATCGACATGCGGGAATTCCGCGGGTTGAAGCGCCTGATGCCGCAAACGCATACGACGTTTCTGATCGGTGCGCTCGCCCTGGCCGGCATTCCGCCACTCTCGGGATTCTGGAGCAAAGACACCATTCTGGGGGCCGTTTACGAACAGGCGCATGCTCATCACGAGCCGGCCGTCGCCGGTGCCGCCCCGACGGCGACCGACGAACACGCGGACGAGTCGCACGCCACGACTTCCGCACCCCCCGACAAGACGATGTTCGGGGTGTCGCGTGTGAAGCTCTTTGGCTGGCTGTACTGGCTGGGAACTCTGACGGCGTTTCTGACGGCGTTCTACACGTTCCGGGCGTTCTTTCTCACGTTCTACGGCGGTCCGGAAAAAGTGCCCCACGCCGCCGGCCACCACGCCCATGAATCCCCTCCTTCGATGTGCAATCCGCTGTGGATTCTCTCGGGGGGCGCGGCCCTGTTGGGGTTGCTGTTGGGACACATGACGGGGATCTTCGACGGTTACCTGTCGGGAACGATCGACGGGTTGAAGGAAGCGTCGCACGAACATGGCATCAACTGGCTGGTCGCGGCGGTGAGTTCCGTTGTGGCGGCTATTGGTGTGGGACTGGCGTGGGTGATGTACAAGGAGCCGTCGGCGATTCCCGGACGGTTGGCCGCCCTGGCGGGACCGTTCACCCGATTGAGTGAGCATCGGTTCTACCTCGACGAAGTCTATTCGGTGTTCGTGGTGAAGCCGTTGCAGGGGTTGGCGCATTTCAGTCGGTTTTTCGACTGGCTGTTCGTCGACGGACTGTTCGTCACCGGTGTCAGTAAGTTACCGGCCGTTCTGGGCCGCCTGCCTCGTCCGATTCAGAACGGCCTCGTGCAGTTCTACGCCCTGGCGATGATGCTGGCGACGGCGGTGTTGATGTGGGCTCTGTTGTCCAAGCAAACTTGAGTTGTTCATGCCTTCCCTGAATCTGCTTCCCTGCGTGATGGTCGCGGTTCCCCTGTTCGGGGCGCTGCTCGTGCTGCTGACGTCGCGCGTCGGCGGCGAGCAGGCCCGCTGGACCGCGCTCACCAATGTCCTGATCACATTCGCGCTCGCCGTGCTGATGGTCTGGAACTATCGCACGCCCGAGCTGCTCCCCGAAAACGCCAACGCCTCGGCTCGCGAGGTGACAGCCGACGACGCGATTCAAATGAAGTCGTCGTTGCGCTGGCTCAACTGGCGACCCGCCGCCCCGGCAGTCGTCGAGGGGCAGCCTCAGAATCCGCGAGACACCGCCGTCGAGCTGTCGTTTGGTGTCGACGGAATCAGTCTGTGGCTGATTGTGCTGTCGGCGTTGTTGATGATTCCGGCCGTTCTGGTGAGCTGGGAATCGATCAAGGACCGCGCTCCGCAGTTTTACGCGCTGATGTTGTTGCTCGAAGCGGGGCTGATTGGCGTCTTCGCTGCCCAGGACATCATCCTGTTTTACGTCTTCTTCGAGTTCACACTGATTCCGCTGTTTTTCATGGTGGGAATCTGGGGAGGGAGCGACCGTCGCTGGGCCGCCCGCAAGTTCTTCATCTACACCCTGGCGGGCAGCGTGTTGACGTTCCTGGGGTTGCTGTTCGTCGTGCTGTCTGAGTCGTGGATGACCGACAGTTCGACGTTGACCTTTTCGATTCCCGAGCTGACTCGCAGCATTCAGCGAATCACCACGGTGTCGGGACCGGCACATCAGTATTGGGATCACGCCAGTCCCTGGATTTTCGCCGCCCTGTTCGCGGGCTTCGCGATCAAGGTTCCACTCTTTCCATTCCACACATGGTTGCCCCTGGCGCACGTCGAGGCCCCCACGGCCGGAAGCGTACTGCTCGCCGGCGTGCTGCTCAAGATTGGTTCCTACGGGTTCCTGCGGTTCGCACTCCCTCTCGTCCCCGGGGCAAGTGTCGCGCACTTCCATGTCATCGCGATTCTCGCAGTCATCGGGATCATCTACGGGGCGCTCCTGGCGCTCGCGCAGGAAGACATCAAAAAACTGGTGGCGTATTCGTCGGTCAGCCACATGGGCTTTTGTCTGCTGGGGCTGTTCGCGTTCAACACCGTCGGGTTAACCGGGGGAATGCTTCAGATGATCAACCACGGACTCTCGACCGGCGCGCTGTTTACCTTGGTCGGCATGCTCTACGAACGCTACCACACCCGCGACATCGCCTCCTACGGCGGACTGACTCGCAAGTATCCGATCATGGCGTTCTGTCTGTTGGTGGTCGCGTTTTCGAGCATCGGACTTCCGGGTCTCAACGGATTCACGGGCGAGGTCACCGCCCTGCTCGGGATGTTCGCGACGAACAAGCTCTACGCGACGTTGTCCCTCTCGGGAATCATTCTGGGGGCGTGGTACACCCTGTCGCTGGTGCGACGGACCTTCTTCGGACGGTTGCGCGAACCGGTTCAGGAACATGGCCACGGGCACGCCCCGGTCGCCGCCCGGCACGGGGCCGAGTCGGCTCACGGGGGGCATGGCTCCGACCACGTGGCACTCAAAGATTTGAACTTCCGCGAAATGGTCGCGCTCGGCGTGCTGATTGTCCCCATCTTCTGGATCGGTCTGTATCCGCAGTTCTTCACCAGTCGCATGCAGCCCTCGTTGCAGCCAATCGTGGCATTGTTGCAATCGCATGGGGCCACCCAACTGGCGGAGGGTCGTCCGACCGCTCCCGCGACCGAGCCGGCGTCGGCCGTCTCGCAACTTCCGAATTCACCGGCTTCCCCACCTTCCGATTGAGTGTCATCGTGTCGGAAACATTTTCCATCCTGTTGCCGCACGTCGTGCTGGCTGTCGCCGGCGCGTTGTTCCTGCTCGCCGGCACGTTCTCGATCAACCGCCGACTGTTCGGGCCGGCGGCGATCGGGGTTCTTGCCGTCGTCGGCTGGCTGCTGTACGGCAGCAGTCTGGTGCTGGCCGAGGGGGGCGCGATCGCCGTCCGCAGTGGCGCAATCACCCAGGGCTTCCAGTACTGCTGTCTGGCACTCGGGGCGCTGATCATCCTGCAATCGCTCTCGTTGCAGCAGGAGGCCAACAGCCCGACCGGTGAGTTCTATGGACTGCTGCTGTTGTTGCTCGACGGCTTGCTGCTGGTGTCGGTCGCCAACGACCTGATCATGCTGTTCCTGTCGCTGGAGTTGATCAGCATTCCGACGTATGTGCTGCTCTACCTGGGGCGCAAGGACCAGCGTTCGCAAGAAGCGGCCGTCAAGTACTTTCTCTTGAGTATCTTCTCGGCAGCAATGTTGCTGTATGGTTTGGCGTTCATCTACGGACTGACCGGCTCGACCCAGTTCGACGCGATTCAAAACGTTCTGACCGAAACCTACGCTCCGCGCGATCCGGATGCCCTGGTTCCCAATCCCTCGATTCTGGGGGTTGTGGCGCTGGTGCTGATTTTCGCCGGCATCAGTTTCAAGCTGGCGGCGGTTCCGTTTCACTTCTACGCTCCCGATGTGTATGAGGGGACGTCCGCGTTCAACGCTGGCATTTTGGCAGTCGTACCCAAGGCGGCCGGCATCATCGCCCTGTTCCGGCTGGTTGGGCATGTGACGGTCGGATTTGAGGGGACCGGGCAGCAGCTCGCGCTCATTCTTGCGGGCGTCACCATGACCGGGGGCAATTGCCTCGCGCTGCTCCAGACGAATGTCCGCCGAATGCTGGCGTATTCGAGCGTGGCGCACGCGGGCTACATGCTGATCGGCTTCGCGGTCGGTTTCTGGGAACAGTCGCAACTGCACTCGGGACTGTCGGCGAATGCGGGCAGCCTCGGGCTTCCCGGGGGGATGCAGGCGAGCCTGCTGTATCTCCTGGCGTATTCCGTGGCGAGCGTCGGGCTGTTCGGCGCGTTGATTTATCTGGGACGACCTGGCCGACAGATCGAACACATCGACGACCTCACGGGTCTGGCGAAGTCACAGCCGATCGTCGCGATCGCGATGGCCCTGTTCCTGTTCAGTATGGCGGGGATTCCGCCGTTGCCGGGCTTCTGGGGCAAGTTCTCGGTTTTCGCGAGCGCTCTGTCGGTGAAGCAGGCGGTCGGGGAATTCGGTTTCCAACTGCACCCGGCGTTCGCCGTCCTGGCGGTGGTGGGTGTACTCAACGCGGCGATCGGCGGCGTGTATTATCTGCGTCTGATCGCCCTGATCTTCCTGCACGAGCCGCTCGGAGCCCCCCGTCCGACGGGAGGTCGTTCCGCCTACGCGGCGACCCTCATCGCGGCGGTCGGGGTCGTCCTCCTCGGTCTCGTCCCCGGCCCGGTGTTTCATTTCCTGCAGAAAAGCGCGGGGACAGCGAACCAGACGGCGACGGCAGCAACAGCGACGTCCAGCGAACTGCCGTAAGGGCTGGGCAGATGGCGTGGGCAACCAGAAGTTGTCCACGAGTGAATTCTACTTGAGATCGATCGCGTCGCGTCTCAAGAGCGAATCCAGTATTCGGTAAATTCCGGCGGCGGGGGATTTCGGAATTTCGAATTCCCCCGTTTCCAGTCTCCTTGCCCGTTCGATCGCTTGGTTGACCATCTTTTCTTTCGTGGCATGTCATTTTTCCTGTGATTCACCACTTGCCAGCAGGCGTCGCATGGGATCCATCGAGCCAATGATCGGAATCGCTCCGAATCGACCTTGCAAATACCCCTTTTGAATCTGGAGATCGTTGCGAATATTGAAGTCAGACAGCGATGTGAGGTGGCTTTGATGCATGGCGTCTTTCTCAACAAACCAGTATTCATCGCGACGGAGCAGTTCCTGATCGAGCAGGTGCGCTTCATGAGTCGTCACAATGAGTTGCCTCCGCTCGTTTGGGCAGGTTTCGCTGAACAGTCGAATGAACTCCCGGCAAATCAACGGGTGCAAACTGCGATCAAGTTCGTCGATCACAAACACGGCATTTCCCCCCTTGGGAGGTGACAACACGGGCATCAAGTGGAGCAAGGCGCCAGTTCCATCCGATTCCTGCGAAAATGGAAGTGGAAACGAATCTCCATTCGCGCGATGCAATGCCAGCAACGATCGGATCAGGATGCGCGAAGAATCATCGTTCTTCAGACGCAGATCCGAAAAATCGTTCATTTGCAATGTGCCTGGACTCTGGACGTCAGCTTTCGCGAACATACGTGTCGTAGAGTGGTCAATTTCTTTTTCGGTCTCGACAATCCCTAAACTGTCAATTCCCGTACCAACCTGTTGAAGGAACGCCTTGCTGAATTCAAAAAAATCTCGATCGGATTGCAGTCGCTCGAGAATGTCTGGCGATCTGTAGTCGGCTGGAAGCACAGCCAGACTCTTGGTGAGCCACTCGATGATCCCTCCGAGTGATCCACCTTGCTCACCCTGGGGCAGCTCACTGACCCGATTCAGAAACAACTGGTCTTCGCGCAGTGCGACTGCCGAGAGGTTTTTTAGTGTTCCAGCGATTTTTGGGTCGTTCGCAAAATGTCGAAAGACACCCTCATTGACGCGTGTCTGACCATCCGCCCCGCGATCGAAGATCGAGAGTTCGTCATCACCGCGCAGAAGATCCAACCACTCGCTGACAATTCTCGTGCCCTGCACGTCAAAACCGTAGATGTAAACTCGATTCTCAACCAGGAACCGAAACTCAAAACTGCTCGGGGCTTTGGCGAATTCGGGGGCGAAACGAAACGCCTCAATGCGAGGAGTCCGGCCGCGTCCCTCGGAAATCAGTCGAATTGTTCGAGATCTTGTCGGAAACTGTGAAAAAGTCTCGCTTGATGGCATCTCGGGGATGTGGCCTTGTGTATACTGTTGGTGTTTCGGTACGGCTTTTACATCCATCGGGAAACTCGATCTCGTCAGCCTGCTGATTCGGAAGAGAGAATTCCGTTTCGACGCCCGCCCTTCAGACGAACGGTTTCACCCGACCGATCTGGCGGGATAGAATGCGGGTTCACAAACTCGACTTCCATTCACCCGACCGGAAAGCCGCCTTCATGCCGACGCACCAGGAATCCACACTCGCCTTTCTCGACCTCTGCCGCGAACGGACGCTGGCGACACTGGACGCCATCGAGAAGCTGCCCAACGCGCAAGAGGCGCTGGGCTGGCGTCCGGGACCGGGACGCGCGCACATCGCGTGGCAGTTGATGCACGTCGGGATCACCGAAGAACTGTTCGCGACCGAGCGGTTCAAAGGAACCCAGCCCGCCCGTGCCGATCTGGTCCCCCGCTACAAGGGGGGCAGCACCCCCGATGATCAGATTCCCACCGCCGCCGAAATCCGGCAGGTTCTCGCCGAAAGCCGCGAACACCTGCGGGCTACGATTCAAGGTCTATCCGCCGCCGACCTGGAAACAGTCCCTCCCGCGCTCGCCCAACGCAATCTCTCGATTGGCAACGCGCTGAAGATCATCGTCTGGCACGAGGCTCATCATCAGGGGCAGGCCCACATCACTCTCAATCTCTATAAGGCGTCCCACGCGTGAACGTCGTCGACTCGAACCCGATCTCCGGACTCTCGCTTGACCCCGACTGCCGCGCGTGTCGGCGAGTTCGGCAAACCGCCACCCATCCCGCGGAGCGACTGCGCCGCGCGGGGGTGTGGCTGCTGTGTGTGGTCATCCTCTCGCTGTCGGCGTTAACTGTCCGCGGGCAGGAGGCCCCTCGCGACCCCGAGCCCCCCGAGGCGAAAACCGAACCGGACGAACTGGTTGAGTTGCGTGACCACTTCCAGCACGGTCGTTACGCCGAAGCGCTGGAGGAATTCGAAAAGGTTCCTGCGGATTTCGCTGAGGCCCCCGGCTTCGTCCTCCTGCGCAGTCGCTGCCTGGAAGCCCAAGGGGATCTGGAGCCGGCGGCCAAACTGGTCGCCGATGCGGTCGCGAAGAACACCAGTCACGCGGGATTGCTGGGTCGGCTCTCGGAACTGCAATTCGAACAGGGGCAGTACGAAGAGTGTCAGAAGTCGATCGACCAGGCGTTCGAGATTGACGACGACCAGCCACAAGCCCGAGCGGTGCTGGTGGACCTGCTGCTCGCGACGGGCAAATCCCACCCGGCGGAGGAAGCGTCGCGCTGGTTCATCGATTTTTACAATCGCAAACAGCCGGAAGACGCGGAAACGCTGGTTGTTGTCGCGCGGGGTGTGAAGCTGTTCGCACTGTGGCATCCCAAGTCGCAGAACCTGAACATGATTGTCAACACGCTCTGCCCGGACGCGGTCAAGGCAGATCCCCTATGTTGGCAGGCGCACGCCGTCGCGGGTGGGTTGTTGCTCGACAAGTACAATCGCGGTCAGGGACTGCCGGAGTTGAAGAAGGCCCTGACGATCAACCCCCAGGCCGCCCCGGTCTACGCCCGCCTCGCCGAGGCGGCGATCGACGAGCGCGACAACGCCGATGCGCAACAATTGGTGGTTCGCGCTTTGGAAATCAACCCGAACAGTGTCCCGGCACTCCTGTCGCTGTTTGACCTGCAATTCGAAGGGGGAGAATCAGCCGCCGCGGAAGAGACACTCCAGAAACTCGCCCACATCAATCCGCACAACGAACTGCTGCTGGCCCGCCGCGCGCTGTTGTCCATTCATGCGGATGGCATTCCCACCGAGGCGGAACTGACGAACCTCTTCGCCCGGCTTGAGGCCGAAGAGCCGATCGGCGACGCGGCGGTCTCGGGGTTTGGCAAGGCGCTAGCCGAGGCGGCCCGCGTCAATCCCCATCCGGGCCGCTTTCTCGAAGTGGTTGGCAATGCGATGGAAGGGCGATTCAAGTTTGAATTCGCCGAACGGTGCTATCGGCAGGCCGCTCTCGCCCTCCCCAGTCTCCCCGGTCCCCGGTCATCGCTCGGTCTGCTCAGCATGCGGACCGGCAAACTCGACGACGCCCGCAAGATTCTGGACGAGGCGTTCAACGCCGACCCGTTCCATGTGCGGGTCAGCAACATGCGCAAAGTGGTCAAGCTGCTCGATGGCTACGAAACGCTGGAAACCGAGCATTTCCGCATTCGTTACGATTCGGTCGCCGACCGAATGCTGGCGCACTACATGTCGGAGTTTCTGGAAGAGCAATATCAACCGCTGGTCAAACAGTTCCGCTACGAACCCGCCGACAAGACCCAGTTCGAGATCTTCCACCGGGCGAAGGGGGTGTCGGCGCATCAGTGGTTCAGCGCCCGTCTAGTCGGCTTGCCGTGGATCCAGACCATTGGCGCGTCAACCGGCATGATCGTGGCGCTGTCGTCTCCCACGGCGGGGGACAGGCCTTACAATTGGGCGCGGGTCGCCCGGCATGAGTTTGTGCATATCCTCACGTTGCAGGGGACAAAGTTCAACATTCCGCACTGGTACACCGAAGCGCTGGCGGTTCTCTCGGAGGAGACGCCCCGTCCCGAGTTGTGGAATGAAATGTTGCGTGAACGTGTCCCCAAAGGACAGTTGTTGAATCTCGACACGTTGAACCAGGGGTTCACGCGGGCGAAGAATCAAAACGACTGGAACTTCGCCTACTGTCAGGCCCGACTGTACGCCGAGTATTTGAAGGAACGCTTTGGCGACGACGCCACCAGCCGTCTGCTCGAAGCGTATCGCGAAGGAAAGACAACCACACAGGCGCTGGAGCAGGTGTTTCAGATTCAACAACCAGTGTTTGAGCAGGGATATCGCGATTACCTCGACCGCGTCGTCGCGCAATTGAAGGGAGAGGTTCCCGAAGAGCAGGGAACGAACCTGCCTCAGGCCGAAAAGGCGTATCGTGAACATCCCGAAGACCCGGCCCGCGCCGCCCAATACGCTCTGGCGCTCCTGAATGTGAACAAGCGCAAAGACGCCCGGCGGATCGCGTCGGAGGTTCTGCAGGAACACCCGCGTGATCCGGCCGCGTCGCTGGTACTGGCCCGGCTGGCGCTGCGTGCCGAGGATGTGGAACAGGCCGAAAAGCTGCTGGATGGCGTGCTCGATCCCGAGCGTCCGAATCCGCGAATTCTTGAGTTGCGGGCCGAGGTCCACCTGGGTCAAAAGGAGTACGCGCAGGCGGCGGCACTGTATGAACTGGGACTGAAACAGGCTCCGTTGCATGTGCCGTGGCAGAAGGGACTGGCGACCGCTCTGTTGCGCGCCAAGGACTTTCAGAAGCTTAAGCCGGTGCTGGAGCAACTGGCGATTTACGACGGAGATGACGCTCCCGTCCGTCGCAAGCGGGCCGAGCTGGCGTTACTGGATCAGGATTACGAACTCGCTTTGAAATACGGGGTGCTGGCCCTCCAGATTGACGTGATGAACGCCGACACCCATGAGATCATCGCCCGCGCGTACGCCGCCCTGGGGCGGAAGGCTGAAGCGGTGAAAGAGTGGGAACGGGCGACGGAGTGCAAGCCGAAAGATGGCGAACTGGTTGTGGAACTGGCGCGGGCGCTGGCGGCTGACGGTCGCAAGCCCGAGGCGCTCGACCGGTTGAAGAAACTACTGGCCGACGACGCGAAGAACGAGTCGGCTGCGAAACTGCTGAAGGAACTCGACACGCCATGACCGCTCCCATCGCCGACCCACAACCCATGACCCTGGCCGACCTGCAGACTCTGATTCGGCAGATGTATTCGTCGAAGGATGAGGCCCGCGGGGTCGACGGGACGTTTATGTGGTTGATGGAGGAGGTAGGGGAACTGGCGGCGGCCCTGCGGGAAGGGACCAAGCAAGAACAGGCCCTGGAATTCGCCGACGTCCTCGCCTGGCTGGCGACCATCGCCAACGTGGCGGGAATCGACCTGCAGGCGGCCGTCCAGGAAAAATACGGCCGCGGCTGCCCGGGCTGTGGGCAGTTTGTCTGTGTGTGTGATGTCAGTGAAAAGCCGTAGGCGTCGTCTGACTCCACGGAGAACAGATCCGCCTTCACGGCCGCCGTTTCCGGTGACCGCGCTCCGTGGACAGCCACCTTGGGTGTTCCTCTTCCGAGGGGACGAAAATAATCGCACACAGGATTGGACCATTGCCAATCAAACCGTGCCGAGTGATACCAGTCGATCAGATGTATTGGTTCAGCGTGAATTGGAGGAGTCGATGGTCAGCGATATGGAGAACGGAAGGACATCCTGTCAATCCTGAAATCCTGTCCAAAACGTTCGACTATCTGACCGTAGGATTCAAGGTGCAAGAAGGTGCCAGCGCAGGGCCAGTTCCTCTTGACCAAATCGGCCCGTTTGCGGTACATCGCCCCCCCGCATTCGCCATTCGGTGCCGATCGTTTTCGCCAGACTGCGTTTCCCGCAACGACAGTTTTTCCCCGGTCTCCCGCCCGGGTCTCTGGTTCGTCTTACGAGTGGCGCATCCCTCCTTTCCTTCCCGAGAGGTACGACCCATGCTCTCTCCCCTGTCGCGTTTTCTGGCGTGCGCCAGTTTTCTCGTCGTGACGGGTGCCGCCGGCTCGGCCAGCGCCCAGTTTCTCTACGACCCCTGCTGCCGACCGTGTCGGCCGGCGTGTCCTCCGCCTCCCGTGCAGCAGTGCTTTCGCACGATCCCCGTCACCGAATACCGGGATGTGCAACAAACCGTGCAGCGCCCCGAGTATTACACCGATCTCGAAGAACGGGATTGCACCGAGTACCGTCGGGTGTGTGAAACCCAAACCGCCCAGGTTCCCACGGTCAATTACCAAACGGTCACCGAACATCGCACCGTTCAACGCGACTGCGGACGCTGGGTTTCCTACGTGGAATGCCGACCCAAACTGGCACCCTGCGAATACGATAATCGGCCGGATCTGTTCGGCGCAATGAATCGGACCGCCTACAGTGTTCGCATGGCGTTCACTCCCGATTCAGTGGTTCGCAAGTCCTGGCAGCCGAACATCGTCACTCAGCAGATTCCGGTGACCCGACAGGTCGCCGTGCGCGGCGTCAAGACGGTAAACTACCAGGTCGCCCGGGTGGTCCCTGTGGTCACTCGCAAGCAGGTCGCGGTCACCAAGATGCGAATGGTGACGCAGAACATCACGTTGAGGCAGCCGTACACCGTGATGAAAACGGTTCCGGTGGGCAGCGGATATGCGTTCGCCGCCCCGATCAATGCCAACACCGCGACGGCCTCGGCGGGAACGGCGGCCTCGGGGAGTGTGTCCGCCGGCATTCAGCCGTCCCCCGCCTCCAACGATCTGGGGGAACGGACGGCGATCGCTCCCAAAGACTCGTCGCGGGCGACCTCGGCCGAGACGCCGGACAACGACCGGGTGAAGACTTTCACCGACGACACCGAAGACAAGATCAATGGCTCGGGAGCCGGGCGGGGCGATCAGGGGAAGAAGTCGGGCCGGACGCCAATCATCCCCCGCGGCTTCACCGACGACGAAGTGGCCCAGGCGAAGCGGCCCCAGGGTGTCTGGGTGGCGGCCAAAAAGACGGCTCGACCGGTTGGTGAATGGGTGGCCCGTAAGAAAGCGGACGTGCCGGCAGGACCGGCGCTCGAACCGATCATTCTGGCGCAGGCGACGCGTCCCAAAGCGAATTGAACGCTTTGTCGCGGCTGAATGGCCGCTGACGATGACTCCATGACCAATCCAGCCCCAATGGCGAATGTCGAATGACCACACATCGACATTCGCCATTTTCGCATTCGATGCCCTACCTATTGTTCCTGGGCTGTTGCCTGGTCTGGAGCGTCAGCTTCCTGCTGATGAAAAAGGCGGTGGTGGGCTTTAGCCCCTTGTCGGTCGGTGCCTGGCGCGTTGCGGGAGGGGCGGCGATGCTTGGCTGGCTCTGCTGGCGACGAGGTGTGTATCAGCGGCCAACGCGTGGGCAACTGGGCTGGATCTCGCTGGTCTCACTGCTGGGCTGTGGCTGGCCCTACGCGGTCCAGCCATTGGTCGTCGCCCGGCAGGGAAGCGCTTTTGTCGCGTTGACGGTCACACTGGTGCCGCTGTTCACGATCACCTTGTCGGCGGTCTTTCTGAAAGTCTATCCCAGCCGACGCCAGTTGATTGGCGTGTGCGGGGCGTTTTGCTTTCTGGCCCTGTTGCTGGCCGATGGAATTCGTCGGGAGATTCCGGTTGGCGACCTGGCTCTGGCGGGCACGGTCCCCGCGTGTTACGCCGGCTCCAACATTCTGATCCGTCGTAAACTGAGCGGACTGCCTTCGCTCTGGCTGACGTTTCTGGCACTGTCGGGTACGATGGCGTTGTTGATGCCAATCTCGTGGACCGTCGCCGCCCCGGTGTGTGAATCGTCACGGGAGTGGTGGCTGGCGGCGGGGGCCCTGGCTGTTTTGGGCGTGCTGGGAACCGGCCTGGCGACCTACTGGTTCAACACGATGATTCAGACTCAGGGGCCGTTGTTCGCGGGAATGTCGACGAATCTGGTCCCGGTGGGGGCGCTGGTCCTGGGGTGGTACGACTCGGAGCGGGTGACGGTGTTACAGATCTGCGGTTTGGTGGGGATTTTGGCGATGGTGATCTTGGTGCAGTACGGGGCGGCGAAACCAGTGCGGGCTACGGCAAAGGCGGACTCGTGACAAACTGCCGGACCCAGATCTGAAACTCCCTGACGAGAGTGGTTTCATCCGTCTCGCCCACACGTTTTAGAAAATCGGAGAGCCCCGACATCGGAAGCATGGGGAATGTCGGACTCTGGAGCGATTCGTTGTAGCGGCGTCCGTCGGCGGAGAGGACCAGGACCGCGAGTCGTTGTCCGTTGAATCGCCACACCTCGGGAACTTTGAGGGAGGCGAGAATGCCGAGCCGATTGACCACGCTTCGGCTGACTTCAATTTCGACGACAAGATCGGGCGGGGGATTGACTTCAAGATTGATCTGTCGCAGAGATCGAATCTCGGCTTCATGGGCGATGTACCAGCATTCGTCTGGTTCCAGCCCGCGCCGTTTGATCCGCCGTTTCAATGTGAAATTTCCCAATCCGGCGATCGGAATGTTCGACTCAAGCGTAAAGATCTCAAAGAACCTGGCGAGAAGTGTCTTCCAGCGTTCGTGTTGCGAACCGGTCGTCATGATTTCCAGCCGTCCCCGATCGTAATTCAACCGAATGTGGCGTCCATCGAGTGCCTGAAGCAGCGCTTCGTAGGTCGTCCAGTCGATATCGTCCAGCACCAGGCTTTCGCCATCGGCGAGACGGGGTGGTGTTAGTGTGGTCGTCATGGTTGAATCCGATCCGACGAGTCGGCCTTGTTGACAAACGGGGTGACCCAGGCCCGAAACCTGCGACAGAGCTCCAGATGTTTGATAGTGTCTCCCTGCCGCAAGAAGTCGGCGAACCCGACTAAGGGAATCGCCGGAAATGTCGGGCTGGAGTCTGTCTCCCGATAACTTCCCTCCGGGGACAAAACCAGAACCGTCAATGCCGTCCCATCGAAGCGCCAGATTTCTGGGACACCCAGTGCCGCGAGCAGTGGCAGGCGATCGATCAACCCGTGGCTCACCTCGATTTCAATGACCAGATCGGGCGGAGGGTCTACCGCCAGGTCCAGCTCCGGTCGACCGAGAACATCGGCTTCATGGGCGATGTACCAGCAGTCATCCACCTCCAGTCCCTTGTCGAGATCCCGGCGTTTTAAGGTGAAATTCCCCTGCCCGAGCATTGAGACTCCAAACTCCTCGGCGGAAATCTCCAGGAGTCTCGCGAGCAGTTTCTTCCAGCGTTCGTGGGCCGAGCCTGTCACCATGATCTCGAGCAGCCCCTCATCGAAATTCAGCCGCAGGTGTCGGCCCCGAAACGCGCGCAACAACGACTCGTAGGTGGACCAATCGACTCCATACAACGTCAGTTGCTGGTCGGGCGGCGCGACAGCGGGTCTGAGGAGGGTCGACATGCGCAGGATTCCGAAAGGGTCGTCGACAGGGAAGGCGACGGCATCGCAATCATTCTATAACGCCGAGTCCCGGGAATCCAAATGGAATCCGGCACCCCTCCACGCCACCACGTCACTCCGCCGACTTCTTGGGCTTCGCGGGGGTCTTTCTCGCGGACGACACGACCGTTCGGGGGGTTGTGGCTTTCTTGGCTCCCTTCACCACCTTCTTCGCCGCTGCTGCTGTTGCCGCCGATTTCTTGGTCGCACTGGTCCCCTTTTTCGTTTTGGCGACCTTGCCGGCAGGGGTTGTCTTTACCCTCGGTTTCGCCTTCTTCGTCGCGGCGGTTACATTCCGTGCGCGCTTCGCCGGCGCTGGTTTGGCAACGACCACTTGCGCTGCTTCGGTCGCGGCGGTTGCACCGTCGAGTTCGATTCCAAACAATTCTCCGAGGTCCGTTCCCGCGAGCGCCGGTGCGGAGTCCCCGGCCAGCGCCTGATTCAGGTTCTCCGATTCGAGCGCCTGCCCGACGAGTTCCAAATGGTCGACATCGCGCAGGGTGAACAGAAGTTCGGGAGCCGCGTCAAGTCGCGCGCCGACTCCGTACATCACCGCCGCCAGATGTTTGCACAGCGAAGCGCTGTCGGGGCAGGAACACTTCATCAAAATCTCGCCCGAACGGGGGAGCAGACCGTCCCGTGGATCGGTCAGATTCCGCATGACCCCCGCGTCAAACTTCCCTTGCAAGAGGTCGAGCAGCGAATGGATCGACTTTGCACACTCGGTCTTGAGCTGTCTCCAACGGTCCTTTGACAGAGTCTTGATCGTAATTGTGATCTGGTAAATGTCGGAACCACTGACGAGCGCACGCACCTCACCCCGCTTGATCTTGAGGTCAAACACCGAACCGTTGCGCAGGTATGTCATGCCCCGGGGCAGCCGGTTGCTGTAGTCGCTGAAATTCTCGATATGCTTGCACCACGCCTGTCCCCAGAACGACTTGGCGGCGGTTCGGCCGGCCGCTTTGACCGGAGTCGCGGGCTCCCCGGTCTTTTTCTGAAGTTGCGCCGCATGCCGCGCCGCCGTCGCCTTGCGTTCAGCCTGCGAAACGTACGGCCGGTACTCGTAGTATCCCCATCCCATCGCGTCGACTCCGTTCAAGACCTGTTCAGTGCGGCTCCGTCGGCAGATCATTGACGGAATGCCGGGATTATTGCGGGAAATGGCAGAGAAGGGAATTGAAGGCCGCTACGAGTTCAGATTCTGGCACCGAGAGACTTCAACACCGGACGATTGCGTGCCCAGGCACGGAATCGGAGAATAGGAACCGTCCGCTGCGGTCTCTAAACCTCAACATCCATACGCCATGCTCACCCTGTCGAATTCCTTTCCGATCCTGTGGGCGGTTCTGGCGCTGGGGCAGGCCGATATGTTCTTGCACGCCGACCACAGCCGGCAGACAATCTACCACTCGCCGCAGACGCCGGGATTCACCAGTTGGGTCGGTGTCTCCACGCTGCCCGAAGGGGCGTTGATGGTAAGTTTCACTCAGGCGACAGGACCGGTGGAGGGACGGCCCATGTCCCCACCCGAGATCCAGCGGAAACTGACTTGGCCCCCGCCAGGACATCCCCAGTACGACATGACGGGACTCGATCTGGATAATGTCCATCTCGTTTCGACGGACGCCGGCAAGAGCTGGAAACAGGTCAGTGCCGACCGGTTCCGCTCCTGCATGAATGGCGTGACGAACGAGGCGGAGACCGCTCTGCCAGATGGGACCGTGTTGCGCGGCGTGTTCGGGTTCTATCTCCCCTACGACGCCGACATTCCACCAACTGGGTTTCTGCAACGCTCGACCGATGGAACCAAGAGCTGGGGAAAGCCCGAGTTGCCGGTGGATCGGGAAATGTACTCGACATGGCCGCGCCGGCTGAGGGTGTTGCGCGATGGACGAATTCTACTGCTGGCCGGGGTCGCTCCCGGGCCGGCGGGAAGCAGAACGCGTGAGGAATTCAGTGCGGTGGTTGAGCCAGGGCTGTTTGTTTCCAACGACCAGGGGCGATCGTGGAGCGGACCGATTCGAGCGACTTCCTTCGAGCAGCGCGTTGGCTGGACAGAGGAGTTTGACATCGCCGAGCTCGCGAGTGGCGACCTGCTGGCGATTTACCGGCGTGCCAACGACACCAAACGCTGGCAGGGAACGCTCAAAAAGGTCGATGATCGCTGGGTCGCGTCGATCGCGGGGCCGATCTCACTGCCGCACAGTGGACAGCCGGAGTTGCTGGCGACGCGTGAAGGGGCGATTCTGCACATCGCGACCACAGGAATCAGTCTGACACAGGACGGCGGAGAGAGCTGGCACAGGCTCGACCTTCCCGGTTCGGCATATTATCCCCGATCGGTGCAACTGGAAGATGGCAAGATCCTCGTTGTCGGACATATTGGCGGCGACGACGCCTACGGGAACGTGGACCAGTCGATCGTGATGGATTCATTTCGACTGACGAAGACCGGGAAGAAGTAGCCCGCACAGCCCCGTGGTAGACACTTGTGAAAATATGAACACCAGTACAATTGGGGCACGGTCCGCTGTGTGCTGGTTGGATCGAGAGTCTGGTGAACCCGCAGCCGCCCGTTGACGGCCGCCTGGAAGTCGCAGATTGGGAATTCGGAAATCGAATTCCACGATGCGACGCAGCCGTTCATGTTGACTGCCCAGTCAATCTCAGGAAGACAAACGCCGTGGCACGAACACCTTCGACGATCTATCTGCGAAACTCTGAGCCGACGCTTCCCGGGATGGAATTCGCCAAGTCGCCGGCCAAGAAGCGGATTGCGTTCGGTTGGTACGGCGGCAAGTTCAGTCATCTGAACTGGCTGCTCGAATTGCTGCCCGAATGCCATCACTACTGCGAGCCCTTCGCAGGGTCAGCAGCGGTTTTGATCAACCGGCCCACCTCACCAGTTGAAACCTACAACGATGTCGATGGGGAGGTGGTCAACTTCTTTCGTATGCTGCGGAACGAGACGTCCGAGTTGATGAAGGTGATCGCTTTCACGCCGTTCTCGCGGGAAGAATTCTACCTGGCGGTACAGCCTCCCGAGGATGATATCACCGATTTGGAACGGGCCCGGCGGTTTTTCGTGCGAGCTCGACAGGTGCGGACTGGCTTGGCACAGACCGCATCCTTGGGGAGATGGGCGAATTGCAAGAACACGAGTCGGGCGGGAATGTCTGGTGTCGTGTCCCGCTGGCTGGGGAGCGTGGAAATGCTCCCGGAAATCGCAGAACGTCTGTTGCGAGTGCAGATTGAAAACCGCCCCGCGCTGGACGTGATCGACACCTATGATGACCCCCAGACCTTCTTCTATTGCGATCCTCCATACCCCCACGAATCCCGCGGGGATGCGAAGGCCTACGGATTCGAAATGACCGATGAAGAACACATCGCGCTCGGCAAAAAACTGAAAAGCGTCGAGGGGCGTGTCGCCGTCTCTGGGTATCGCTGTGACCTGATGGACGCACTGTATGATGGCTGGCGTCGGGTCGACGCACCCACCAAGAAATGTCACTCCTCGAAGAAAGAGCGTACTGAAGTGCTCTGGATGAATTACTGAGCAACTGAACCCCGGCAATTCGCGTCAATTTGTTTTATTGAACCGGTGACTTCGTGGCCGATTCTGACTTGGTTGAACTGTGCCGAGTGCGCTTGGGCGATTTGTGGAGCGAGAATGAGAGCGCGTCGGCGGTCGATGAAACCGTGTTGCCGGAGGCGCTTTGTGCCCGAATCCGGTCGGCGATCAATTCAAAAACCAAAACCTATCGATATGTGCTGCCGACGCAGTTGCTGGCAAAGGCGTGCCGGCCCCAACTCGACTGTCGCTGCCTGCAATCGGCGCGAGGAGGGTCCGGTGCGTTTGACGCACGAACGGTTGCGCATCGAGTCGTCGTTCCATTCGACCGCGAATACGATTCCGTCTTGGGCGGCGCGCCGGAACCGTATGTCAACAATCCGCTGCGAGTGCCCGAAGTCAGTATTGCATTTCGACCGCAACAAAAGGACAAGTCGGGTTGGGACGATCTCTGTGTTGTGTTGCAGTCAATCCAGGAAAACCCTCAGTGGGTGCAGTCGGCCCTGTTTTACGTCCTTCGCGAGATCCATTCGCGACTTGCGACAGTTCGGATCGTGTACCCCGCTGCACGTCGAGTCAGCGCGTTATCGTGCCAGTCGGTAATCGATAAGTTTCTTTCCACACGCTCAGGCGGTGTTCGGCTGGAGTGTGTGACGGCTGCACTCTTCGAAACTCTGGGGCGCCAGTTTTCGATGTTTGAGTCGATTCGTGGCAGCAGTGTGAATTCAGCGGACTCTCAGTCGGGGCTCGCGGCAGACCTGGAATGCCTGGATGAATCCGGTGAGATCTCACTTGCGGTCGAAGTAAAAGACCACGGTCTGCGGCTCGTTCACGTTCAGGACAAACTTCCAGCGCTGCGTGAAAAGCAAGTCGCGGAGACGTTGTTCGTCGCACCAGAAATCGTCGCGGAAGATCGAGAAGCAATCAAAGCGGCATTTCAGCGGGAGTTTTCCAGCGGTCACAACCTGCATTGGCTGTCGATGGAGCAGTTGCTCACCGTCCTGATTCCTTTGTTCGCCGAGCGGGGGCGGTACGCCTTATTGGTGGCGATTGGCCGACACCTTGACGACCGTGCCGATGTTGAGCACCGCAGAGCCTGGGCGGAGTTACTTTCGGGGATCTAATCACGGCAATTCATTGCGATTCACAATCGCCTCGCAGACTACCCGATCGATCCGTCGGTGATTACATTCCGATTCTCGACTCGGCTCGGTCGAACGCCGATTCGACCAAGAAGTTCCGCAGTTTGAGTCTCTGTCCCGTCGTCCGCTCTGCCAGGTGCAGTTTCCATGTTGGTCAAATTCGCCGTGTTGTGCGCGCTGTGCGCGGGGGACTGGCCCCAGTTCCGTGGTCCGAACTCGGACGGGCATGTGGTTGGTCCGGCGACTCCACTCGAGTGGTCTGACGCGTCCCACGTCGCCTGGAAGACCGCGGTTCCCGGACTGGGTTGGTCTTCACCCGCAGTCGCCGACGGCAAGGTCTTTTTGACAACCTCCGTTCCGCAGGGGGATGGCTTGTCGCTACGTGCTCTCGCGTACGACGCCGCGACGGGGAAGGTGGTCTGGGATCGCGAAGTGCGCGTGGTGGAGACTGTTCCTTCCATTCACAAGAAGAACAGCCATGCCAGCCCGACGCCGCTGGTTCGCGATGGTTCGGTCTTTGTCCATTTCGGAGCGCTCGGAATGGCCCGCCTGGCACTGGACGACGGTGCGATCGAATGGCAGTGCGATGAATTGCAGTATCCCCCAATGCATGGCGGCGGAGGGTCGCCCGTTCTGCACGACGGGAAACTCGTGGTTGTATGTGATGGCAGCACCAAGCCATTCGTGGCCGCTGTCGACGCCAAGACGGGCAAGGTCGTCTGGAAGCAGTACCGTTCCGTCGAAGCGCGGATCAGCCATTCGTTCGTGACCGCGACTGTGGCGCTGGTGGATGGCAAGCCGCAGGTGATGGCCCCCGGGCCAGATCATTTCGCGGCGTACGATCTGGCAAGCGGCGCGGAACTGTGGCGGGTCATGGCCCCGGGCTGGTCGGTGGTGCCACAACCGACCCTCGGCCACGGACTGGTGATCTACAATCACGACTACGACAACCCGGAACTTCTGGCGGTCAAACTGGGGGGCAAGGGGGACGTGACCGAATCCAACGTGGTCTGGCGGATCAAGCGGGGAGCCCCCAGCACCCCCTCTCCCGTACTCGTCGGTGACGACCTGTACTATGTCTCTGACAATGGCATCGCCTCGTGCGTGAATGCCAAGACGGGCGAGACCTACTGGATGGAACGGCTCGGAGGCAACTACTCGGCTTCACCAATCTTCGTGAACGGCAGAATCCTGGTGTTGAACGAAGAGGGGCTGGCGACCTGGTTGAAACTCGGTCGGGAATTCGTGGTCCTGGGAACAAACCAGGTTCCGGGCCGCACTCTGGCGACCCCCGCGTTCGCTGACGGCGCGATGTATTTGCGAACGGACGAGACGCTTTACAAGTTTGCGAAGTGATGAGTCCGTGACGTCAATTCGGTGCGGGATCCGACCTCGAGTTGCCGAGAACTGACACGGGAGGCTCGCCGCGAATGGCTCCCGTCGACGCTTCCCGCTGTGCCTCACGTTTGATCCGAGCGACGATTCCCCGCAGACCATGTCGCCGCTGCATACCGAGCGCCTGTTCGAGTCCAAGCGCGGGCAACAAATCGTCGGGTACGGACTCCAGCTCCGCGAGCGTCGCTCCTGACAGTCCCTCTACCAGCATCGCAACCAGACCCCGGACCGTAGGCGATTTCTCTGGAACATGGGCGTCGATCGAAAGGCGACCATCAATGATCGCGACCTTCAGATAGACCGGCGACTGACATTCCTGAATGCGGCAGGCCGGTACGACAACGACCGCCGATCGTTCCGGCGCGAGTTCGGGCAGCCCATCTCCCATCTCGATCAGCATCTCCAAAGCGTCGGCCGGCTCGGCGTCGGCAAGTTCGGAGACAAGGTGTGTCAGTTTCATGAGTTCCCGTTCGCTGTCTTCTGTCTGGTAAAAATGGCTCCGCTCAAGTGTACTGTACTGGTCGACGCGAAACGACAAGTGTCAGTACCCGCCTTACCGCAGCGGCAGAGTGGATCGCCAATTCCATGGCTGCACGATTCTACTGCAAACTCGCACCCACATCCTCACGACCATCCATGCCCCACATTGCGACAGCCAGTCTGCGACGTACTCCGCCCCTCAGGTTGATTCTCGCGATTTTTGCGATGCTGGCCGGTGCCCCGGCGCTGGCCGACGACGTCGTGCGGGTCTTTCTGTTCGCCGGCCAGTCGAACATGGTCGGCTCAGACGCCCATGCCGACCGCATTGATGAATTCCCCCCGTTCCAGGGGGCGGGAGCGCGGCAGGCCGACGTTCGGTTCACGTACATTCTTGGCAATGGGGATGAGACTTCGCGGGGCTGGACTGACCTCGGTCCTCAGAGCGCGTTCGGTCCCGAATTGACCTTCGCCCGCCGGTATAAACAGCATGTTCACGCCCCGTTGGCGATCATCAAGTCGGCTGTGGGGGGAACGACCGTCGCCTTCGACTGGAATCCCGACGCCCCGGAAAAGGGGCAGAAGTTGTACCCCCGAACCCTGAAGCTGGTTCGTGAATCGTTGCAGCAGCTTGAGGAACAGGGAATCCCGTACCGTCTGGAGGGTGTCTGCTGGCACCAGGGGGAAAACGACATGCTCGACCGGAATCTCTACAAACAGTATGCGGCGGGGCTGACGAAGCTCATCCATAAACTGCGGGTCGACTTGAACGCCCCCGAATTGAAGTGGTACATCGCCGCGGTCAGCGAGAAGGGAATCTGGGGGATGGATCATCGGCCCAATCTGGGAATCCTGTTCGGACAACAGCAGGAGGTTCTGAAGGCCGATCCGCTGCTGCGGTGGGTTCCCACATCGCATCTGGCGTTTGAGGTGATGTCGAGTGGCCAGCCGCACTACCACTATGGCACGCAGGGACAACTGCAGATGGGTGAGGCGTTCGCGGATGCCTATCTGCGCGATTTGAAGCTCCCGATCGATCCCCCAGCCGTGACGTTCGACGGCAAGTTTCCCGTTAAGCCGAAGGGGCGGGTGCGGATGTTCGCGCTGGCGGGACAGCGCAACATGGAAGGGGAGGATGCGTTTGTCAGCGAACTGGGCGAATTCGCGGGCAAAGAGCGATTGATGGAGTTCAACAAACTTGTTCTGTTCCGGTATTCGCTCGGCGGCGGAGTACAAGGATCCACAGATTGGCAACCGCTTGGTCCGGTCAGCAGGCTCGGGAATTTTGGCCCGGAACTGAGTCTGGGGTCACAGTTGAGGGAAGCGATCCCTGCTGACGACGGCGTGGCGGTGATCAAATTCACGCACAGTGGAGCGCAGGGACCTGATTGGTGGCCGCAAGGTTCCCCCGAGACGCATCGCAATCTGTATCCCCGATTCATTCGATTCCTGCAGGCAGCGGAGCACGATCTACGGCAGCAAGGTTTTGAGCCGCATTGGGAAGGGGTCTTCTGGCACACCGGTGAAAACGACACCTGGTTTGGTCCCTACGCAAACAACCAAGCCCCCTGGATGAAGCAGTTGATCGAGAAGACACGTGAGGATCTCAAATCGCCCGAGCTGCGCTGGCTCATCTCAGAGCAACACCCGAATTCTCCCTGGAAGAATAACGACAAGGTCAATTCCTCTCTGGCGGAACTGGCCGTTGCCGACGGGCACATCACGATCATCCCGACGGCCCAACTCCCCCACGGACGGCACCACTTCGGGACTCGGGGAACCGTGCTGCTGGGCGAGGAAATGGCGAATTCCTATTGGAAGGCGCGTTGAAGTAAAGCCTGTGCGGCGTGATCACGCCGCGCTCTGCGATGCGGACCACGAATCGCTCCATCGGGCGTCGTCAACCGCTACACTTGTCCCCTCGACCGATTGATACTCTGAGCCGTACGTCCTCGATTCCACGAAAGGGATTTGACTTGACCACGCAGCGAAAACTCGGTGATAGCGGGATGACGACTCCTCCGCTGATTCTCGGGGGTAACGTCTTCGGCTGGTCGGCGGATCGTGCCGCATCGTTCGCAGTCCTGGATGCGTTCGTCGCCGGCGGCGGACGGATGATCGACACCGCCGACGTTTACTCGGCGTGGGTGCCGGGCAACATCGGGGGCGAGTCAGAGACAATCATCGGCGAGTGGCTCGTGAACCGTGGTCGACGGGATGACGTATTGATCGCCACCAAGGTCGGCATGAAGCCGGACGGTCCCGGGGCGCTCTCGGTGGAGCGGATTGCAAACTGCGTCGAGGCGTCATTGAAGCGTCTTCGAATCGATTGCATCGACCTCTACTATGCGCACCGCGACGACTCGGAAACCCCACTGGAAGTCACGCTCGCGGCTTTTGACCGGTTGATCCAGGCGGGGAAAGTCCGAGCGATTGGTGCTTCCAATTACACTGCCGACCGTCTGGCACTGGCGGGGGAAATCAGCTCGGAACAGGGGCTGGCCCGCTATACAATATTGCAACCGCACTACAACCTCTTGGTTCGGGAGTTGTTCGAAGGTCCCCTGCAAGACCTGTGTTTGGCTCAGGGAATCGCGGTGGTCCCCTACTTCCCACTCGCCTCCGGATTTCTGACGGGGAAGTATCGTAAACCCTCCGATCTGGAAGGCAGAGCTCGCCGCGTCGCGGCGGAAAAACACCTCAACGAATTCGGCCTGGGGGTCTTGTCCGCTCTCGACAGAATCGCAGCGGAGACCGCCGCCACGCCAGCCCAGATCGCGCTGGCATGGCTGTCCGAACAGCCGGCGGTGACCGCACCGATTGCCAGCGCGACCAGTGTGGCTCAAGTCGAGGAACTGCTCGCCGGCATGCGGTTGAAACTCACCCCCGACCAACTCGCCGCTCTGGATTCCGCGAGCGCGAAACCATCGAACCTGCCGACCCGCAATTCCTGAAAACCACCTTTCAACGACTTCCCACGACAATTTCGTGACGATCGACCATCGCGTTTTCTCGTGAGGTTCGCGCGAGTTCCTGGCGTTTCGCGTCGAGAGTCCACTGGGTGACGGTCATTAGGAGTTCGGCGATGTCGTCGGTTCGCGACTCGCCGGTCAGCGGATGCGTGGCCAGAGTTGCTTCTCCCTTCCGCACAACCATTTCCGAACCCTCGACGGTCCCCCAGAGGCCTTCCCTTTCGCGGTGCGCTCGCAGTGCGGGATGCGACGGATTTATTGAGACGAGAATTCCGCGCGGTACGTGGCTCCAGTCATGCGCTCCCCAGAGGGGATCGTCGAGATTGACCACCACGAACCGCGCCCGGTGCTGGGCCCGCGACAACCAGCGCCACACCATGCTTTGCGTGGGACGGGGCAGAGCCGAGAATTGAGAACTGTCGGCCAGGACCAGCGTGCGCATCCGGTCGAGTCCCAACCCGTGCGTGACCAGAGACTCGAGATCCGCCGCCAACGCGGCCCGTCGCACCGTGGAATCCAGAACAAGCGTCCGCCAGCGGTCGCCGGGAGACGATGTGTTCGGATGCAAGAGTCGCGTTCCGACTCGCGTTCGCAGGGGAGTGGACGATCCCATGCGCGCCAAGTCGTTGGTAGCGCTATCCGAGAATCGCTCGGCGACTCGGCTCGCCAACCGGTCCCCCACCACAACAACCGCTGGCATGTGTCCGGAACTTCGACTCGGGTATTGCGCCCGCAAGACGGCCCTCGCGACGCGCCCGCTCGCCCCCGCGCAGATCGGCGGAAGATGAATATACAACGCCGGCTCTTCGTTCACTTCGATCAAGCCACCATTCTGTAATTCCAATGGCAGCGCGATGTCGGTCGCGACCAGGTCGACCCCCGCGATGTCCAGGCCGATCGCGCCGACCGCCTCCAGCACCGCGTTTCGTGTGTGAGGATGAACCCCCGCCGTCACATCGATCGTCACCCCTCCCGCGCCAATCCGGGAATCATCGCGCAGTCGGACAACTTCGCCCACTCCAGGAACGGAGTCGGCGTTCAGTCCTTTGGAAGTGAGAGTGGCCAGCTCCTTCGATCCCAACGTGATCCTTTGGAGCGGCCAGCGAAAGTCTGGGCCGCGCCGAGGGTTGCTGTTCTCCCGTTCGATCAGCGCGGCGATCGTGTGAATACCATCCCCCACAATCGCCACTGGCTCGCGGCGAATCGCCGAGACGAGTTCACCCCCAATCACCAGCAGCCGATGCAACGTCCCTTCCAGAAACCGTTCGACCAGTACCTGCTCCGATTCCTGTCGGGCGAGATCGTAGGCGACGCGAATCGCAGCCGGGTCACGCAGCCGCAATGAGACGCCGTTGCCGTAGTCGGCGTCGCGCGGCTTCACCACGACGTCGCCCCCCAGTTCGGCGGCCGCAGTGACGGCGTCGTTGGCGTCCGTGACCGCGCGTCCGGCCGGTATGGGGAGACCCAACCGCGACCAGATCGATTTCACCAGCAGCTTGTCATTCGCCAGTTGACTGGCGAGCAGGCTCGTTCCACTCGACAACGACAATCGCATCCGCCGTTGTCTGACTCCCTCCCCCAACTGGATCACGGATCCCTGGTCGAGTCGGTGCAGGGGGATCTTCCGACGTCGCGCCTCGCGGATCAGGTAGCGGTCGCATTCGAACAGTGACTGGTTCTCCGCAGCCTCCTGCAAGTCGACGACTTCCCGGGACACCTGTCCCGACTCGCCGTTCGCGATCCGCCGAATGATCCGCAGGGCGCCTCGCAGTGTTTCCTCGGCGACGGGGTGCGACTCGCATTCGAGGGCCAGAACCGACTGGTCGGCGGCATTGGGTTGGCGGTGAATCGCTTCTGAATGCGACCACGATCGCGCCCGAAACCCGGTTGCCTGAAGCTGCAGCTCGGCGGCCAGCCCCACCAGCCAGCCCAACGGATCAAACTGCGCCACCACACCGCGCAACCGTTCCATGGCCCCTTGTCGATCTGGTGGACATTCCACATCCTCCCATTCCTTCAGCAACCGGTCCGACTCCAAAGGGGGAGAAATCGATCGCGCCGCCAGTCGGGATTCCACCACCGGCCGTAACGACCAGCAATTCAAACTTTCGAGCCGTCGAAACACCAGCATGACGCGATCCAGTCCGTCCATCCCACAAATCGCAGCCCCCAGATCCCCTGATCCAGGCAACCCACGAACCGTGTTCAATAGGTACTCGACAACCACCCGCCCCCCCCGCCAAAATAATCCGAAATCCCCATTTTCATCCTTCCGCCTTCATCCTTCCAATGCCCCCCGCCGACCCGTCCGATTCCGTGACGTTGTGGATCTCGCACCTGAAAGCGGGCGACGCGGCGGCCGCCGACCAATTGTGGCACCGCTATTTTCAGCGACTGGTCGGACTGGCACGAACCCGTTTGGGAAACTCCCCCAAAGGGATGTCTGACGAGGAAGACGTGGCGCTCAGCGCGTTCAAGAGTCTCTGCATGGGGGCCGCCGAGGGACGGTTTCCGCAACTCAGTGACCGGGGCAACTTGTGGCCGCTCCTGGCCGTCTTGACCGCGCACAAAGCGCTCGACTTGCGGAAGAGCGAGACCCGGCAGAAACGGGGTGGAGGTTTGCGCGATGGTGAGATCGACCCGGGGGAATTGCTGTCGCGCGAGCCCAGCCCCGAGTTCGCCGCCAGCATGGCGGATGAATGCCGGTCGTTGCTCGATCGGCTCGAGCCGGAACTGCGGAACATCGCTCTTGGAAAACTGGAAGGCGAATCCAACGCCGACCTCGCGACCAAACTGGGATGCGGGGTACGGACCATCGAACGCCGGTTGGAGTTGATTCGGCGAATCTGGAATGACACGCTGTTGTCATGATTCCTCCAGAGCCTGTGGATCCGCGTGAAGACCGGGAACTGTCGACGGACGAGTTCCGCCGGATCGACGACTGCTGCGCCCGATACGAGCGTGCGTGCATTTCCGAATCCCCACGATCGATCGAGTCTGTCCTGGAGGGCTGGCAGGGAAAGTCCCGGCGGGCGCTGCTCCGGGAGTTGCTCGCGATCGACATCGAACACCGCGAAGCGTCGGGAGAGACGATCGAAGCGGCCGCGCTGCGGGATCGATTCCCGGAAGATGGCGACCTGGTGGAACTGGTGATCCGTGAGGCCAGTCAATCGGGGCCAGACCGGCGTCAGCCAGCAGCGTCACCCGCCTCCCTGGAGAATCCGTTCATTCCGGAATTTCTGCGAGAGCATCCGCGTTATCGCCTCTTGCGTCGGCTGGCAACGGGGGGAATGGGGGATGTCTGGCTCGCCGAGCATGCCGTTCTCGGCCGCAAGGTCGCTATCAAGGTGATTAAGGGGGAACTTCTCTCCGACGCGGAGGCCCGGGGGAGGTTTCTGCGTGAGGCGCAAACGGCGGCCCGGCTCAGTCATCCCAACGTGGTTACGATCTTTGATGCCGAGGCCCAAGAGGCGTCCCCCTTTCTGGTGATGGAATACCTGGAGGGATCGGATCTCGCCCAGATCGTCCGGACAAAGGGGCCACTCACCGTTTCTGAAGCGTGTGATGCGATACAACAGGGGGCGCGGGGACTGGCGGCCGCCCACGCGACGGGGCTGGTGCATCGGGATCTGTCCCCCCGCAATCTGCTGCGAACCCCGAACGGCACGGTCAAACTGCTCGATTTCGGTCTCGCGTCGGTTTCGAATGGCGCAGCGCGATTTCCTGAAAGTGAAGCGGGTTCACTGATTGGGAGCGCCGATTTCATGGCCCCCGAACAGGCGCTCGACCCCGCCACTTCGGATGTGCGGTCCGACCTCTATTCGTTGGGCTGCGTGTTGTTTTACCTGTTAACGGGACAACCTCCGTTTCCCCGGGCGACCCTGGCGGAACGACTGCTGGCGCACGCCTCGGCACCGCTTCCCGATCCGCGGAGACTTCGCAGTGAGATCCCCTCGCAACTCGCCCTGCTGATCGAGCGACTGCTTGCGAAGGCGCCCGCCGACCGGGTGGCGACGCCCGACGAACTGGCGACGCTGCTGGAGCCGTTTTGTGGCACCGGACCGAAGTCGCGCGCCGCGCCGAACGCGCCGGTTCCCTGGCGACCGACGCGTCGCACACTTCTGGTGACGCTGGGGGGGATTGTTGTTTTGGGATCGGTGTGGGGGCTTTGGAATTCGGAGCGGTTCAACCCGTCCCGCGGCAAGCCCGATCCCGGCGAGCGGATTCTACAGGAGTCGCGGTTGCTGTTGGCGCAGCGTCAGGAATCGCAGACGCGGACGGCGATCGCACGGTTGAATCACTTGCTGGACTCTCACCCCGACTCCGCCGCGGGGCATGCGCAGCTCGCCGAGGCGTGGAACATTCTGGGGGATTACGGCTGGGAAGAGGCGGACGAGTGTTTCCCGAACGCGATTCGCTCGGCGACCAGGGCGCTGGAACTCGATCCGGATCTGGCGACGGCGCATTTGGCCCTCGCCTTCGCGTGGCACACGTACGACTGTGACTGGGAACGGGCGAGTCAGGAATACCAGCGGGCGATTGAACTCGACGACCAGCAGCCGGCGGCGCATCACTGGTACGCCTGGCTGTTGGCGCAACGGCAACAGTTTGACGCGGCCCGGGACGAGATGCGCATCGCGCATGAACTGGCACCGTTTGATCTGATCGTGATGAACAATGTGGGGAAGATCGAGTACTTCAGCCGGCGGTTCACCGAAGCGGCTCAATGGCACCGGCAGGCTCTCGATCTCGATCCCGACTTTCGCAAGGCGCATCTCGACCTGGGATACACGCTGGTGGAACTGGGGGACATCGATGCGGCGCTCGACCAGTTGGAAAAGGCGACCGGACTCTCGACGGGAAACGACGACATCCTGGCGGCGAAGGCGTACGTGCTGGCGCGATCGGGCGCGACCGAGTCCGCCCGCGCATTACTCAAGGAGCTGGAACCCGAGGCCGACTCGCAACGGCTGGCGCTGGAGATGGCCCGAGTGTATTCCGCGTTGCGGGATGCCGACGACGCGGTTCACTGGCTGCGGCGGGCGTTTCTGCGCAAGTCCCCAGGACGCGGCAGCCTACTGATCGATCCCCGGTGGGATCTGCTCCGCGACGACCCACGGTTTCAGGAACTGGAACGGCAGGTGTCGGAGGGCACCAGCGGATCCAACTCAGGATCCACGAAGAGATAACCCGGTCCATTCGAAGGGAAAAAGATGACCCGGCCACCGGCAACGATCATCACACGATCTCGAGCTGGCAGCCGATCGCGTCGATCGTGACCTGTCCCAGTATGATTCCGATGGTTGTCGACAACGCACTGACCCGATGTTGCGCGCCCAGTTGGGTACTGGCGTCATAGGATCTACGGTTCCCCGTCGTTTCCACTCCGCCATCAACCCAACTTCCCCACAAAATAATCCAGTTTTGGATGTAGTGGAAAAAACGGGGGGGCTCCCGTTGGAAATTAAGGACTTACGTCGACAGTTGGGGAAGTCGGGTTAGTTGAAGAATTGTTCCCACTACCGGCCGCCGGTGGTCTACGGCGAGGAAGGCCGGTAGCCCATCGAGCTGTGCGGCCGCGTCGTATTTTTGTGCCTCGGTCCCCGCCAGGATTCCCAGTATCCGAATGGGTTACTGCGATTCACTCCGCCACATGCCAGATCTGCACCTCGCCCCGACTCTTGGCGGGGTCGGGATCCCACGCGCCTGCGCCCAGCACAACTCGGCGGCCATCGACGCTGAACGCGGCCGCGGTAATCGGTTGTCCGGCGTCGATGCGGGCGATTTCCGACCCGAAGGCGGCCGACCGCGAATCGGCATCCCACAGGCGGGCAGTCCCGTCATCGGCCCCCGTGAGCATCCACCGGCCGTCAGGCGAAAACGATGCGGCCCGGATCCAGCCCGTGTGCCCTTGGAGCGTGCGGAGCGGCTTGCCGTGCGTCTTCGAGTTTGGATCGGCATCCCACAGGCGGGCGGTGTTGTCACCGGGCGCAGTGAGCAGCCATCGGCCGTCGGGCGACATCGATGCTGCAAGCACCGTGCGCTTCCCGACGTCAATGCGGGGGAGTTCCTGCCCGAATGTGGCCGACTGCGAGTCGGCATCCCACAGGCGGGCAGTGCTGTCGTTGCTCGCGGTAAGCATGCGCCGGCCGTCGGGAGAGAACAACGCGACGAGCACCGGGAGCGTGTGTCCTTGGAGCGTGCGGAGCTGCTGCCCGTACGTCTTGGAGCGTGGGTCGGCATCCCACAGGCGGGCGGTGTTGTCGCGGCTACCCGTGAGTACCCGCCGGCCGTCGGGCGAGAAGGACGCGGCATATACCCATTCTGTGTGCCCTTGGAGCGTGATGAGCAGCTTGCCGTAGGTCTTGGAGTTTGGGTCGGCATCCCAAAGGCGGGCGGTGTTGTCCACGCTGCCCGTGAGCACCCGCCGGCCGTCGCGAGAGAACGATGCGGCACACACCGATTCTGTGTGCCCTTGGAGCGTGCGGAGCAGCGTGCCGTAAGTCTGGGAGTTCGAGTCGGCGTCCCACAGCCGCGCCGTCTTGTCATCGCTCCCAGTGATCACCCGCAGGCCGTCGGGCGAGAACGATGCGTCAGTCGGATAGCTCGTTTGTCCTTCGAGCGTGAGGAGCTTGCGCGGCTGGGCGAGAAGACGCGGTAGCAGCGCATCTACCCGAACTTTGATCTGCGCATCGGCTGCGACCGAGGGCGACGTGGTTGGCGTGGATTGCTGCGCGCGCGTGCATCGAGGAGCCACCGTAACGAAAAGGCAAATGGACAGAAACAACACTGATATCCAAGAAGCAGTTTTTCGAGCCATCATTGACAGAGCAATACAGATCATATGAAGTTTTCGCGTTGGAAAGCATGTCCGGAATTGGCTGAATTCCCTTGCGAAAAGGATATGTCGTCCGTACACGAGCTTCAAAGGCATCTTTCCGCAAGTTCCAGCGCCGTGTTGCCCCCGATCCCACCCTAACCCACAGGAACACAAACGCCCCCGAGCGTGACTCGAGGGCGTTTGTACTCTAGTCGGGACGGCGGGATTTGAACCCACGACCTCTTGCACCCCAAGCGCTCTTGGGAACCCTTGTTTTCAGCGGAAAAACGCTGGTTTTCAAGCATTGTACCGTCTTTGTACCGTCATTCAAGACCGTTCACGGCGTTTCGCAAATCTGCGGGAAATTGCGGTACATTGGCCCGTACCACGGTACATAGACGGTACATTCCACGGTACAGCCGATCGGCCGCCCCTTCGCGTTCTCTCCCCCGGTCAGAATTGCCCCGGCCGCTTTATCGCCCCGTTGGCGACTCGAGGAAATCCCCCGGCCGGTTCTCCGTCTCGACGGTCGGGCGTTCGTTTGCGTCGATCCTGGGGGGCGGTTGGAATCTTGCGTCGGCGGTTGATTCCAGCCAATCGAGGTATTCGGGAGTTTGCAA
>CAMATH010000037.1 GCA_945860955.1 Planctomicrobium piriforme
TCGAACCGGTCCCCATAGGGTCGCCACTTCGGCGTAACACGACCCAGATCAGTCCCAGCATCAGCACAAAGCCCAGGAGCGAAATGAACAGATTGAGTCCATCGGCCCAGTTGGTGGGGTCAGAGACGAATTTGACACCGCTCTCGCGCAGGTCGGGAATCAACTGCTGGTCTTCGACCGGGGGCAGAATCGTGGTGAATTTCTTCGCGAGCTTCTGCCCGGGATGCTCTTCGCTCTCGGGCAGTTCCCGCCATTCCCCGGTGATCCGCTCGCGGGCGAATTGCAGTGATTCGACGTTCTTCTTTGCAACCTGATCACGGAAGAAACTGTAGTTGACCCGTGCCGGACCGATCGGGACGAAGTACATCGAAAAGACGCACAGTGTCAGCGCCCCCATCACCAGGAACATCCAGGGGCCAAACGGACCACCACGCGTTCCCTCGGCGGTCGGCTTGCGCGGAGTGCGCGGCCCAGCCCCTTCGGGCGGTGGTCCCGACCGCCAAGTGTTCGGAATCGACTCAGGAAGGTCGCGCGGAGCGCCAGACGCCGGCCGAACCGGGTGATCGGATTGCGCGCGGGAGTTAAGGGCCGATTCGTCGGTCGAATTCACAGGCATGACTTTCAGGGGCACTCTTTGCCAGGTTGAACTAGAGAAGTTAACGAAAGCGGGCGGCGGTTTGTAGGGCATGAACCGCCGATCACGTCTTGAATTCAAACAAATGTTTGATACAGTTGAATGATTCAAGCACCCGTTTCATCATTGCCGAATGTCCCCAGACCCCCTCGACGACACCCGCCAACGGCTCCTGACGGCCGCCGGTGAGATCTTTGCATCGGTCGGTTTCAAGGGGGCGACCACACGCGACATCTGCGGCCGCGCCGCCGCCAATGGGGCCGCCATCAACTACTATTTCCGTGACAAACAGGGGCTGTACCAGGCCGCCGTCGAGGCGGCGCATGGCTGTTCGCCCGAACTGGCGAATCCCCATTGGCCATCCAGCTTCACCACGGCGGACAAGCTCCGCACCTACGTCTCAAAATTCCTGTCGCAGTTGCTCGATCCCGAACGCCCCGCCTGGCACGCCCGGCTAATGCTCCGGGAAATGGCCGAACCAACGGACGCCTGCGTACTCTTGGTCGAAGCGTACATTCGCCCGATGGCGATGACCCTCCGGGCGATTCTCGATGACTCACTCCCCGCCCGACTGACCGAATCGCAGCGCTGGATGGTGGGATTCAGCATCGTCAGCCAGTGTCTCTTTTACAAAACCAATCGCGCCGTGGCGAAATTGCTGGTCGGATCGGCGGACTTCAACGACTTTCAAGTGGAACACATCGCCGACCACATCGCCCGGTTCTCTCTGGCGGCGTTAGGACTCGCCCCTAGCGCATTTCGAGATTCCCCCGCGGAGGCGAAGCGATGAACTGGATCGCCTGGAAAATGCTGACGGGGGACCGCGCCAAATACCTCGGCACGATTTTTGGTGTCGCGTTTGGCTGTCTGCTGATCTCACAACAGTCGGCGGTCTTTGTCAGCATCTTGCGGCGGACCGCGTCGCAGATCGTCGATGTCGCCGACGCCGACTTGTGGGTGATCGATCCGCAAACACTCTCCATCGACGATTTGTGGGCGCTGGGAGACAACACGGTCCTCGCGGTCCGCGGCGTCGAAGGCGTCGAGTGGGCTGTGCCATTTTATAAGGGGATGGTGACCGCGCGGCAGCCGAGCGGGCACTTTCGCCAAGCGATACTGCTCGGGCTGGATGACTCGAGTCTGGTCGGCGCCCCGCGGACGATGTTGATGGGAGAGGTCGCCGACCTACGGCGTCCCGACGCCGTCATCCTCGACAAGGCGGGGTATCGGTATCTGTTTCCCGATGAGCCGATGGAACTGTGGCGGACGCTGGAGATCAACGACCGCCGCGCGATCATTGTCGGGATCTGTGAAGCGTCGCCCCCGTTCCAGTCCCTGCCCATTCTGTACACGCGGTTTTCTTTGGCTCGGGACTACGCCCCGAAACAGCGACGGGAATTGCCGGTCGTGCTGGCGAAAGCAAGTCCCGGCGTTTCGACCCAAGAACTGGCCTCGCGGATTGAAGCGCGAACCGGTCTGGCGACGCTGCACCGCCGGGAATTCGCCTGGAAAACGATTCAGTTCTATCTGCGCTCGACCGGGATTCCGATCAATTTCGGGATCACAATCGCACTCGGTTTCATCGTCGGGACGGCGATCGCCGGTCAAACGTTTTACCTGTTCACGATTGAGAATCTGAAGCAGTTCGGCAACCTCAAGGCGATGGGAACGACCAACTCGCGGTTGTTGGGAATGGTGCTGCTCCAGGCCGCGATCGTGGGGGTTTTGGGGTTTGGGTTCGGAATCGGCGCGGCCGCCGCGTTTTTTGAAGGGACGAAAGGCCTGCATCACATGGCGGGCTTCTACATGCCGCTGGAGGTGTTTGGACTGACGGCGGTTTCGATGGCGGTCATTGTGTTTCTCGCGAGCATTATGAGCGCCTGGCGGGTTCTGGTGTTGGAGCCGGCGGAGGTGTTCCGATGAGTTCACCCGACGGTGGCGTTCCCGCGGTTCGCTGCGTGGGAGTTGTGCGCGACTTTGGCGATGGCGAGTCGCGGCTGCGCGTGCTGCATGGCATTGATGTCGACGTGAAGCTGGGGGAGATGACGCTGTTGGTCGGCCCCAGTGGATGTGGCAAGACCACGTTGATCTCCATCATTTGTGGTCTGCTGGACCCGACGGAAGGGGATATCGAACTGTTTGGCACGTCCCGCCGCTTGTTGAGCGGCCGGGCGCTGGTGGAATTTCGGGGACTAAACATCGGCTTCGTGTTCCAGCAGTACAACCTGCTGCCCGCGCTGACCGCCGCCGAGAATGCGGCCGTTCCGCTGATTATCGCGGGGAAACCGCGTGGCAAGGCGATAGAAGCGGCGCGCGCGATGCTCGACCTGGTCGGGCTGAGCGATCGATCGCACCATCGGCCGGCGCAACTTTCGGGGGGGCAACAGCAGCGGGTGGCGATCGCTCGGGCGCTGGTCCACCAGCCGCGACTCTTGGTGTGTGATGAGCCGACCGCGGCGCTCGACGCGCATTCCGGCCTGGTGGTGATGGAATTGTTGCGAACTGTGGCCGTGCAGGCCGATCGCTCGGTGCTGATCGTCTCGCACGACCAGCGCGTGGTGGGATACGGAGATCGCATCATTACGATGTCGGACGGAAGGGTGGATCGCGTCGAACGTGGAGCCGGCGCGCATCGCGAGGTCAGTCGGTTAGAAGCGGCCGGCAGTGGTCGCGTGGGGAGTTGAATTCGATGCGGCGAGGACTGGTGATTCCGCTGATTTCGCTGGCGCTGTTGACGCTGGCGATTTATCACGTCGCGCGCACGTCGCAAGAGGCACCGCCGCTCGACCCGCCGCAATCCCCCCCCCGGTCTCCCTATGCGCACCGGATCGCCGGGCTGGGACTGGTCGAGGCGGCGACGGAGAATATCTCCATCGGAACACACGTTCCCGGGATTGTGGGCGAAGTCTGGGTCGAAGTCGGTCAAACGGTCGCTGCGGGAGACCGGTTGTTCCGAATCGATAATCGGCAGGTGCGGGCGGATTTGCAGGTGCGCGAAGCGGCGCTGGTTGCGGCGAATGCGCAGCTTGCGCGGCTGGAGCAGCTTCCTCGGCCAGAAGAGCTGCCGGCCAGTTCGGCGCGGGTGCGGGAAGCTGCGGCACGTCTGAGTGACGAGGTGGTTCGGACCGCGCGGGCTGAGAAGTTGTTTGAACGCAAGGCGCTCTCGGAGGAGGAGTTGACATCGCGACGGCAAATGTTGCAGATGGCACGGGAGCAGCACACGCGGTCGGTCGCCGACGATGACCTGCTACGGTCGGGGGCCTGGGAGCCAGACAAGGTGGTCGCGCGGGCCGCCGTCGCGCGGGCCGAGAGTGAAGTGGCCCAGCAGAAGATGGAATTGGAGCGATTGACGGTGGCGGCACCGGTTGATGGAACGGTGCTGCAATTGAATGTCCGGCGGGGTGAATACGTTCAACAGGGGGCGGGGCAGGCGTTACTGGTTCTGGGGCGGATCGACCCGCTTCATGTGCGGGTGAATATCGATGAAGAGGAGATCACGCGATTTCGTGAGGAGTCGAAAACGACCGCGTACTTGCGGGGAAAAGGGGGGGAACCGTTCGAATTGAAGTTCGTGCGCGTCGAGCCGCTGGTGACGCCGAAACGGTCACTGACCGGGGCACCGAATGAGCGCGTGGATACCCGGGTACTTCAGGTAATCTATTCCGTTCAGGCAGGCGGGAGAAGGTTGTTTGTTGGGCAACAATTTGACGTATTTATTGAGGCGGACGACCTTTACAATTCCGCAGGCAAGTCGCATATTAAGTGAAACTCACTCAGATTCCCTGTTCACACTGGAGGTGGGCGATGTTGCATGAAGCACGACATTGGCTGGCTTGCGGCCTGTTGGCGGGTGGCGTTGTGGCCAGCGCCAGCGCCGCCGATCGCGTGACGGTCCCGTTTCGCACGGCGTCGTTTTTACAAGAAGACGGGATCGTTAACGAACGGGCGAACCTGCTGCGAAGTCAGGCGGATGAGGCGTATCAGCGGGGCGAATACAAGCGGGTTGTCGAGATTTGCAACCAGTTGCTGCAGCAGTTCAAGGACGACAATCCGCACGTCGCGTTTCACTTGCGGGCGAGCGCCAAGATTGAGCTGGGGCGACAGGCGCGCGACGGAAAGTTGATTCGCGAGGGGATCGCCGACTCACGCAGCGCGTTGGCCGCCGGGAATGGCAAGTTCCCCTGGCTGAACGTGCCGTATATCTATGGAATGACGGCGCTGGGCGAGATGGAAAAGCGTCCGGAGCATCTGGAAACCGCGATCCGCTGGGTGACCCCGCTGCTCGACAAGCCGACGAGCGAGAACTTCAGTGAAGAAGAGAAGGGGAATCTGTATTACCAGCGGGGGATGGCGTTTGCCGCGAAGGGGGATCAGCGCGCCGCCGCGAATGACTTCACCCGTGCGACCCAGCTCGCTCCCCGGTTGCTCGCCCCCCACTTGCGTCGCGCGACGACACTCGGCTCGCTGGGCAAGAAAGACGAAGCGGAAACGGCGTTCAACGAGACGATTCAGCGTTTTCCGAATTCGGTCATCGCCTACAACGACCGGGGTAACTTCCGACGGGGTTACGGGGACATGGAAGGAGCGATTTCCGATTTTTCGAAAGCGCTGGAATTCGATCCCAAGTTCGCGATCGGCTACATCAATCGCGGCATCACGCAGTTTGACCTGAAGTCGGCCAAGGCGGCGGAAAGTGATTTCCAGCAGGCTGCCAAGCTCGCCCCCGATCTGGGGACGCGCAACATGGCGATTCGGCTCCGCGGTGGATCGCGGCTGGCCCAGGGGAACGTGGCCGGCGCGCTCGACGACTTGACCCTGGCGGTTCGCGCGAATCCGAATGATCCCTCCATCGTCGAAGAACGGGGAGTCGCCGAATTCTGCGCCGGGCAGTTTGGTCAGGCGGCGGATGACTTCGCCCGCGCGATGCGGGTCGATTCCAAACTCGTGCGGATTGTCCCGTGGTACTGGCTCTCGTTGCAGCGCACCGGTCGTGATGCCGAGGCGAAGGCGCTGATCGAACGCACGATGGCGCAAGACAAGCCCCCCACCGGCTGGATCGGCGCGTTGTGCAAGATGTGCGAAGGGACAATGACCGACGAGGAACTGTTGCGTGAGGCCGACAAGGGAACTGACCTCGAACGCAAACAGAAGATGTGCGAAGCCCAGTTCTTTCTGGGACAGGCGGCGATTCTGACGAAGGAGCCGGAGAAGGCGCAGGCGTTTTTCGAAAAGGCGCTGGAATCGAACCTGTATTCGATGTCCTCCTACCGAGCCGCCCAATTCCAGCTCAAACGGTTTGAATGATGCTTGTCGATACCCACACCAACCTCATGTGGTACCCCGACCACATGTCAGAGGAGTTCGTGCAGTTCGCCTGGGAGGCGAAGAAGGCGAAAATGCGGATCACTCCCGACGTGTACTACGCCGGGAGCGCAGAGAAGTATAAAAACGCCTTCGATTCGACTCCCGAGGCGCTGCTGAAGGCGACCGCTCACTGTGACAAGGTGATCGTCTTCGGGTTGTGGGCTCCCTACTGCGGAATTCGCGTGCCGCAGGAGATGATCGCCGACTTCGCCCGAAAGCACTCCGACCGGTTCGTCGGCTGGTGTTCGGTCGATCCGAACGACGTCGATTGCGTCGACAAACTAGTGCATTACGTCAAAGATCTGGGACTGCGGGGACTGAAGGTCGCGCCGATCTATCAGAATTGGGATCCTCAGGACAAAAAGCATCTGCCGCTGTTCAAAAAGGCGGAAGAGCTCCAGATTCCGATCAACATCCACCAGGGGACATCATTCGTTCGCCCGGGCCCGCTGAAATACGCGAATCCGATCCAACTGGAAGACATCGCGATCGCGTGCCCCGACCTGAAGATCATCATTTCCCACATGGGGCATCCGTGGGAGACGGAGTGCATCGTCCTGATTCGCAAGCACCCGAATCTGTTCAGCAACGTCTCGGCACTGCATTACCGCCCGTGGCGACACTACCAGGCATTTATCACCGCGCTGGAATACGGGGTCGACCACAAACTGATTTTTGGTTCCGATTTCCCCTCGGCGACTCCGGAGCAGGTGATCGCCGGCCTGAAAAAGGTCAACGACATCGTCGATGGGACGAAGTTCCCGCGTTTTCCCGATGAAGTGCTGCACCGCATCATCTACGAAAACTGGAAGCAGGTGATTTCGTTCTGACCCTGCCGAGATATGGACATTGCGTCTCCCGTCGCTTAGCGTTGTGACAAGCTGGATTTCCGGATTCCCAACGACTGAGGAGATTGACCGACATGGCGCATGAGATGTTCAACCTGACGGGGCGCGTGGCTCTGGTGACCGGGGCGGCGAGCGGAATGGGGCGGGCGATGTCGCTGGCGCTCGCCGCTGCCGGAGCACGCGTGCTGATGGTCGACATCAACGCCGCTGGCGTCGAACAGACTGCCGCCGACGCGGTCGCCGCCGGTGGTCAGGCGGTGGGAACTGTGTGCGACATGACCAACATCGCGGCGGTCGACGGATTGTACGCCCGGATCGATCGCGAGTACGGCCAGATCGACTTTCTGGGGAACGTCGCTGGAGAGGCGGTTCGTGGTCGGCCCGAGGAGATCTCGCTGGCCGATGTGCAGACTACAATCCACAACCTGGTGATCAGCAGATTCTACTGCACACAGCAGGCGGGCAAGCGGATGCTGAAACAGGGACGGGGGAGCATCGTCAGCATTGGTTCGCTGGCGAGCGTGACGGCGATGGGACGGGGACATATCGCCTACAGTATGGGGATGGGCGCGGTGGTGCAGATGACGCGGGAATTGAGTACCGAGTGGGCCGCCCGGGGGGTTCGCGTGAACGCGATTCTGCCGGCCCAGGTGGTCAACGCGGGGCTGGAAAAGCGGATGGCGGAAGATCCGACACTGAAAGACCGATTCCTCAGTGGGATCCCCGCAGGACGTCTCGGCAAACCCGATGACATTCGCGGGCTGGCGGTCTTTCTGGCGTCGGATGCCTCCGCCTGGATCACGGGATCGTTGTTTCCGATGGACGGCGGCAATCTGGCCTGTAACGCCGGCGCGACCATGGGCGAACACTGGATGCTGTAGCTGTTGCACCTGTTCCTCCCCACCTCTTTTTTCGCGGTTGTGATCGATGCGAAGCGTTGTTCTCCTGGTGTGCGTTTTCGCGGGACTTCTCAGCGCGCCGTGCGAGGCGGCCGAGAAGCCCAACATCGTGATCGTACTCGCCGATGACCTCGGGTTTTCGGACCTGGGGTGTTACGGTGGCGAGATCGCGACGCCGAATCTTGACTCCCTGGCGGCGGGGGGGTTGCGGTTCACCCAGGCGTACAACACGGCTCGCTGCTGGCCGAGCCGGGCCGCGCTGATGACTGGCTACTACGCCCAACAGGTGCGTCGCGACGCGCTTCCCGGATTGGGTGGGGGAAGCCAGGGAGCCCGTCCCAAATGGGCCCGTCTGCTGCCGGATTATCTGAAGCCGCTTGGATACCGGTGTTACCACTCCGGCAAGTGGCACATCGATGGCAAAGTGCTGGAGGGAGGTTTCGATCGTTCGCTCGACATGCGCAACCAGGGGAATTTCTTTAGCGCGCGCGGGAACATGATTGACGATGTGGCCGTCCCTCTGAAAAAAGACGAAACGGGGTATTACGCCACAGTAGCGACCGCGGACCATGCGCTGGAATGCCTGAAGGACCACGCGGCGAATCACAGCGACAGTCCCTTCCTGCACTACGTCGCGTTCATCGCGCCCCACTTTCCCCTGCACGCGCCTGCCGACGATATCGCCCGGTACCGCGATCGTTACACCACCGGATGGGACGAATTGCGGTTCGAACGTCACGCCCGGCAGGTCGCGATGGGGATCGTTCCGCGCGGCCTGTCGCCATTGGAACGCGATGTCGGCCCGCCCTACCATTTTCCAGAAGCGCTGGAAAAGCTGGGACCGGGGGAAACCAATCGGCCAGTGCCGTGGGGGGAACTCAATCCGGTGCAACAGCGATTTCAGGCGACCAAAATGGCAATCCACGCGGCAATGGTCGACCGAATGGATCGGGAGATCGGCAGAATTCTCGATCAACTGAAGTCCATGGGAGCGTTTGAGAACACCTGGATTCTCTTCGCTTCCGACAACGGAGCGAGTGCCGAGATGATGGTCCGTGACGGGGGGCACGATCCGCAGGCTCCTCCCGGTTCGGCCGCGAGTTATCTTTGTCTCGGCCCTGGTTTTTCGTCGGCGGCCAACACTCCGTTCCGTCGACACAAGACCTGGGTTCACGAAGGGGGGATCAGCACTCCGTTCATTATGCACTGGCCGCGCGGGATCGCGGCACGGGGAGAATTGCGCACCAACCCGGCTCACCTCGTGGACGTTGTTCCCACGGTTCTGGATGTGGTCGGCGCGACACGCCCGACGGAATGGGAGGGGACTCCGGTACCGGCTTCCCCCGGGAAGAGCCTGAAGCCGGCGTTTGTCAAAGACGGCAGTGTGACGCGCGACTCGCTCTGGTGGCTGCACGAAGGGAATCGGGCGATTCGAGTGGAGAACTGGAAGCTCGTCGCGGCGAAGGGTCAACCTTGGGAGTTGTACGACCTGGCGGTCGATCGCAGCGAGACCCACAATGTGGCCCAATCTCATCCTGAAAAAGTGCGAGACATGGAGCGGAGTTGGAACGGGCAGATGGAGGCGATGAAACAACTCGCGGCACCAAAGCCGTAATTGGGGTCAGGGGATCGCGCGCGTCTTAGGGTGAGGAACGCTGCCGCCAGTGACGGTCCGATCGTGGCCAGCTTCATGTGTTGGTCGGTCGCGGTTCCGATCGTCCTCCGGCTCGCCAACGATCGGAACAGTTGATTACAATCCGCCCGCGGGGCAGCCCCGCCCGAAAAGTCCGCACTTTGGAGTAGCCCACCTGTGAACGTCCGATCGCTCCTGACCGGTGCCGTTGGTGCCGTAATTTGTTTGACCCAATTCGGAACCGCCTGGTCCGCCGACAAAGTGGCTGACCGCCGGTACGAACAGGTTCCGGAAATCGCCCCGGTGTTTGGCGCTGCTGCGACGCCGGCCGTCCCCGGGAGACCGGCGGGCGAACAATTGCTCAAAGGGCCGACTCCGACCTGGATCTGGGGAGCTGACCAGAACAAGAATTACCATGTCCGACGGAAATTCACTCCCGCCGGCAAGAAGGCTTGGTTGAAGGCCTCCTGCGACAATTCGGCGACTATCGAACTCAACGGTCGACGGGTGGGGGTTTGTCGGGAATGGGCCGAGCCGATTGAAATCGAGGTCTCTCAGTTTCTGCGGGACGGGGAAAACGTTCTGACAGCGGCGATCGCGAACGACGGGGGGCCGGCGGCGTTTGTGTTGAAGCTGGCGATCGTCGCGGACGACGGAGCCGTTTCGCATCTCATCACTGATGAGAACTGGGAAGTCGCGGAGAAGAAAGACGCGACCGAATGGGCCAAGGCGAAGAAAGTCGCCGTCCTGGGGGATTCGCCTTGGGGCAATGTCTTTTTGAACTCCGGTTCGACGGGTGAAGGACGCGACGACTTTCATGTCCCCATGGGATTTCAAGTCGAGCGATTGTTCACGGTTCCGAAAGACGAACTTGGCTCGTGGGTCTGTCTGACCAAAGACGACAAAGGCCGGCTGATTGTCAGTGACCAGGGAGGACTCGGCCTGTGTCGAATCACTCCGCCAGCGATTGGGGGCAAAGAGCCCACCAAGGTGGAACACCTCGACGTGAAGATCTCGTCGGCACAGGGAATGGTCTGGGCGTTCGGGAGTCTGTATGTCGTGGTGAATGGAGGCAGTAACGGACTCTACCGGGTTCGTGATACCAATGGCGATGACCAGTTGGACGAAGTGGTCAAGCTGAAGGATTTTCGTGGCGGCGGCGAGCATGGTCCCCACGCGGTGCGGCTCTCTCCCGATGGCAAGTCGTTGTACGTGATTGGCGGAAACCATACGCTGCCCCCGTTCGATCTCGAGCGGAACGCCAATCCCCAGACGATGGGTGGCCCCCGCAAGGAACAACTGAAGACGAAGGCTCCGGGCGGAATGGCCAGTCGGCTGCCAACGAACTGGGACGAAGACCTGTTGCTCCCCCGTCAGTGGGACGCGAACGGTCACGCCGTTGGCATTCTGGCCCCCGGTGGATGGGTCGCGCAGACGGATCCCGAAGGAATGGGCTGGGAGATTGTCAGTTCGGGCTATCGCAATCAATACGACATGGCGTTCAACGCGGACGGCGAGCTGTTTGTGTATGACGCCGACATGGAATGGGACTTTGGATCTCCCTGGTACCGCCCGACTCGCGTCGTACACGCCACCAGCGGCAGCGAGTTCGGCTGGCGGAGCGGCACCGGCAAGTGGCCGACCTATTACCTCGACAGTCTGCCCCCGCTGGTCAATGTCGGCCCCGGATCCCCCGTGGGTGTCGAATTTGGCTATGGGACGAAGTTCCCCGCGAAGTACCAGAAGGCGCTCTACATTTGCGACTGGACCTTCGGCACGATGTACGCCATCCACATGGAACCCGATGGCGCGAGCTACAAAGCGGTGAAAGAGGAGTTCGTCTCGCGCACGCCGTTGCCGTTGACGGACAACACCGTGGGCAACGATGGCGCAATGTATTTCACGGTGGGTGGACGCGGGACACAGTCGGAACTGTATCGTGTGACCTACGTCGGCAAGGAATCGACAGCCGCCGTCAACCCTCATGAAGAACGGGGTGCCGACTTGCGTTCCTTGCGGCGTAAGCTCGAAAGTCAGCATCGCCTCGCGGCGGATCCCAAGGCGACGGTGGAACAGGTCTGGCCGTTTCTGTCGCATGCCGACCGGTTCATCGCATACGCGGCACGGGTGGCCCTCGAAAACCAGCCGGTGGAGTTGTGGCGCGACCGGGTGCTGAAATCGTCGAATACCGACGCGCTCATTCTGGGAGCGATCGCGCTCGCCCGACAGGGGGAACACAGTGATCAGGCGGCGCTGTTGACGGCGCTCGATCGGCTGAAATTCGCCGACCTGTCGCTCGGTCAACAGCTCGGGTGGCTGCGGGCGCTCGAGCTGGTACTCATTCGCCTGGGGGAACCGGAGGAGACGACGCGCGTCGGTCTGGTGTCCAAGCTGGAAGCGGTTTATCCCGCGGCGAATGCGGGTCTCAACCGGGAGTTGTGTAATCTGCTCGTCTCTCTGAATTCCAAGCATGTTGTCGCGAAGACGCTGCCGTTGCTGATGGCAGAGCCGACTCACGCGATCGCCGACCCGGGGAATCAGATCACTCCGAAATATATTCCCGGGGCACCTCCCGTGCCCGGTTCGACGAGTCTGCAGGAGTTGATCGAGCGCAATCGTGGATACGGCGGAGCGATCGCGTCGATGATGGCGAATCGACCCGACATGGAACAGATTCACCTGGCGTTCGCCCTGCGGAATCTGAAAACCGGATGGACCGTCGACGAACGAAAGTCGTACTTCCAGTGGTTCTCGAAGGCGCAGAAATGGTCGGGCGGTGCGAGCTACCAGGGCTTCCTGCGGAACATCGACCGCGACGCGTTTGAAAACGCGACCGACATCGAACGGCTCGCGATCGAGGCACTGGGGGCGCGAAAGCCGTACCAGGCTCCCGAACTCCCGAAGCCGACGGGACCAGGCCGCGATTGGACGCGCGCAGAGATCCTGAAGGTGGCCGAAACCGGCTTGAAGGGACGCGACTTCAAGAACGGTCAGCAGATGTACTCAGCGATACGGTGCGTGATCTGTCATCGCTTTGGCGGAGATGGGGGCGCGACCGGCCCGGACCTGACTCAACTGGCGGGACGATTCACGTTGCAGGATCTGACCGACGCCATCGTCGACCCCAGCAAGGTGATTTCGGACCAGTACAAAGCGTTGATCGTCGCGACGAAGGATGGCAAGACGCACACCGGCCGGCTGATTGGAGACAACGGCAAAGTCATTCGACTGGTGACCGACGCCGAGGATCCCACAAAGTCGATCGAAATCGCCAAGGACACGATCGAAGAACAGCATCTCTCCGGCACGTCGCTGATGCCCAAGGATCTGCTCAAGCCACTTAACGAGAACGAAGTGCTGGATCTGCTGGCGTACCTGCTCTCGCGGGGAAATCCGGGTGATCCGCTGTTTCGCAAGTGAGACGGAGGGATTCTGGCTCTCATCGTGAGCGAAGGCGGTCTACGGCGGATTCGTGACTACGATTTTGATGGGTGTGCCATCCGGCACGTCCGCGATCTGTCGTGCGAGTAAACCACGGAACCGCATCGCGTTGGCTATGGAATCTGCGTAGAAGTTCTCCACATCCCACTGTCCACCGAGGACCAGGGGGAATTTGGGAATCAGCCGTTCGCCTTCGCAGAGTGGTCGATTCTTCAATTGCCATTCCCTGGCGATGTGGTGACCGCAGAGCGAATCCCACTCGGCCAGCACGAGTTCCGCCCATTCGGCGAGCGTGCTGGCGAGTGGTTCAATTTCCGCCGTCTCGGCGCAGAACGTCACTATCTTTTGATCGATGTAGCCAAACTGATTGCCGAAGGCGTCCTGCGCGAAGAATAGCAAGGACTCGGGAATCAGATCGCCGAATTCGCCGCGCCAGCCTTGCGGGTCATTCCAACCCAGCAGGTCCAACTCGTCGCGGCCGCGAAGAAGCGCGATGGGATACACATGCAGCGCCGATTCCAGCGCCAGAAATCCATTTTTGAGGTGAAGTAAAACCCGGAGTTCGTGGGGGATCCCCGCGAGTTCGGGATACTGCTCTGTACGACCTGGATTCCAAGGTGGCAGCAGCGGATCACTCGAGATGGAAATGAGTTGCCGGAGAGGGGAATTCATGTCAGTTTCTCGGCAATTTTTGGCTCAAAGAAAAACCTATCCATCGGTCATTTCGTCCCGGGTGAACCAGTCTCAAGAAAGCTGATTGAGAGGTATATTTTGCGCGCAGCCGCCTCGGCCCGGACCGCTGCGATCGATTGTTCGTCGGCGCTGAATGTGATGTTTCGCATCCACATTTTCGTAGTGTACACTTCACTGTGTGTCAATTGACCCGATGGCTGACGCGAGTCGGTTCGACGGCGCGACGCAATCGGCAGCCCAAGCGCGCGGCAGGTGATCGCGATGGAGGGCGGCGCTCTGAGGCTGCCCCTCGTGCGTCCATTTGACGTCCCCGCCGCAGCGGGGAGGTCTTTCGGTGAAAGAACGTCGATGGTCATTGAGACGGTTGCCGTCAAACCGTAGGCATCGTAGGCCGAAAAACCGAGTATCGGATAAGTGATTGACTGGCTTGAAAACGCGATTCCCGCAGGGTAGCCGGTCTTGGTGATGCTTCAACCCAGAACTCCCCATGCCGGTTTTCGATCGCGACAAAATTCCTCCCATCTCGCGCGCTCATTTCGCTCCTCGAATCCCCACTAACTCTTCGACGTTGGAACTTTCCCCAAACTCAGAACAAAAGTGAACTTCGTTTGGAACGGTCAGACGCGGAACTAGTTGCAGCGGCTTGCGTCGGTGACCTGGCGAGTTTTGGCACACTCTACCGTCGGCATTATCGGCTGGCGGTTGGTATTGCCCGCAGCCGGCTCTCGGACAGCCATCTGGCCGAAGATGCCGCGCAGGAAGCGTTCGCCGTCGCCTGCCGAACGCTTTCAACGCTCAAGGACCAAAATCGCTTTACTCAATGGTTGGGAACGATCTGTCGTCGGACGGCGACGCGATTGGCGGAGTGTCAATCGAATCACGCGCCACTCACTGAAGATCAAGAGCCTGTCAGCGACCCCGCGCTGGCGACGCTGCGTCTTCAGGTTCGCGAAGCGTTGTGGACGCTGGACGACGACGCGCGCGAAGTCGTTCTGCTGCACTACTTCAGCGGACTCTCTCACGCGGAAATCGCCCAGACTCTCGATGTGTCGACTGACGCCGTTCACGGTCGACTCCAACGAGCCCGCCGCAAACTCGCACTGGTTTTGGATTCCCCCATGCAAACAGGAGCTGACGAATGAACGAATCCTCAGATCATTCCGACTGGGAACAACGCCTTCGGGCCGGGCTGGGTGAACCCCCCATTCCCGATTTCGCCGACTGGAGCTCAAAACACCCAGAGGCTCTCGCCGCGCTCATACCCGCTCTCGACAAACCAGCCCCGCACCGCGGGACGTCGCCCAACCCCCCTGTTCGAAAGACACTCATGCAACCTTGGAAATGGCTCGCCGCGTCCGCGCTGATCGCCTGTGGTCTGTTGTGGTTCTGGCCCGGTGGAAATCTCGATCGAAGCGCGTTCGCCGGTACGATTCCCGGTGTCGATGAAGTTCAGGGCATCTCCTGGACTTCGACCTATTACCTGCGCATCACCAGCGCCGACGGCAAGCGCACCTGGTTGCGCCAGGAAGAGCGTCGGCATGCGTACCGCCATCCTGGCCTGTACCGCGACACCATTCTCGACGAGGCCGGCACACCCCGAGTCGTGGAAATCACCGACGCCCGTTCTGGTAAAATGCTCCGGCTCGACCTGGTTGCGAAGACCGCGGTTTTGTCGCCCCCGGTCGGTCGGCCGGATGTCCGTGGTCCGTTCGCCTGGGTGGGAGACGCGCTGCGGGAACGACTGGTCGGCAAGACTCTTCCGGTGAAGTCCGTCGCCCTGAAAGGGCAGCGGAATGTCGACGGGCACTCCGCCAATATCGTGCGGGCCTTCATCTCCAAGGGAGATGACCAGGGATACGCGCGACACGACTTCCTGTTTGACGCCGAATCGAAACAGTTTGTGGGGCTGTTCTTCCCGAATGACGGGAATTTCGATCCCGAGACCGCCGCGGATCGTGAGAACCCCGCCGAGAAAGAATGGTCCACCATGTTTCCCATGGCCGCTCTGGAACATCAAATTGTATTGAATCCGAAACTTGAGTTGGCAGACTTCAGCATCGAGCCTCCGGCCGGGTATTCGTTTGAGAAAAAGCCGCAACCAACGCTGTCCGAAGCAGAAATCATCGCCTACCTGGGAGCGGCCGCCCGGTTCAACGACAACCAGTTTCCCGATTCGCCGTTCGTGGCGTTTGACAGCGAAAAGTTCAATGCCGCGTGCCTGAAAGAGGCGGCCAGCCAAACGGCGGCGGAACAGGAGCTGATCGCACTCCATGACCAATTCAAACTGCGGGAGATTTTCCGGTCTCCCGTTCGGCAATTCGTCGACGATCACGCCGTCGAAAACAGCTTCCACTATGTAGGTGCCGACGTGAAAGTGGGTGAGGCGGACCGCATCGTGGCCTGGTACAAGCCGCGTGGCGGAAAATCGTTCCGTGCGATCTTTGGAGATTTGTCAGTGAAAGAGGTGTCAGAGAAGGACTTGCCTCTGAATCTCTCGAATTGACCGCACGGAATGCCCGTTACAGTTTGACACTTGAGAATGGATGTTTCGCAACCTGTTTTAAGGCAACATCTTGCGAAACACGAAAAACACCCGGACGTGGCTGCCGATCATGCCGAATCGGCCCGACATGCCGAGGATTCCTGTTGTAACGGATTGTCGCGGTCCGATGAATAGGGCAGGCGCAACCGGCTCCGCAGCCCGTTGCCGACGCTGCGAACTCGACCCAGCTTTGGACAGATTCACGGAAGGAATTGTCATGGTCCGCAAACAGATTTTGGGAGCCCTGGCCTGCCTCTCGCTCATTTTGGGCGTCATGGCTGGCGCGCCAACGAAGGCGGAAGCCGCCCCCATTGGACAGCCCTACGATTGGGGCCGGTTCTACTACTACCCGTACGTCTACTATCCGCACAACTTCCGGGCTCCGGTCCAGTACGACAACCTGTACTACCGCTACCCGCAGGAACGCCAGATTCCGGTCTACAACTCGAACTGGCACAACTTCTACATGATGGGCCACCCCTGGCATAAGGGGCATGCCATGATTCTCGACGTGTTCTAGGGAGTTTTGTAGGCGAGACGCTCCGCGGCTCGCCTGAACGCATCGCAGGTGCCGGTCGGAAGCGCCGACGGACTGCGAGTGCCCCTTGACCACACGTCGCAATCCTCAACGACGCACGCCCCGGCTTTCCCCCGAAAGCCGGGGCTTTTTTCATTCAACTACCCGACCGCTCGTACTTGAAATCCAAGGTCTCCTCGGCCACCGTGATTTTCTGAATCGCTTTCAACAGGCTGGCTCGATTCGGTTTTTCGCGCCCGAAATCCGGCTCCGCGGAGAGCGCGAAGACCGTGAGGTGATACGTCTTCACCCCCGGTCCCTTCGAGCACATCGGATCGTACTCGGCACGTCGGCGATCGTTGAGTCCGAGTTTGCCGACCGACTTGGAGTTCGTATCGAGTTTCAAAACGTCGGCGGGAATGTCGTAGACCAGCCAGTACGACTTCTCCTGGTCGGGGGCGGTATGCCACAGGCTGATCGCGAAGAATTTCGTTTCCGCGGGCGCGTCGCTCCATTCAATCGCCGGCGATCGACCCGCCCCATCACACGTGCAGTCGATCGATAAAAATCCCCGCGCGTCGACCGAGGAACTCTTCAGCGTCAGCCGGGGGAGTTTTCTGTCGGGCTTCGTCCCTTTCGAGGAACGACCTTTCACGGCGGCGCGATCCTCTTCGGGGGGAGTGGGACGGCGGTCGTCTTGGGCACCGCGTTTTTCCCCTTTGCGTGGGGGGGGCGGAGGTGGGCGACGGTCATTCCCTCCCGGCCCACGTCGACGCGGCGTGTACGTCTCGCTCGTCTTTTTTTCGCTCGGGTCCACGAACTCGAACTTCGCTGATCCGTCATCGGCCAGCGTATAACTGACCGTCCCCTGGCGTTTGCCCACTTCATACGTCAGACGAAAGCTGCCCGGTTTCGACTCGACGAAGTCGGTGATTGTCGCACCGCGCATCGGTTGCAGCGCGGGACGCAACGGTTCGGCTCTCGGCTGTGGGTCAACCTGCCCTTCCCGCTCGATCACTTCACCAAAGAATCCGCCATTGAGATACGGATATTTTTTTGTGGCGTGGTAGTGGTAATTCCCGTCGGCATCTTTGTGTCCGTTGAGGGAGTCCAGCCCGACCACCTTTGAACCATCCGGTTCTTCGTAACCGTAAATCGGATATCCGTCGAGTGCGTAGGCGATCGGGTTCCCCTGCCCCACGACCTTTTGCAGATGGACGGGGGCAAGATGGTAGTGGTAATCATCGGCCCGACCGCAATGCCCGCCGAATTCGTCGAGTTCCCCGAACAGATAGGCGTCATCGCCGCGATTGTTCAGCGGATTGAAAATGGGAATTCCGTTCGCCGCCAGGGCGATCGCTCCCCGCAGAAAATTCCCCTTGGTGGATTGGGGCTTTTTCGCGGGGACCGGGCGCAGGGGAATCCGCCAGGCGTTTTCCCCAGTGTATTTCTGAGGCAATGGCACCTGCTGTTGCCAGGCCGTGATTCCGACCATCATACGGTGATCGGGAAGCCCGTTGGACTCGACATAGAAGTAGTTTTCGTCCCAGCGGGTGGCGACCGCTTTGGCTTTGACGAACGCCGCGAAGGCCCGGGCCATTTCGGGGATCCCGTCTGCCCCTGGTTTCGCGTTCCGCTCTTCGCGTTGCGCCAAAAGCATCGGCAAGTCATTCACTGCCAGCGGATCCATGGCGGAATCCTTGTCGAGGGAGAGTACGCGGAAGATCCATTGCGACGCGGACTGCGCGTCCGTCGGAATCGATTGTGGTTTTGCAGACTCGACTCGCGACGAACCCGACGCCGGCTTGCGATGAGAGCGCCCGGGATGGGCGAAGACGCCCTGGCGCGCGGTCAGAACCAGGACCACGATCGCTACACCCGAAATCACATGGCGGTTTGTCATTGGCTGTTCGTCGGCCTCGGCGGCTTGCGGTTGCTGTGGGCGCGCTTTCCACGCTCCGGGGGTGAAGGCCCATCTCCATTGTACCATTTTCAGATCGCCGTCGAAGATCGCCTTCTTGCCTCCGCCGGACCCGTTATCCGACATGTAGATCACATAGGTGTTGTCGTCGAGATGGAACCGATCTATCGCATCCAGAACCCGTCCGACGCCGGTGTCGAGATCCTCAGTAATGGCGGCGATGGCATTCTGTTTGCCATTTGTCCGCGGTTCTCAGCTACTCGGCCACGGTCGGGTGCATCGGCACCGAGAGTCCATTCCAGCCCAGGTCGTCGGCGAGCAGGAACACGATGTTGGGGCGATAATCCGCAAGCCCATTGGTCGTCCGACTACCGCACACCACACAAAGACTGACCAACCACCGCATTTTCAAGACACTGGGACTTACGGGTTGGGAATTGAACTGGATGAGGTAAAAAAAATCCACAAAACGGGTCGAAACTTACGAATGTGCGATATTGATCCCGAGCCGCGCAACGGGAGACGCCGGTTCCCAAGCGAAAGGCTGGAAACCGGCGTCTGTAACGCGATCGCGAAATGGAAGCCCGTGACCAGGACTCAGCCGGTCACGGGCGGTTGCCGGAGTGTGCTTCGTTCGAAACCGGACTACACAAAGTTGACCGTGTAGTCGCGCGAACTGGTCGCACCCACGGTGTCGGTCGCGGTTACGGTGAACGAAATGGACCCGGCGACATCAGACTGGCCAAACACCTGAACGATGTCACCAATGATGTTGATGCCAATGTTCGCGAAGTTATTCACGACATTGCTGAGGCTCATCACATGGGTCCCCGTTCCACCGCTCGCCAGAATGAACTGCTGGTACTGTTGCGAACTGAAGCCATTTGGCAATGTAGTTGGGGTGATATTCAACGGCGTGCTGATCGTCACCGCGAAGTTCTGGGCAGCGAACGCCCCCAGGGTGTCCGTCGCTCGAATCGTGAAGGCGAAGGTCCCCACGGCTGTCGGTGTTCCGGTCACCGCCCCGTTTGCCGGATTCAAATTCAATCCGTTCGGCAATGCGCCACTCGCGACCGTGTAGGTCAACGCTCCCGTACCACCGTTCGCCACCACCTGTTGACTGTAGCCGGCGAAATTCTGCGTCCAGTTCGACAGGGTCGCGGTTGTGATGTTCACCGCCGCGCCGACAATAATCGTGTAGTCCTTTGCCCCCGTCGAGCCCACTGAGTCGGTCGCCGTCACGGTGAAGTTGAAGGTATTGGCGACGGTCGGTGTGCCGCTCAGAATGCCGGTCGTGGAATTCAGGTTCATGCCGGTCGGCAAATTGCCGCTGGTCACCGCGAATGTCTTCGCACCCGTGCCCCCCGTGGTTCCGAGAGTCTGGCTGTAGTTGAGCTGGTTCTGCGTCGCGTTGGGCAGTGACTCGGGAGTCACGACGATGGCGGGATTGATCACCACCGTATACGCCTTCGACGCGGTCGCGCTCACCGAATCGGTAGCCGTCACCGTGAAGTTGAACGTATTCGCGACGGTCGGTGTGCCACTCAAGACGCCGGTGTTGGGATCCAGCGTCAGTCCGTTCGGGAGCGTTCCCACCGTGACGGCGAACGTCGAAGCCCCGGTTCCGCCAGTGGCCGCGATCGCCTGACTGTATCCCGACTTGCCAACCGTCCAATCCGCCAGCGACGCCGGCGTGATGTTCAAAGTCGAATTGATCGTGATGCTGTAGGCCTGCTCGTCGAACGCACCGACCGTATCGGTCGCCCGGAGGATGAACACCGACGTCCCCGTCGCGGTGGGGGTGCCGGTGATCGTGGCACCGACCAGATTCAGCCCTGCGGGGAGGGTTCCCGAGGCGACCGAGATCGTCTTGGCACCAGTTCCCCCAACAGTCGCGATCGACTGATTGTAGCTCGTCCCCGATGTTCCATTCGGCACAGTCGTCGTCGTGATGTCAACTGGGGCATTGATGACCACGGAATACGCCTGGTCATCCGACGCGCCAATCGTGTCGGTCGCCTTGACCGTGAAGGCGAATGTTCCGACGGCGGACGGAGTACCACTCAGAACACCGGTTGCCGAATTCAATGTCAGCCCGGTCGGAATCGTGCCGGTCAAGAGACTGTACGTCAATGCTCCGGTTCCGCCAGTGGCGACGACAGGTTGGAGGTAGCCCGCGAAATTCTGAGTCCAGGCGGGAAGAGTGGTGGTGGTGATCAGGACCGGGGCGTTAATCGTCAGCGAGTACGCCTGGGTGTCGGTACCGCCGTTGGCATCAACCACCCTCACGGTGAAGTTGGAGACCCCCGAGGCGGTCGGCGTCCCCGAGATCAACCCGCTGGTCGGATTGAGGGTGAGGCCGGTCGGAAGCGCTCCCGCGCTGACCGAGAATTGCAGCGGTCCGAAACCACCGTTGGTTGAGATGAGCTGCGAATAGCCAGGGAGGTTCTGAGTCCAGGCGGGCAGCGTCGTCGTGACGATGTCGATCGCCGCGAATCGTGACAGAATCAGCGTGGGTCTCTGAGCGAACGAGGTCTGTGCCGCCGAGCCGGCGATCGTCGCGCCGTAGATCACCGAGGGACCATTGAAATTGGTCTTGGTGTTCGCGTTCGCGGTACTCAGCAGCAACGTTCCCCCACCGCCGGCGACGGGGGCACCCGCGAAGCTGAACTGGGCCAGACCGTTGAAGTTGGTCGCTCCGGGAAGAGCGGTGTTTTGTTCGATGTTGACGAGGTTGTTCTGGCCAGCGGAGACCGTCACAAACGTGCTGCGAAACGTCGAATCATCGACATTCAGGACACTGTTTCCCGACGGACCGACGTTGAACGTCGCGGGAAGTGTGAAGGTGGAGTTCTTGACCGTGGTCACGTTTCGCCCCAGGCTCGTGTCCACCGTGGTGGCACTCGTCACCAGGACATTCTGCAGCTCGATCGTGTCATCACCGGCAAGTGAGGCGATCACGACCGATCCGCGGACCGAGCTGTCTTTCATCAGAAAGGTGTCGCCGCCGCTCCCCTGCAGGGTGACGATGACGCTGCCGGGCAACGTCGCTCCCTTGCTGTCGATCGTGACGACCGACCGCTCAAACCCCGTGAAGCTCGAGAGGAAGTCGACGTAGACGTTGAACCGCACGTCGCTGAATTTGAAACTGGCGGGGTTGATCGAGCCGTTGACCGTGGTGTTGGCCCCAGGTGTCACCAGGAAGTTCGACGGGTTATTCGAATCGGTCGAGATGGTTACGTCGCGATTGCCGAAGGTGTAACCGGTGACAAACAGGCTTCCACCGAGAATCTTGGCATCGACATTGGTCGCTGCCAGCAGCACTCGCGATTCGAGCGGTTCCAGGCGAAGAGAGAATCCGTTACGTTGCCGAGCGGCAGGCCGGGGGTCGCGAGTACGCCGGACGAGCGATGACAGAAACGAAACCGAAGGCTTCCAGAAGACAAACGCCATGTGTAGACCTCAGAAGTGCGAACCACAGAAGTAGAAACTTGGTATGGCTTGCAAGACGTCGAGCGGTTTTACCCAACCGCCCGGTCCCCCTCGTCTTGAGGTCCATCGCCGCGACTTTATCCATACTCCGCAGTCGCCAAACCAAACCCATCTTATTCAGAATACCACAAAGGTGTCGAAAGGCAAGTTCTTTTGCCACAAAATATACACCCATGTACACATACGGGAGTGCCGCGTGACGATTATGCTGAATACGGCAGTTCTTCCAGTTCGCGTTGAGCCCTAATCAACCCCCAGGTCACGTTTCCATGTCCCTCCCGACAGTCCACTGGCTGCTCAGGCCCATCGTCCGTCGGCCAATCGTCGGACTGGTCGTGACGATGGCAAGGATTTTCCTGTTTGTGTCGGTCACCACACCCGTCTTGGCGGACGACGCGGGAGATCGACTGGAAGCGTTCACCGGGGGACATTCCCGGTTGGTCTGGGTGCAGGATCAAGGCGACGCCCAGGACGACACGCTGGCACGGGGCAGGAAACTCCGGCTGATGGGTCTCGACTCGCGCGACGGTCTCGGGGAACGCGCGCTTCGAACGGCGATTCAGAACTACGCGAAGCCGCTACTGACTCCGGATGGGTCGGCGGTGGTCTATTCCGACCACTTCGCAGGGAAGGTGTTTGTTGTGGACTGGCGGAGTGGAGAGTCACGCGAGTTGTGTGCCGGCTTCGCGCTCGACGTTTGGGCCGACCCGGTCGACGGGACGACTTGGGTCTATCACGGGACCCGCAACAAACCGCTTGAGAACTACATCTATAAACAGGTCCGCCGAACGCGGATTGACGCTCCGTCAAAGTCGGAACCAGTGTGGGACGCGACACAGATCGGTCCGGACAACTTCCAACTGTCGGCCGACGGGTCGCGGGCCGCGGGGGAGTTCCCCTGGCCCGACGCGGGGGTCGCTGACCTGACCCGGGGAAAGTGGAAGAAGCGGGCGACCGGTTGCTGGGCCTCGCTGGCCCCCGACAACAGCGGCCTGTGTGCCGTCTTCGATGGTCCCCATCGAAACTGGCAACTGCGGGGAAATGACCCAAACCGCCAGTGGGTCATCAATCTCAACGCCGCCCCGGGGATGGATGGGCACGAAGTGTTTCATCCCCGCTGGTCAAACCACGTACGCTATCTCACTCTGACGGGTCCGTATGCGGTGAAGGGGGCATTGAACTTCATTTCGGGGGGTGGCCCCAAAGTTGAAGTTTTAATCGGCCGGCTTTCTCCGGAATTCGACAAGGTGGAAGCTTGGTTGCAGGCGACTTCCAACACCCGGGGTGACTTTCACCCCGACCTGTGGATCGCGGGGGGTGAACAGAGCAGTGTACCCGGGGAGATCGCGGGAGACCCGTTGTCGCCGCAAGCCGCTGAGTTGACCAGCGATCTCTCGCACACGGTCTTTGTTTGGCGCGACGCCCGCTCGCAAAACCAGGTCGGCGGGAGTGGTGATGTTCCGGAATCGTGCCAGGTCGTACCCAACGGGGCGGTTCTATTTGATCGACACTTCGCGATGCACCTTCGCGGCGGGATGTTTGTCGCGAGTGGTGCCGCGCCGGCGGGATTGAGTCGATGCGACTCCACCGGTCAATACGCACTCTCGTTCGTCATGACCCCCGAGTCGATCGGCAAACAGGGCGTCGGCGCTGTCGTGGCGATCGTGGACACAAAAGGAGTTGCGTTATTGGTTGTGGAACAGAACGGCCGACGACTCAACCTGCGGCTCCCTCCCGGTGAAAAGGGACGACCGACAAAGTTCCCCGTCGGAGACTTGGGGGGCGCTCGGCCCCACGCCGTGACAATCTCGTATCAGGCGGGCGAATTGCGGATCTGGTTTCAGGGAGATCTGGTACGGAGGGAACGGACCGCTCTCGCCAGCCCGGCGCGCTGGAACGGAGCCGAGCTGCGGTTTGGATCGGAAAAACCGACCGGCGACGGTTGGCGCGGACGGATTGAACGGGTTCGATTGGAGGACCGTTCCACCGACAAATCGGTCCTCGCGGCTGATTACCAACGGCTCGTCGCCGACCTCACTCAACGCCGGCCGCTACCGCAGTGGAAAGTCCGTGGGACAGTCCGGCAAGCGACCCCAATTCCCACGATGGAAGCGATCGCCCCCTATCGCCGGGCGCTGATCCTGCACGACGTCGACATTACCGAAGTCCTGCGGGGTGAATTGCAAACGAAGAGAATCCTCGTTGCGCGGTGGGGATTGCTTGACGGCCGACCGGTGAAGGGGGCCGAGCCAAAGGCCGGTGAGACACTCGAATTCACACTGGAGTCACTCGGGGGACACCCAGAATTGGAGTCGGAACGGCAGTTGATCGAAACCGACGACGTCGATCTCCCGGCGTTTCTCGATGTGGGGCAGAGTCTGGAGTTGGAGCAGGAATGACTGATTCGGTTCGCGGCGAAGAGGCGAAGCCACGACGGGGGGGCAAACTCGAGCGAGGTGCGAACGGTTTGAAGCGAGGGTGTCGCTCTTGACTTCGACATATCGCCAGTCTATATATTGACTATCTATCTATTCCTCGGAGGTGGTGGTGAAGAGTTCTTCGAATTCGGACTGGATGAAAGGAAGTCTCGACCTGATGGTACTCTCGGTGCTGGCGGGTGGCTCAAAGTATGGCTATCTGCTGCAGCAGGAGTTACAGCAGGCGAGCGGCGGCCTGGTGGAATTGCAGGCGGGTACGATGTACCCGTTGCTGCACCGCCTGGAGTCGGAAGAGTGGATTCGCAGTCGTTGGGATGAGACGACGGGACGACGCCGAAAGTGGTACGAACTGACTGACGCAGGACGGAACCGTCTCACGCAGCAGGCGCGTGAATGGCAGTCGTACGCCGATTGCATTCGGGCGCTTCTCGCCCGGGTGATTGACCCCGTTCCTCGCCCGGCTTGAACTGGACCGTGAAGAGTGACTGCAATGACCGAACCGGATTTTGAAGAGTTGCTGCGGGTTGTGACACAGCGATTGCGGCTGAAGGAGAAAGAGCGGCGTGAGCTGCTTGACGAATTGCGTGACCACTACGAAGCCCGCAAAGACGCGTTGCTGGCGGAAGGGTTGTCACCGGAGGACGCGGTCCGCATCGCCCTGTCCGATTTTGGAGACGCTGTTGAGTTGTCGGGGAATTTCAATCAAGTCACACGTTTACAACACCGGAGACTTCTCATGCGAATCACTACTGGAACGACCATCGCCGCCGCCGCCCTGTTGCTCGCCGTCGCGGCCTTTTTGCCCCAATCACACAACGCGCCGTTGACGGCGATCGTTCAGGCGCAAACGACACCGCCCGTTGCCGCGAAATCCGCCGACGCAAGCGACCCGGGGACCGATGGGAACGCGGAAGTCGAACGACGGCTCGAGCGACTGATCGAGGTACGACTGGAAAACGTGCCACTGCAGGATGCCGTGAAGTATGTCGGTGCCACGGTCGAAGTCGACATCCTGGTGTCGAAAAGCGTAATCGACAACGGGTGGATTCCCGATGAAGACGTCGTGTTGAAATTGGAATACCGTGAAATTCCAGCGCGGGCCGTGCTGGAACTCCTGCTGGAAGAACGGGATCTCTCCTTTACCATTCGGGACGGAGTGGTGCGAATTGTTGGCGCGGGTCAATCCAACGAATTGGCGGTCTATCCGGTCCAAGATTTGGCGCTGCGAGTCGACGCCCAACACCAGGACGGGGGAGTCGCCGCCCTCAGAGATCGCGCACCGAAACAAGGAAACCTGAGGGGAGGCTCCGCCGGCACGATGGCGGGGTCTGGCATGGCGGGGGCGTCCGGCATGGCGGGGGCGCCTGGCATGGGAACGGGATCGGCTCCGGGGGCGAGCCTCGCCGGAACAGCGAACCCACTGCCGCTTTCAACCCACAGTCTCGCGGAACTCATCACCCAGACCGTCGCCTCAGAAACTTGGTCGACCAACGGCGGCAGCGGTACCATCATGGAATACAACGGCCTCCTCGTGGTCAACCAGCAGCCGAAAGTGCAGGCGCAGATTCGCAAGTTGTTGCAGATGCTGCGGGCGGCCAAGGCGGTTGAGTTGCAGAAGCTGCAAGGCGGCCCGTCGAGTGCGTAAATTCCGGCACGGTGGAAATACAACTGGGAACCCGAACCGCGCCCGTCAGAATGCGGTCACCCTCGACCGTTTTCAGACGTGCGCGGCTCGACATAAATCTGTGGTCTATTTTGAGCGAGTCGCGGAGTTCGCCGCGATCGATTCGTGGTGTGGAGGATAACCGTTCAGGGATCGAATATCTCAAATGTTCGAGCGGCGAACTCGTATCCATCCAATTGTAAAATCACCCTGGCTGTCCCCGTAGGAAATTCCCCGGTCAACTCAAAACCGTTAATCGCATACGAGTGGCTGGGGTCGATCTGATGTTCAAATCGGGCCGCCAGACGGCCATCCGGTGCGATCAACACTCCTTCCAGCCGAACCGCCGGATGGGGTACTGAGAATTGAACCAGTACATGCAGCCTCCCTCCGATCGGAATGCGTCGCGCGTCTCCCAACACATCCCGTTCTCCACGCCAGGTTCCCCACGCGACGCGATGAACAAAATCTTCGAGCGCGGGTTTTCGCCCCATGCGCATCGAGTTGACCACCTCTGCCGGCACATGCGGTAATCGCCGCAGGGAGCGACGTCCAAATACTCCGTACCAGTCGCATTCCCATTGAATCGCCACTCCCGCCAGCGTGATCACCATGCCGACGGCAGAATACATCCAGGCGTTGCGACATCGCGTTCGCCAACGGGTCGGGAGAGACACGGTCGACGCGCGGATCCAGCGGCTCGCGATCTGGTCCATGCGGTTCGGTTCCAGAAATGCCAAGAGCAGTACCAGTATCGTCGGGGAGAACAGCCCGACGTTCATCGTCACCCAGATCCCCAGGTGAAAGGTGACGGCCACCGCAAGCAGGGTCGATCGAAAACGAGGAACCCAGATCAGGAACGGAAACAGCAGTTCGAACAACACTGTCGCCAGACTGATTCCGCGCAGGGCGAAACTGGAAGTCGCCAGGGACTGTCCCAAAGCGGTTCCACCCCAGCCCCGATCGAGGAGCGAGTATTGCAGGAGTTCGCCCCCGACAAACCAGGAGGACTTGAGCTTCGTCACGGCCGACGCGAAGTAGATGTGGCAGAGCAGGAATTGAATCAGCCGTCGTGCCATCGCGGAGTTCGCCGGTACTGAACTCGTCGCGTTCACGTCCGCATCCAGTCCCCACGAGTTTCCACAACCCGAGAGTTGCAGAATTCCCAGCAAATGCAGCCAGATCACGGTGTATTTGGAGAATGTCCAGGAGACATCCAACGGACGCAGCCACGCGATCAGCAGGAATGTGAGCAGCAGGCTGATTCGCGTTCGCCAGCCAACGACGACACACAGCGAGGTGAAGATCAAGAGTGATTGCGCGATGACGGCCACAAGCGGACTCGGAATCGCGCCTCCCGTCGGATGGAATTCCCCAGTCGCCCGATGAGCCAAGTCCGACAGATCTGGTGTCGGCAAATTCATGGTGGCCGGCAGCTCGACGGGTAGTGCGAACATGGGCGCGGCCGGTCCCGCAGTTGAGTAGAGTTCGACCGTGTACCGCCACGTCGTGAGGACGTCGTACAGCACCAGCAATCCCACGCCCATGCGAATCAGCGCCATGACCCGCGATGATTCGGGACGCTGCCACCAGTCAATCATCGCGGCGTCCCCTGGCTCGTGGACTCGTCCATTTCGGTTGACTCATCCACTGTGTATTCCAGTCGCAATCGCCAGGTGGCGCGGGGAACACCGGCAGGCGGGTCGGCAATCGACCGTACCACCGATGCCTGCCCAGTCGCTTCGTTTTCCGGTGTAAGCCTCCGATCCGTCGTCGCGGGTGGCCCGATTCCTTCGAACGGTTTCGGCGACCCCATCCAGCGTTCGTAATCGCGGTCGGACAGATTGAATTTGGCCGGCCAGAATTGTTCAAAAAGAAGAACTCTGACTAGCGGATCGGATCGTCGTTCGGATTGCGTCTCTTGTCGGACCCGCTCCACGATTGTGCGGAAATACCTCCCTCCGCGATCGAGGTCCACCCGGGTGAGATCACCGGCGACCCCTTCGCGAAACTGTTGCCTGTCCGACGGATGCAGCAGCACAAACGCCCCGGCACGCGTCTGTCCGATCGCCACCCGACGTACCGATTCGGTTTGAAAATGCGGGAACATGTCCCACGTGAAGAAGTACCCGAATTTCCCGCCCGGGGAGGTTCCCAACAGGTTGACCCCCAGCCAGCCAAGCGAAACAACGACATACACCGCGGCCAGCGCCAGACAGACACGCTGCTTCAACGCGGTGGAGGCGCGCATCAGATTTCAAACAGTGACTGCGTCTTGACCACGGCGCAATTGTCGGGAAATGTATGAAACGCGTGGACCAGCAGGCTGTTGGAGCGGACTTCGGTCTGGATGAGACTCAGCGGACTGGGGGCGAGACGGCTGCTGCTGGGGAACTGGTGCCAGACATGAGCCCGGGCGCTGTCCACCAGCAATTCCTCGTGGAGATGCAGAAACACCTCGGGTTCCAGATGCTCGACCTGATAGCTGACGTGGTACAGAATGCCGCCGTCGTGTTCAACCGACTCATTTCGGCAACCGCGCAACCGTCGCGCGATCACTTGTCGCCCCTCGGGCAGTGGCGTTTCACCACTGGTCGCCACCTCACACAGCATCCCCTTTTGGTGTCGAAAACTCACCAGATGCCCAGCCTGACAGACCGAGAGTTCTGCCGACCAGTTCTTATGGCGGATGGTGTTGCGCGCGTAGACGGCCAGCAACTCGGGGTGAATCGACCGGCAGTAGAGCCGGAACACCAGGGTGCCAACATCGGGGCGCGCGATATGGACGGTCATGACAGGGCTTCCCGCACAGAATCGCACCCACGCGGTGCGAACGATGATGGATTATAGGTCCGTGACGCGGGGGGCCGCCACTGCGATTCCGCACCGGGAATTGGCCGTCGAAACAGAACCCGACTGAAAGCCCCAAGCTTGCGTAGAGCCGCGCCCGTCAGGAAGCGGTCGTCGTCCGGCGCGTCCTGACGAATGCGACTCGGATGAAGCGTCGCACTCTCCGCCGCGCGAAGCACAATTGACAACGGCTTCATTTTTCGGCGTTTGGAACCAGATTCGTCGAACGATCATCCCCTTCCGTCAGGCGGATGGGGGGACTGGTCGCCTGTTCGATCGCTTTCCGCAACGATTGCGAATCCGGGTCTCCCGGCGCGAGTTTTAGGGCGAGCGCGAGAGAACTGCGGGCCGCCTGCATCTCCCCCGCCTGGAACTGCACGAGCGCCAGTTCACGCCAGTCGGTTCCGCTCGCTTCCCGCAATTCAATCCCCGACGCCATCGCCTGGGCCGCGTCGCGCCACCGTCCCTGGTCGGCGTAACACCGTCCCAACAGCCACCAGGTTTCCCCCGCATGCTCACCACAAATCGGTGATTCTTCAATCAGCCGGCGGAGCATCGGGGCCGCCTGGTCTCCTGACCCGTTCATGTAAAGCTGCCGGGCTGCGAGAAACCTCGATTTCGACTCGTGTGGATCGATCGACAACGCTTCAAAAAACGACGCGGTCGCGCTCTCACCATCGCCCCGTTGTCCTTCGATTTGTCCATGCAGCAGATGGGCTTGAACCAGATGCGGGTCAATCTCCAGAGCCCGTTTCGCATGCGCGTCAGCGGCGTCGTATTGCTTCTGTTCAAACAGGATCTGCGACAGCAGGACATGCGCCCGAGGATCGTCCGGGCTTTGATCGATGGCTTCCTCGAGATGGGCGATGGCACCGGGCAGACTGCCGTGTTCCTGAAGCAGTTCAGAGAGCTGCAGGCGGATCTCGCAGTCGGTCGGGTCCGCCTCGACGGCTGCCGCCAGCAGTTGTTCGGCCCGCCCCACATCCCCCTGTTGGGCAGCATCGTGCGCCTGATCGACCAGCCGGGTTGTCTCCCGATGCGTCGCCTCCTTTTTTCCTTTCCACTGACATCCATCGGCGCAGAACATCGCCGCCGCGACCAGTCCTGTGGTCACAACGCGCAATGTGCGATGGTCTTCGGACGGAGTCACGGAATGAGCCACCTGGTCCTCGAAATTCAGGGAGGAACCGGTGAAAGGAAGAAGAGGTGAGTCGCGGGGGGGCGGGGAGCCTAGCAGAACGTCGAAAACGGGTGAAGATCAATCGCCGCGACGATTTTTCTTGTTGCCCCGGGGGCAAGTGGCTGTTCGCGAACTCATGCGACGCCGTCTTCCGCCCCGGTTCCGCCCGCCATGCTTCACCCCCAGGGGCGACATGCGGTAGACTGCGGCACTTGCGTCTCTGGTCCGGGAGTGTCGACCGTTTTTTCGGTCGGATCAAACGGGCGGAAAGTCGCCGACTAGTTGTTCTCGCTTGTTCAGGAGTCCGCGGTATGCGTCGCGCCGTCTCAGCGTTTCAATTTCCCGCCACCCGAGTCGGGCTGTGCGCTCTGTGGATGTTCGCCGCCGTCGGCGCGAGCCTGGTCTCGCCGGTTTTCGCGCAGAAGCCCGCCAAAGAAACGGAGGCGTCGTTCACCGTCGCCGACGAGTTTGAAATCACGGTTTTCGCTTCCGAACCGATGATTTCGAACCCGATCGCGATCGACGTTGATACCTACGGCCGGGTCTGGGTGACGGAAGGAACGAAGTACCGCCGCAACGTCGGCAATCCGCCTGACGACAAGATCAAGGTTCTCGAAGACACCGACGGCGACGGCGTCGCGAACAAAATGACGGTCTTTTCCAGCGACCTCAACGCGGCGATGGGGATTTGTGTCGCGGGTTCGAAGATTTACGTCCCCGAATCCCCCAATCTATACGTCTACGAAGACGCCAACAACGACCTGGTTCCGGATGGACCGCGCCAGACACTGCTGACTGGCTTCGGAGGAAAAAACCACGACCACGGCACCCACAGTCAGGTCTTCGGGCCCGATCACAAGCTGTACATGACCAATGGCGACACCGGTTACGATGTCACCGGTCCGGATGGCAAAAAGATCAAGTTCCAGTGGGGGGGGATGATTCGTTGCGAAGCCGACGGAACGCAGCTCGAAGATTTCGCCGTCAATTTCCGGAACCCGGTTGAACTCGCCGTCGATTCGTTCGGCAATGTCTGGTGCAGCGACAACGACAACGACGGTTTGAAGTCGGTCCGGATCTGCTGGATCCTGGAAGGGGGAAACTACGGCTGGTTCGGAGGACCGGAGAATATCCGCAATCCCGATGGAAGTTTCGACCCTATTCATCACTGGCGGGCGGACAAGCCGGGCTTTGTCCCCTACACGCTGATCACCGGGTTCGGGTCTCCCTGTGGCATGACGTTCTTTGAAGGGGATGCGTTTGGGCCGAAGTTTCAGAACCAGATCATTCATTGCGACGCGGGACCGCGGGAAATTCGCCGATATTCGCCGCAGCGGCTCAAAGGAGTGGGTTACACCGCGGGTCTGGAGAACATTGTCACGAACACCGACGCCTACTTCCGCCCGGTCGATCCGTGCGTCGCTCCCGACGGTTCGATTTATGTGACCGACTGGTACGATGGAGGCGTGGGGGGGCATGCGTACAACGACCCCGATCGCGGGCGGATCTATCGCATCACGCCGAAAGGGAAAAAGCTGACACGGAAGCATCAGTCGGGTCCGTACAAAACCGATGCTGACGCTCTCGCCGCTCTTTCCAGCCCCAATCACGCGACGACCTTTCTGGCCCGCGAGCAGTTGCTGCGGAGCGGCGCGGCTGCGATTCCGGCCCTGACAAAACTCGCGAGCGGTTCCGACCGCAATCTCAAAGCACGAGCGCTGTGGCTGCTCGATCGCATTGGGGGCGCGGGTCGCGATGTGGTGAAAGCCGAACTCAAGTCCACCGACCCTGCGTACCGCGCTCTCGCGATTCGCATCCTGCGTCGCCATGGGGACGAATATCTCGCGGACATTTTGCCATTCACAAACGACGCCGACGGCGAAGTGCTGAAAGAAGCCCTGTTGTGCGCTGGGAATTCGAAATCGGAGGCGGCGGGAAAAGCGGTTGTGGCGGCGTATGATCGCTACGACGGCGAAGACCGCTATCTGCTGGAGACTTTGGGGATCGCCTCCCGGTCGCGGCAGGCCGAAGTGTTCCAGGCGGTGGTCGAGAAAAACTCGTCGGCGGTCAACCCCCGGCTGGTCAACATCGCCCGAATTCTCAGGCCGGAGGATGCGTCGAAATACCTCGCGGGAAAACTGGCGGCGGGAGGATTGAACGAGGAGTCGGCTCAGACGATTCTGGCCGCGCTGTCGAGTGTGGCGACGCCCGACGCGGGCAAATCGGTCGCGGGACTCCTGACTGGCAAGGCTCCCGAGGGAACGAAACTGCTGGCGCTGGCCGCCCTGCGACAAAACCTGTCGGGGTCCTGGAAGTCGCTGAAGGAGGACGCGGAATTGAAGCGGGGACTGGAGGCCTCCCTCGCGAGTCCACCGCTCGTTGTCGCGACGCTGGAAGTGATCGGCGAGGCGGCGTTGGGACAGTTCGCCGACTCCGTGGTGAAAGTGATCGCCGACGTAAAGGGGACGGACGCGGCTCGGATCGCGGCGATCGGGGTCGCCTCGCGGCTGTCGATCGAAGCGGCCGGTCCCGCCGAATTTGGAATTCTGGGTGGCCCCGTCGCGACCAGCGACGCGGTGAAGAAAGGGGCGATCGCCGGCCTGGTCGCGTTGCGCGACAACAAATCGGTCGGCGCGTTGCTGGCGTCTGACTCGGGCGCGTCGGCCGCCACACGGGAATCACTGGTCGATGGACTGATGCAATCGAGTGACGGCGGAGTTTTTCTGCTGCGTCTGATCGACACTCGAAAGCTGAACCAGAAACTCGCCGACCGGGCGATCGCGGCCGCGGTCGAACATCCCGACGTCAATGTCCGGCTGCTGTTCGAAAAATTCATTCCCGAGGCGCAGCGTCCGAAGACACTGGGGCAGAGCTTCAAATCGGCTGACATTCTCGCCCTGACGGGGGATGTGAACCGGGGTGCCCAGGTCTTCGCTCGCAGCGGAGCGGCCGCTTGCAACAAGTGTCACCGCGTGAAAGGACAGGGAGCCGACATCGGTCCCGAGCTCAGTCAAATCGGCCGCAAGTACGAACGGCAGGCTCTCCTGGAGACGATCATGAATCCCAGCGCGGGGATCGCGCCCGAGTATGTGCCGTACGTCGTGGAGACCGACGCCGGCAAGGTCTACGCGGGATTCCTCAAGGAAGCGAACGACGAGCATGTTTTGCTCAAATCGATCGACGGAACCGTGTTTGATCTGCCTCGGGCGAAAGTCACTGAACTGGTGAAGCAGGAAAAATCCCTGATGCCCGAACTGGTGCTGAAGAACGTGACGGCGCAAGACGCGGCGGATCTGTTGGCGTACCTGTCGAGCCTGCAGGAGGCGATTGTGCATGCGTCGAACTTCCGCGTGCTGGGGCCGTTTCCCAATGTTCGCCCCGAACAGCGCGGCCAGGATTTCGGTCCGGAGGCGAAGGCGGCCGCCCCGGATTTCGACGCAAAGCACGCCACGTTCGGTATGAAGCAGATTGGCTGGACGCGGACCGAGGCGAAAGTGGGAGCGACCGGAGTCCCACAACTTGATATCCGCAAGCTGTCGGGAGAGGCGCAATTGCCCGCCGACAATGTGCTGTACTATTTCGCCGTCACGCTCGACTCGGCTTCGGCGCAGCCGGCCACACTGCACATCGGGTCGGATGATGGAGTGCAGGTGTGGGTCAATGGAAACAAGGTCCACGACAACAAGGTCACCCGCGCGCTGGCGGCCGCCCAGGACAAAATGAAGGTCGACCTGAAGCAGGGGAAGAATCTGATTCTGCTGAAAGTCGACCAGGGAAATGGCGATTCGGGCGCGACACTTTCGGTCGAGGCGCGAGCCAATGTCTCGTTTGGGACGCCGTGAGGGACAACGGCCCGTCGGCACAGTCGGTCGTCAGCACGACCCCGACTGTGTCAACCGTTCCCAGCGTCAGATCCATAAAACGGTCTCGAACGATCGGTCGATTCCTGTCCATCCTTTACATTCCGCTTGCGGTGGGATGGATCGTCGGGCAGATCGTTCGTGACCGGTACGCGATCTGGGAGATCCTGTTCCACATCCCCGCCCCCGTGGTCGGCGTGACGGGGGGGATTCTAGTCGTCGCATCGCTGACTCTGCGACTTCCGCATCGAGCATTGGCAGTCGCGGTGTTTGTCGTATGGCCAATGATTGTCACGGTGTGCCGCGACAACCATTGGCGGATCCCGAACCGCGATTCGACATTAGCCGTCGATTCGCGGCTGGAATCGACCGAAAAATCCGCGTTTCGTGTTGCGCATTGGAATGTCGCCTACGGCGCATACGGATGGGATTCCGCCATGGCGACCCTGGTCGCCCAGGACGCGCGGATTCTCGTGTTGTCCGAGCCGCCCAGTGACATCACGGTTCAGCCCAACCCCTGGTTTGGAGCATTGCAACGACAGTTGGCGAAGTCGGGATGGCGGTCGGTTTATCGTAATTCGACCGCCACACTGGCTCTGTTTTCCGACAGTCCGATACTGGAGTTCCGTCCTCTTGAGATTCCCGGTGGTGGCGAGGCGGTTGTTGCTTCCATTGAGCGAGACGACGGAGCTTTGAATTTGTTGTTGATCGATCTGCCGTCGCGCATCGGGCGCCATCGCGATCCCTCACTGGCCCATGTCGAGTCGCTGATCGCAAAGCACCACCCCGATCTTGTCATCGGCGATTTCAACGCGGTCCGGCAGGCGACGCGGCTGCAACACCTTCCCGAGGGATATCGTCACGCATACGATGAAGCGGGGAGTGGCTGGTCATACACTTGGCCCGTTCCAATTCCCGTATTGGCGATCGACCAAATCCTGGTGGGGCCGCGGCTTGAAGCCCGAGACTACCTGCTTGTTTCCGGAACGAGCGATCATCGATTGCAACGCATTGATTTCGTGAGAAAGGATCCTGGAACCGGAATCTCCGCCGGAGTAACTCCTCCGTGACAACGACCGCCTCTCCTCCGAGTTCGCGGTTCACTCCCGCTCTCCTGATTCTCGAACGCTCACCGCGCCTTGAGCCGGATCTCAAAAACCTGCTGGCGAACACGGACTTGCTCGTGAGGCCGTGTCGCTCCCCGAGGGACGTGCTGGAGCTGTCCTCCAAAATGCGCGGCAGCGTCGTCGTGATGGATTTCGACGCCAGCCCTGCCGAGACGTTGCGATTACTCGAGCATTTGAGCCACGGTCGACGCGACGCGCGTCCGATTGTCCTGGCGAGTCCCGAATGGGGGGAACTGGAATGGGCGGTCCGTGACGCCGGGGCGATTCACTTCCTGCCGAGATCGACACCCATCCGATGCGTCGCCAACCACTGCAGGTCGCTTTTGGGCGTCATCGGTGGGAACGACGACTCATGTTGACTGCGGCGTGGTTCCCACTGCGGTCGTTCCCGCAGACTCTCCCTGATTCACGATTTTTGCGCCATAACCGTTGACCGCTTTTTCGACTTCGGCCAGGAACATCTCCTGGCGGAACGGTTTGTAGAGAACCGCTTTCAACCCTTGTTCCCGCGCTTTTACAATTGAGTGTCCCGGATCGTACCCGTAACCCGTCATCAGAATGATGGGCAAATCGGGTCGGGACTCCCTGACCCGGCGGAAACACTCGAAGCCGGTCATGTCGGGAAGGCGAATGTCCACCAGCACCGCGTCGTACCCGAACATGCGGGCCATCAGAATCGCCTCCGCGCCATCGTGAACCGTTTCGACGACACATCCGTGCGGCGCCAAAAGTTCCAGCGATTTCTGGCGAATCTCCAGATCGTTGTCCGCGACGAGAACACGCTTTCCCTTCAGCCGGGATCGTTGTGCAATCGCGGGGAGCGCCGCACCCGCCGCCAGAGGCGCGATTTCTTCACCCTTTCGCTGAATGCACTGTTTGATGTCCCGGGCGTGCTTCAGAATCTGCTGCAGCCGCTGCACGACTTCGGGGTCATGTCCGATGTACTTGTCGAGAATCCACGCGGCGTCGTTCAGCACGTCATCGACCGGTTGCGCGACCCCGCACAAGATCCGGCCGACGTTTTCCGCCGCCGTCGAGATTCGCTCGGCCGTCAGCAGATTCAGCCGATTCAAAGCGACGGCGACTTCCAGTCCGAAAAGTTCCAGAAATTGCAGATCCTGCTGCGAAAACGCGCCGGGCTGACGGCTTTCGACGTTGAACGTCCCCAGAATGTGATCATGCCACTTGAGGGGGACCGTCAGTGAACTGCGCGCCCCGGCCGCCCCTTTGATGTACCGCGGATCATGGTCTGAGTCGGCACAGAGATAGCTTTGCCCTGTCGAAGCGACAAACCCGGTCACGCCATTTCCCTCGGGCAGCGCCATTAGCACACGGGCGGCCGCTTCGGGGAGCATCCCGACGTTGAGTAACGGGTGCAGCACTTTGGTCGCGGCGTCCAACAGGCGGATTTCGACCGTCTCGTACTGCAACACACCTTCCGTGCAATTGACGATCTGCATCTTCAAAAGATCGACCCGGTTCTCCACCGACATTTCATGCAAGTCTTCGGGAGCCATATCTCCCAGCTCCAGTCCGGCTTTGAAAATGGCGCTCAACTTCCTTTGCCGCAGCGTGTCACTGGTGATATCGCGAACCATTACCACGAAGTGCGCGATCTCGGACCCGCCCGCCCGGGTCACGGGTGTCGCGTGAACCTGAAGGTACTTGTTCTCCCCTTTTCGAAGCTGCGTTCGCGCACTGACACGCGTCTCCATCGCGGTATGAAAAGGAGTCGGGTCGGAACCCGGCAGAACCGAACTGTCGAACAAATCCGAGTACAACCTGCCAACCAGAGCCCCCTCAACGCCCGACAATTCCTGCAATCGACGATTGCACCACACGACGCGCAGGTTCAAGTCGAGCAGCGCCACCCCGTCGTCGAGCTGCGCGAGAATTCCCCCCGAGTCCGGCAACAGACTGGCGGCGCTCAGGAGGTCGGAATTTCCCTCCAGCAGACACAGCCCCTCGATCCCCCCCAGCCGCAATTGTTCCAGCGCCCGCTCCATCGAATCTGCCTGAACCGCTTCGAATCGCCCATCGACGGCTCCCGCAATCGCCTTCGCAGAAGCACCGTCCCGACTGAAGATCAAAATTTTCGGCAAGTTCGACACGGCAATTCACTCCGGTGCATGACCCAGTCCGTCGCACTCTCATGCTACGGCATGGGGAGGATGGTCGCAACAGGAGTTTTTGGTTTGGGTCGCAGTTCGTCGACATGAGCCGAATACACGCTGACATACTCGAATCTGGTCCCCGGTTCGAAAACAACCAGCCAGATGTATCAGGGGGGAGGAATGATCTGCAAGACGCTCAAGAGCGTTCTCGAAACCGGTTGGGCCGGTTTCGGCATTCGGCTTCTGCACCGCCTGATCGCGCTGATGTGATAGTATCACGTGATACTATCATGGGATGGCACCTCCCTTCGAAATCACGTCCGAATCCCAACAGTTGCTCACCCGCTTGGAGCGGTTGCTGGGCCGGTATGAAGGGTTGCATCAACCCGTGCCGACGGCGGAATTACGGCGAAGACTGCGCGTTGAGTCTGTGCGTTCGACCGTGGCGATCGAGGGGAACACGCTGAGTTCACGACAGGTCGACGCACTCTGGCAGAAATCCGCCGACGACTCCCCGGAGCAGGAGATCCTCGAAGCACACAACGCGCTCGCCGCTTACGAACAACTGCCACGCTGGAACCCGGCCATTTCGAAGGATTTCCTCGCGGCGCATCGCGTTATGATGGCCGGGTTGCTGTCTCATCCCGGTCGCTGGCGGCGCGGGAACGTCGGGGTGATGTCGAACGGTCGCGTGGCCCACATCGCCCCGCCCGCGAATCGCGTTTCTGGTTTGATACAGTGGAATCGGTCTTTTTCGAGCGTCGACCTCAGTATTACGCCGCTCTGCGTGAATCGGACCGCCAGGGAAAGTCGACTGCATTCGTCGAATTCGCATTGCAGTCGACGGTCGATGCAGTCGCCAAAACACTCGATCAGATCGCGCTGGCTCCTGTGACGGTGGAAAGCCGGATCGACACGACCCGCGGTCACTTTGGCCAGAACGATTTCAGCCGCCGGGATTATCTGGCGATCTTTCCCAAGCTCTCCACCGCGACCGCGAGCCGGGACTTGAAGTGGGGGGTGGACCAGGGAGTTCTGTCGACATTCGGAGAGTTGTCGCAGACGCGGTATCGATTTCGTTGAACCCAGCAGGGGAAAGGCACGTGACTCCGCCCGAGCGAGCGCTCGGAGCGGGGTCATTCGACATCCAAAATCCAACATCCGAAATGTGATTGCCGCGTGCCGGTGTCCACCGGTTACAAAGACTCCACGGGGGTCTTTTTGGATCCGGTCGTGGAATCCGAGCGGGTTGATTCCGGGTCTCGCGCCGCCAGCAGGTCTGTCAACAGTCCGCCGCGGTGAGGAACCAGCGTCAGTTTCGTCTTACAGTCCAGCAGCTTCTGAGTTTCCAGAATCGTGAACATGGCGTCCGACGTTTCCGAATTCTGGCAGATTCGGCGGAGTGCTTCACCCACCAGTTCCGGGCGAATCGCCGCCGCTTTGGCGAATTCAATCGCCGCCTTCCTGTCGGCGGTGCTGGTGATGATGCTCACCTGATTGGCACCATCCTGCTTGATCGCCGACGTGACCTGACGCAATCGATTCACCACTTTGCTTTCAATCTGGTGAATCATTTCGCGATCCCGGAAGTGGACCTTTCGAATGTATACGGAGCCGAGTCGGTAGCCCCACTCATGGGACTTGGGCGAAACCTCTTCGCGAACCGTGGAACTCATGCCGTGACGATTCACCATCATGTTCGCGAGCGGCAGGTTGCTGAGACAGCGAACTGTGGAGTTTCCCACATTGGCCGCGAGTGATCCGCGGGGATCCATGTTCTTGAACAGAAACGCCACGGGATCACTGATGAACATCTCGTACCAGATTCCGATTCCCATGGGGGCTCCTTCTTCCGAATTCACGGGGGCGCTTCGCAAGTAGACCTGATCGAGCCGCAGGTCGATTACGTAACACTTGCCAAAGGAATTGACAATCAGCGCCTTCCATCCCAGCAGGGGCCACAGGAAGTACAGGCCAGGTTCTTCAATCGTGGTCAGAACCTCTCCGAACAGCACATACACATGACAGCGGCGCTCGTTGACGATCGTGAACACCCCTAAAAGGCGTGCCAAGCTCAAGGTGAGGGGGACGATGAGAAACGACGCGAACAACGTGATGACAAACGCCAGAATCGCATTCATGAATTCACCTCGACAAAAGCCCGTTCCGATCGACCGAACAATGACATCCGAACATTTCGCACATACGCCGCCAGCACACCCGGACCGCTGGTCTTCAGTGTCTCCAACTGAGTCGCCATGCGATCAAGCGGTTCAATCTCCGCCTGAGCTTTGAGCGTCTCAATCTCAACGGCCCGTTTCGACTGGACAATCTTCTGGTCGGCGGCCGCCTGCGCCAGGCTGATATCCGACGAAACCTGGTTGTGCGCGGTGTTGATCGCCGCCAGGGCCGACTCGACCTCGTCCGGCGGATCGATGCCGGTGATCAAAGAGGCATCAAGGACCATGCCGTACCGGGCTGCGGATGAACGACACTCTTGGTCCATATGTTCGTTGAGATCACGCAGGTTTTTCCGCAGATCGTTGATCGAGACGCCGTAATTCACGCCGCCGTCGGTACCAACGTTATCGCCCACATTCGCGACCAATGGCGCGGGGGGAGATTCGAAATTTGCGATCCTTTCCCGCAGAACCGAGACAAAGTAGCCCATCACGTGCGAAATGGGACGCTTGACCCCGAACAGATACGCATACAAGTTGGCGTCCGAAACGCCGTACCGAATCTGGCCGGACAAGCCAATATTGAGCTGATCCTTCGTGACTGCCTCGAGAATCGTTCCATTACTGTTGGCCCCGGGATCTTCCGGATCGTGAGCCATATTGATGGTCGCGGTGGCGATCGAGACTCGATGCACAGTCTGCCAGGGCCACTTCCAGTAGAACCCGGGTTGAACTACCCGCACCTGCGGATAGGCGTACCGTTCTTTTTCGTCCTCATCCAATGCGTCGGCGATCGGAAGGTCCAGCGTCGTCGCGTCGCGCAACCGGTCCGCCCTTCCAAACGTCGTGATCACCGCCCGTTGATTCTGATCAATGACGTAGATGCCTGCTAACAGATACCGAATCAAGAACCACACCACGAAACCGAAAACACATCCCAGCGTAATGTCCATTCGACTCACCTCACTGTCAAAGTGTCGATTGTGCGCTCCCCGTCAGTCAGGGAATCCTCGCCTGGTACTGGCAATGGGAACGGCTGTATCCCCGAGGCAGATCATCGAATTTCACCTCCTCGCCAGATTTTCGCAGTTCCTTCATAAATTCGGCGACAGCCGACACGTCCACGCGGCCGGCAAGGTTTACCAGATCTTCCAAACCGGTCCGATTGGCATGTCGCGACCAGCCGGCATCCTGCGCGCGACCCGTGCTGCGGAACCGTTCCACACCGGGTTTGCCTGCGACGGTTTTTCAGCCGGTGTCGATTCTATCCGTGGTTCGTCTCACAGCGATCCTGCCCGAATTGTCACCCATGACCCGTCGCATGACACTCCTGCCGCCGACATTGCGCTCGCTTCGCCGCCGGTCCCGGTTGCGAACCCCTCTGGCGTGGCTGATCGTCGCTCTCTGCGCCCTTCCCTTCGCCTGCGCACCGACCGGTCAGACTCCCCTCGTCGTGGTGACCGACGATGCGATTCCGCCGCAGGCGCTCATCGTCCCCGGTTGTGCCGAGTGGACTGACTCGGGAATTGATCTCGTGGCCGGCCAAGCGGTTACCGTGACCGCCGGGGGGAGGATCCAGATTGGCAAACTGACCCCCACCCCCGAAGTGACCGAACGCGATGTGGGTCCCGAGGGAACATTTCTCTACTCCGATTCCCTTCAAGGACGCGAATTCCCCCTCCCCGCCGCCGGCTCCGGTCCCGCCCCGTGCTTTTGTCTGATCGGAAAAGTCGGCCAAGGCCGTCCATTCTTCCTGGGCAGGTCCCGCAGTTTCACCGCCGAGCAGACAGGCAGGCTCTACCTGGGAATCAACGACTACCAGGTCTTCGGGAATCAAGGACACTTCTTCGTCGACGTCAGCCTGCCGACCGATGTGCAACCCGCTGAGTACCGCACGCAGGTTCCCGTCTCCGCGCAGGGGGGCGGGCCGGCCGAAGGTTGCAGCGTCGTAGTCTTCTACATTGACGGCCTCCGCCCCGACGTGGTCGAAGAGATGGCCGCCATGGGACACATTCCCAACCTCAAACGACACTTCGTCGACGGAGGGACACATCTGTGCAACGCGTTCACAGCGTTTCCGTCCGATACCATCACCTCGAACGGCACCATGTGGACCGGCTGTTTCTCCGACCGCCACGGCCTCAAGGGACAGGTCCGCTTCAGTCGCCACCGCCGCAACTCCGACTCGTTCCTCGAACCGATGGGACCTGGCCGCAGCTCCCGACAACTCGCCCCCCGGGGGATCGACAAAATGCTGCATGACGGCGAGGCGGCGACAGTACGGACGTTGCAAGGAGACGAAGCGGAACAGCATTGGCGGGGAACACAGGCGAGTTCCACCCCCGCCATCTACGACCACCTTCAGGAAGACGGCTCCGACTGGGCGACTGGCATTCTTCCGATCATGACACAAACTCCACCCATGTTGTGGACCCGCAGCCTGGCGCGGTGCCTTCCCTACCTCCAGGCTCAGGAAGCGTGGCGGTATATCGACGACGCTAACACCCACTACGCGCTCCGCCATCTGATCGCCGAGCAGCGAAGGGTCACCGTGATCTGGCTCCCGGAAACCGATTCGGTCAGCCATAAGGAATGTCGTGGCCAGTTTGGCAGCACCCGTCGGACCATTGCCCGTGCCGATCGCCTGGTGGGTGACGTGACCGCGGCGCTGGCGGCTCAAGGGCGTCTGGAATGCACCTACCTCGTGCTGGTCAGTGACCACGGACACCTGGGGGGACAGACCACCCATTTGGCGCGATTCGATATCGCCCACGAGGTCTTCTTTCATCCTCGCGAGATCAATCGATCGCACGAATGGGTCGGCGGTGGTCTGGGAATGTCGGTTCGCCAGCATCGATTCTCGAACTTCCACAAGGGAGACACCAATCGCCAGTTTGTCTTCATTGATGGCGATTCGGACGGAACCGCACGCATCTTCTTGCCGCGGTGCGGTTATCGATCGGGGAATTGGACTGGTCCCAACAGGGCGGCGGATCTCTTGGCGTATTCCGTTTCTGACACCGCGCCGGCCGTCAACCTGCCCGAATTCATCGCCGGTACCAAAGCCCGGCACGATGACGGAACCGTCCGTTATCCGATCGATCTTGTTCTGCTGAAACTCTCGCCGCAAGCGATTCTGATCACCACCGCCGACCGGGGCCAAGCGGTGATCGAACGCCGACAGCACGAGGACGGACGCTGGTTCTATCGCTACACACCGGTCGAAGGCGTGACGGCGACCGACGACGGTCGGGTCGCGTTCCAGGCGGTCGCACAACCCCAGGTCGATCCCCTGAAACTGCTGACTCGCGTCCGTCCCGCGTTTCTGTCGCAATTTCACGACGAGCAGACGTGGCTGTATGTCACCGCCAGCAGTGAGTATCCCGACGCCGTCGTGACACTCACAAGACACATGCTGTGGCAGGAGAGCATCATCGACCAAGAGCAGGAATACGCCCCCGATCTGGTGGTCACCGCGCGACATGGCTGGCTGTTTGGAACGCAGGGTACCCCGGGAACGACGCACGGTTACCCTTTGGCCGAGTCGGTTCGGGCGACCTGGTACATCTCGGGTCCAAATGTCCGCAGAGGAGCGCGGGTGCAGGCCCCCTGCCGACTTGCCGACCTCACCCCCACGCTGCTCACACTCACCAACACCGATTACGACATTTCGGAACTGGATGGCCGACCGTTGCGAAATATCTATGAAACACCGACCGATCTGCCGGCCGAGGGGGTCGTGCAGACGTCGGCGGAATCGGTTGTGCAGATTCGTTCGCGTCCCCGGTATTGGCGCGATGTCGACCTGCGGGCGTGGCGGACGTTGCAATACACCCCCATCGACCCGTACGGCAACCTGCCGAGTTCAATCAACAACCCCTCCAGCGGGTGGGATCTCAACAACATCGCCTACAACGCGATGACGGTCGGTGACTGGAGTATTTTCCGACTGCTGGACGATGTCGCGTCGCCGGCCGTTCCAGGACAGACGCACATCGACGATCGGTTGGAGAAACTCGATCGGGAAGCGCCGCAACGCACGAGAAAGCCGTGGATCGGGACGGGCATTCAGGCCCTCGACATTCCCGGCACCGCAGTCGCCGACTACAGCATGACTTCCACCGGCAACCTGCACCGGGCCGACATGACGATCGACTGGATTCAGGAGCGTGGGGACCGCCTCGACAATCGCCTGGCGAACAAGCTCCACACTCGCACCGTCACCGGCATCCCGGTCTTGAACCAGGGAATCGACGCCGTCCAGAGCGGCTTCTGGGAAATCTACCGGTTTGGCCAGCGGGTGGCCGCCGAGATTCTCGACGAGACCATTCTCAACGGGGTTGAGAACAGTGTCGACGATGTGATGAACGCCTTCCGCGATGTTCCGGCGGAAGTGATGGTTGACGAGTGACTGTCATCGTCCCACTGTCCCCAGACCCCAGGGCGGATGCGGTCAACCCCCGTCGATGTCTGAACCGAACGTGTGAATCGTGTTGTGGATCATTCCCTGCACTTTCCTGCCATCGCTGGAACGCAGTGAATAGCGGATCTCCATTCCCCAGGTCGGTCCAATCTCCGGGATCTCCAGTCGCAACGTGCGGCCGTCGGGATCGAGTGTCCCCCGTCGCACCTCCAGCCGATGTTCGTTGACGTGCTCAGACCCATAATTCGCCGAGCGCTTCAAGCCCCAGACTTTGCAGGCGACCGCCCCCTCCTCATTGATCGACGTGGGATCCAGGAGGCCGCTGAATTTGAGCGTCACTCCCCGCGAGGTCGCGTGCAATTCCAATGGAACATACACCGGTCGCCCCGTCGCCCGCACGCGATACAACCCGCCCGCCTGCGTCGCGCTCCCCGCCCAAGCGAACATGCCACACGCATAGAGCTGACCGTCAAACGGCGAGAATCTTCCGCGAATCAGCCCCGTGGGAAACGGAGGCAATGGAAGTTCCACCATGCCCCCCTGCCACAGACCACGAACTTCCTCGTGCGGGACCACAAAAATCTTGCCGTAGCCATAGCTGAAATTCAGCAGGCTCCCTTTGAGTGGCCCCCATTTGTCGCTCGTCACCCACAGCAACTCGGCGGGCGAGCGGTCGAAACTGTTGGTGATCCAGCACAACGGGGGCTCCATCGCCGAGTCGGCGGCGTTAGTCACGTCGTGGTAGCCGAACATGTTGCCGTAGAATTTCCCCGGCTCGACCCGATTGATGCGGTTTTTCGGATTCCAGTGTCCTTCCTGATCGGTGACGATGAACGAACCGTCGGGGTTCAGACAGACCCCGTTGGCGGCGCGAAAACCGGTCGCCAGAATCTCGGTCCGCGATCCATCCCGCGGAATCTTTAGCAACGTTCCATGATGAGGAACCACCGCTTTCAGCGCGTGCCGGGCCGACTTCGCGTAGTAGAAATTCCCCTCGGCGTCGGTCTGCAATCCCATCGCGAATTCGTGGAAATGCTCTGTCACCTGATGATCGTTATTGAAGTTCTCGTAGTAATCGGTCTCGCCATCGCCATTGAGGTCGTGCAGAATCACCAATTGATCCCGGCACGTCACATGGATCTTCCCCTGAACGATCTTCAGTCCCAACGGCTGGAACAAACCCGAGGCGATGCGCTGCCACGTCAATGCGGGAGGGGAGCTGACGGGGTCTTCCGTCACCGACGCGGGAAGTTTTGACAGGCCGGCGATCATCCAGACATCGCCATCCCAGGTACACACCGCCAGTCGGTCTCCGTCCTCCAGGAAGTCGAGTCCAGTGGGACGCACCAGGGCCAGCCAGGGATTGGCGTCGGGCAACGTCAGCACATCCGCGGCATACGGACCCTCGTCACGCCCCAGTCGCACCGGGACGACGAGCTTTTCCGACCAGCGCGGCGGTCCCCCGTGTGTCAGCGGTTGCAGATCGCGATCGGGATCGGTGATCACCACGCGTTTCGCGAATTCCTCAATCTTCTCCGCAGCGGCCGCACTGGCCCAAACAGTCATCCGCAGCGGTTGGTCGCCGGCCGGAATTCGCAGAATCAGTCTTCCCTCCTCCGATTCCCAGCGCGTCCCTTCAGGGGCGGACACGACGCCGGCGACCAGGGGATGCGAATCCACAGCCGCCGCGGTCTTGCGATTCGCGTCACGAACGACCGCCGTGTGTTTGTCGTCAATCGCGTTGTCGACCCGGGTTCCTCGCGCGCCAGACAGATTCCAGGCGGCGAGTGGTTGCGGACGGAGCGTGGCGTTGGACTCGCCCCGCGTCGCCAGGCGCGATTCGCTCAATCGCCTGATGTCGTCGTTTGCCAGTCGACCCGGGTAGAGTCGCACCAAGGCCATGTCTCCCACAAACGCGCTTTGCGGCTGGGGGAAGTCGGGCGCGGTGAAGCCAATACGCAGGACGGCGTGGTCCAGGGTGTGTTGTGGCTTGAGTGTCCCCTTTCCGTCAGACACGCCATCGATGAACAACTCGATCTCGCCCGTCTTGTGATTCCAGGTGCAGGCGACCGCGTGCCACTCCCCATCGTTGACGTTCTTTCGCGAGCTCACCGCCCCGACCCAACCCATGTCAAAACACAGCCGGCCATCACGAATGAAGAGCGACTTCCCACCCGGGATCCACTTGTCCCCCGGCTGTGTCTGACAGAGAACCGTCCCCCCCTGCTTGGTTCGCACGCGCGCCAGAATCGTGAGATCTTGCCGCAGAAAATCAAGCGATTCATCGCCGGGGACTTCGAGAAACTGGCCGCCGTCGAACACGACGGCGCGGTCGGGAGGGCCATTCGTGGATTCGGCCACAGTGTCGTGGAGGCCGAAGATCGCCAACCGCGTTGCGTCGTGCTGAAACACGTTCAACTTCGAATTCGGATCGCTTCGCTCGGCGACCCTCAGGAGCAGATCGTGTGTTCGAGGACCAATATGGAACGTGCGACCAAAGACAACGGACGCGGGAGCATTTTCGGGATCGACAGGTGTTCCGGGAAGATTGCCATCGAGTGGCGCCGTTTTCCCATCCCGCATCGCCCCGCCGACTTCAATAATTCCCGGTGACTCCAGAATCTCCGCGGTTCCTACGGTGTAGCTCAACACGACCTGTTGACCATACTGGTACATCCCGCGGTAATGGGCCCAGTCGCGGGGGAGGGGACCATAGGGACGATCGTCTCGACCGCGAATGCGCGGGTCGGCCCAGCTTCCATTCGCGGGGTTCGCCCAACCTGGTCCGGTGCGGTTCCCGAACGCGATCTCACCCACCAGACGCGGGTGAACTCCATGCTGTCCATCGAACAAAATGCTGTGCCAGTCGATGAACCCCGGCTTCCCCGGTTGACGACTCCAGGCAGCGGCGATTCGCAAGGTGTCGTGGTCGAAAACCTGGAAGTGGTCGCCGCGCGAAATCCCCCCGGAACCGGCGTCGAGGCGGATGGCGATTCCCTTATACGCGAAATTCGAAGCGTCGGCACCGACCTCGTACGTTCCAATCAGGCTGGTGCCGTAGTCCATCGCCGACCAGGGTTCGATCGTGGACGGTTCCGGTCCTTGGGTGTCCCCCTTGGGAAGGGTCGCGAGATAATCGTCGTCAACGGGCGTGTACTGTGTCGGATTCCGTTCCCGCAAATACCGTTCGCGAATATAGTGCAGGACGTCGTATTTCTGGCGGGGGACCATCCAGGTCTGCGGGGCCATCAGTCCAAACCCGCGCGTCAGGGTCTGATACATCGCGTACGGTTCCGCTCCATTCTTGAATTTCCCGGTGGCGAATTTGAGCGATGTCGGCAGCGAGCCCGCGCGCTCGTGCGTTCCGTGGCAGTTCGCGCAGACCCGGTTGTAAATCGCCTCGCCACGCGACAGGCTGGCATCGTTCCAGCCGAGGATCAAGCCCCGGTGGTCCAGATGCTGCTCGTATTCCGGCAAGGCGGCGGCCGCGTAGAGGGCCGGGTTCGGCTGCAACTCCAACGCCCGGCCCGGTCCCTTTTCCGCGATTTCGAGCAGGTACGCGGTCAGATCCAGAAACTGCTGCCGACTTGCCAGCAGATTCACCAGACCGGCTGGCATCAGCGATTGGTCCAGCAACTTCTGGTCTTCAATCTCCGCGCGCGGAATCAAGAGCGTCTTCCCCCCCCGATCGACGTCTCGCAGAGAAACTCCCGTCGGGTCGCTCTCCACCAGCAGTCCCGTCTGGGTCTTCCCGCTCTTCAATTCCAGAACAATGGTCTGAAATCCCTTACGGATCTGTCGGGACGGGGCGAGGACCGATTCCACCAGGTGCGGAGCCTTGGTCTCTTTTTCCAATCGGGAGAGATCGGGACCAAGAGGCTTTCCCTCGGCACCCGCCGCATGGCACCTAGTGCATCCCAGGTACGGCTGGTGAAACAGCACTGCTCCCCGAACGGGATCTCCCTGCGAACGGGCGTCGTCGACGAGCGTTTCCGGGCGTTCGGCCAACAACCGTTCTTCCAGGGTCTGTGCCGTCGAGAGTTCCGAGGTGACAACGAGCAACGACACCACGAGCGCAAGATAGGTGAGTGTCTCAACCAGTCGACGAATCATGCGAACCAATCCCAAGGGTGTCAGACCGCCGGATCGGGTGTCGCCACGCGCCCTGTCACCGGCCTGTTCGGCGGTGATCTTCCCCGCCCGGACAAGCGACGTCAATCACCACGACCTGCGAACGGCGTACGAACCGTCAGTCTGGAATCACCCGGGGTGCCCCCTGCTTCGTTTCGCACGGAATCAGGCGCAGATCCTCACCGACCGGTCGCACCACATAAAACTTCGCCTCGTTCGGACCGTTGTTCAGACACTTTTCTGGAACCAGCGATTCCCATCGTCCCCGAACGGCTTTCAGTGCGGACGGCCGTGCGATCGCCTGGACTGTTCCGTTGATCGCTACGGCGATCGCCGGCATCTCCTCGTCGGAATTCGCCCGTCGATAGATCCCTTCGAAATAACACGGGAGCGGCGCTTCCGGCAAGACAAATGGCTCGGGAGAATTTCGTGTCAGTTCCAGCACTCCGTCCGCCTTATCGGACTGGTCGACACGATCGACCACTGGTTGCCCGATCAATTCCGCATGCGGTCCAAACCGAAACAGGTCGTCGCGAGTCTCGCCAAATCGACGTCGCGACTCTTCCGGAATCGAACTGACGGCGGTCACATTGACCGGCATTTTCAGAGTGTCGTAGTTCTCTGTGAGAGTTTTATGAGTTCGGCGACCGGTTGGTTCCTTCGCCAATGACTCCCCGTCGACTGGCGACTTCAGCGGAAGTTGCAGGACGTCGGCGACAGTCGGAATCAGGTCGACCGATTCCACATTGCGATCACTCACGCTCCCAGACTTTTGTCCCGGGAGTTTCACGAACAGCGGGACCGACATGATCTCGTCGGCGTTCTTGCCACTGAAGTGCCGGCGATTCTGCCCCGCGCGAAACGAAACTCCATGATCGGCCGTCACAATCAGCAGGCATTCATCCCACATCCCCAGCGATTCCAACCGGTCGATCAAATCCCCGATCATCTTGTCGGCGAGCTGGACCTGCAGCAGATAGCGTTGCTCCTGCCGTTCAACAAAATCGGGGTCATCACTCCAGACATCTCCCGCCAAACCCTCGGTGTCGAAATTCAGCAGGGTGAGGTCGCCACACTCGTCGGCGTAGGGTCGTCCCGAAGGGAGATACATCCAGGGAACGTGGGGAAAGACGAGATGCATGAAGTGCAGCGCGGGGTGTCCTTCTTCCGGCAGACAGTCGAGAAAGTGTTGGAACTGTTCAACGCGGAGACAACTCCAACCCCACCGGACGACGCCGCGACGCAATGTCCGGTCGGTGATCCCTCCTTCGGGAACACCCCACCAAATCTGACGATGGTTCGGCAGACGCGAACGGATTTCACGAGGGGTGACATTCCACAGGACCGCTTTGGCGACTTCGGGAATCGCGACGCGGAGTTGCGCCGCGATGCTTGGTTTTTGCCACTCGGCGCGAGCGGTGCCATCGAACGCCAGCCGCGAGACCGGTTCGAAGGCGACCATTTCATAACCCCCCGTTCCCATCACCATCGAGAACAGGTGTTGATCGAATCGCGAGACGCCGTGACTGCTGGTCGGGTCATGGTATTTGCCCGAGAGGATCACCGGAACGACGCACTGCGTCGTGGAGTTGACCGTGGTCGCATTGCGGTACCAGGTGGTACGTTGCGCGAGTTCGGCGAACCGTGGGTAGCGTTGCGCGTTGATCGACCGATCGGGAGACATCAGCGACAACCCGCTGAATTCGTCAAACACAACGAACACAATCGGGGTCGGCTTCACCATGGTATCGCCAGCCTCGCTCACCCCCAAAACCGCCTTGGATGCGGGAGTCTGGCTGAGAAACAACGCCGGAAACAGGACGTACCCGACGGACGCCAATGTGACGACCGACCGCACTTGACGCGACCGATGAAACCCCCACGTCGCGGCCACCGCCGATCCGACCGCGACTAGAACCATCGGAAGTCCGGTCAGCAACGAGTACTGCCGATAGACCGGGAGCGCAATCATCGTGGCGAACAGCAACACCAGCGAAAGCGTCATTCCTTCACGCAGCGGACGGGAAAGGCGATTCGCCATCCACAGGCATAGCCCCAGCACCACCGGGATTCCGAACAGCACCAATGTCAGCAGCAAGAACAGTCCCGCGCGATTGAGTCCCACATCGATCACGAACGCCTCGCGGTTTCCCAGTTGCCCCAGCGCGGGTTGCGCAACGGCGAACGCGTACATGACCGAGACGTGAAAGATATCCCACCACAAGGGCCTGAACACAGGCGCGCCGGCGGAGGTCGCTTCGGGTGAATTCATCGCGAATCGCTTGGGTCAGCGTGGTTGGGCGAAGAGCAGCGTCCGCGTCCCGCAGGTGAGCGGTTCCTGGCGGACCAGGCCGAAGCGGGTTTTGAGTCCCTGAACGCACGCTTCGAGCGAGTAGTCAGGATCATCGTCTCCACGGTTGTGAAGAACCCGCCGCGCCTGAGGGTCTTCTTTGTCGACGAATTCCAACACGACCGCCCCTCCCAGATTCGCCAGCCAGTCGATGAATTCCGCCAGCGGCACACCCGCACCCAGAACAACATGATGCACCAGGGCCAGGGCCAGCACCAGATCGGGCTTGCCGCGATGCGCCCACGACTTACGCTCGGTCCCCCGCCAGCCAAGGTCGGGCGACGAGTCCACCACATTCCCCACCAAAGGCAGAATCCGCCGGGCCGCGAGCGAGCCCGACTCCTCGCGCAATGACTGATACAGTTTTTCAACCGCCAGGTGATCGCCGTCCAACGCGACCACCCGCTCGGCCTGTTCCGCGGCGAGTCGCGAAAACGTGCCGGTGTTGCAACCGAGGTCCCACACCTGCGCGGGGGCGACTTGTCGCAGCGCCTCGCGCACGAACTGTTGCTTCAGCGTCCAGTCGTCATCGGTGTAAGCGGGAGCGTAATCCGACCAGGTGGACCGCGCAGCTTTCCATTTCAGTTTTTCAACAAGCCGGCGAAGCGAACCCACGGTATTGAGAACCATCTTCGCTTCCAGCCCGTCACGCGACAGCGATTTGCGAACGTCGGTATTGCCGATGGCTCGGGAACTCTGCAGATGCGCGTGGAGAAACGAGTGTACGAACACCCCGCGACGAAACAAGTCGCGCCAGGAGCAGAGGTTGTTGAAGTCTTCGGGGGCGATGCCATCCAGCCGGCCCCTCAGCCAGGGATGAAACGCCACGTTCTTATACGCCTGCAAAAACAACGGGTACAGAAATGTCTGGCAGAATTGCCGATAGCCTGTCCAGGGGATACCTACGGGCCAGCGTTCGAACGAAGCGACATCAATGAACGTCGGCTGGACGCCGCGCCACTGGGTGTTGTAGGCGGTTCCATCCTTGAGCGTGAATCCTTCCGCGAGGGCCCGCTCAAGCAGCGTCAATTGCGAGAGTGCCGCATCGCGCAGCATTCCAAACGTCCATTCGTACGGATACGAAATGAACGGGATGCGATCGTGTTCTAGAAAGCCGACCCAACGCTCGCTGACGTCGAGGCCCGACGTCGCGAGTTCGTCCGCCTTGATCGGACGTGTTCCCACGATCTCTCCCGACGCGAGCCCCTGCTTCCAGAACGTGGATTGTTCAATCGCCTGCCACTGTTCGAAGCCGCGCGCTGACAGCGCGCGGAACACCCGACCGGAATCGCCGTAAAGAACCCGGCCGTCGCGATCGCGATACGACCCCGGCTCGAAACTCGCCCCTTCCACTGCGCCCTGGACTGCGGTCACGATTTCGCCGCCGATCGAACCACACGCCACCGAACCGCACACGATCGAGTCAGTCGCCGTCGAACCACACAGAGTGAGATCACAATCGAGGGACTACGGTTTCGATGAGGCACCGAACAGCTCGCGACGCAACCACGCCTTGACCGAAAAGTGCTCCCAAAGGTAGCGAGCGAAGACCAACGCACCGGCCACTCCACCGACCAGCACCTGAACCAGCATGCTTCCCGAACCAGGATCAAAATACGCCAGCGTCGACATGTCCATCTTCTGTGTTCCTTTGAGGCGCGCTCGCGAAGAGCACTTGCGCTGCGAACCAGGACTCCAATCCCACGCACGCTTCACTCTCGACAATTCACCGCGATCCGAATCAATTCGTCGTTCGCATCGTGAATCCGCCCCTGCGGTTGTAGTCACCGACAAGGATCAAACACCGCCACTGAGAATTTGTTGTGAACGCAGTTTTCGAGTTCTGGATTTGCAGATTTCGAACGCGCACCGTCCCAGCCGACTCGCCGGTTTCGATGCGCTTCATCCACACGTCAGAATGCCAGTTTTTGCGGTTCGAGTGAACGCTACGGCTTTGTCGCCAAAACAGCGTCCAAGGGCGTCGCGGTCCGCACGCCACGCACCTCCACAAACCCCACTCGCTCGAGAATCGCCGCGTATTCTTGCAGCGAACGCTCTTTTCCTTCCGTGCAGACCAGCATGTTCAGCGACTGCAATTGAGCCCAGCGGGGACCGGTTTTGTCGTCCCACAACAGCTTCTCAGCAATCAAAATGGCTCCACCCGACGGAAGGCGATCATACACCCGCGACAGCAGACGCAAGATCTTTTCCTCGGCCCAGTCGTGAACGATGCGTCCCAGCGCGAACAGATCCGCAGCCGGCAACACGTCGACAAAAAAATCTCCACCAACCACATCGATCCGATTCGCGGCTCGAGTCGCCGACACCATCTCGCGCGCCAACGGTGTCGCATCGGGAAGATCGAACACAATGCCCCGCATGTGTGGATAGCGCTCGCACGCCGCGACTGCCAGATGGCCCGTCGCTCCTCCCAGGTCCACCAGTGTCTGGTACGTCGTCAGATCAAACGCCGACACCACGACCGGCGAACTGACACAGCCGTAACCATGCATTCCCATCAAGAATTCACGTTTCGACTCCTCCGTCTTGAAGAAGTGGGAAAAGATTGGACCATCCCAGCCGTAAACCTCTTTCCAGCGGTGTGTCCCATCCTGAACTGCGTGTTCCAGTTTTCCCCACAACTGCCACAAGACGTCATTCGAGTAACGGATGTAGCCGGTCATTCGCCGAGAGCTGCTCTGGCACAAGTACATCGTGGCGGCCGGGGTGTTGTGATACCCCGATTCGTCCCGGGTCAGGAGTTGATTCTGCACACAGGCGTCCAGCAACCGCTCCAGCGCGTCCTGCTGACAATTCAACCTTGGGGCGAAGTCACTGAGTGCGATCGGCCCCGACGCCAACGCATCGAAAACCCCCAACTCGACGGCGGCGAACAGAACTTTCGATCGGCGGAACCCTTCCAGCAGTTCGAACACAGGGGCCGGGTCGGGAAGCGTCAGGTCGGTTGGCATGAAAGTTCGGAGGTGACAACGGAAGGCGGAATTCGCGTGGCGGAACCCGAGCGCCGGCACTGCGGGCTGGATGTGGGGGGTGTTGTATAGCAATCCTCCGTCAAGCGAACCACGGTTTCGACGAAATCAGCCAGCCCGCCCCCCGTCGGCTTGACCATCCACGCAGGGCGGGCCTAGTGTAGTACGTGATTGTGAGCGAATTTCCTGCCAGTCGCGCACAATTCCTGACAATAATTCCCTCAACACGTTCAAAAACTGGCGTAGTGAGGGATCGATTCTCGAGGATTCCCTCGGCGACCGACCAAAACGTTCAACCGCCGCCGACTGTTCGGGTTACGCCGACAGTACCGGCCACTGCATGAGAGTGTCTGTGTCCACTTCCGAGACTCCCGCGACCCCTCCGACTCCACCGTCAAACCCCACTTCGGAGACGGCCAACGGATCGGAGAATCCCACCACTGGCTCGCTGGAATCGACGGCGGTTCCGCCCGTTCAAGAGGCACCGGTCGACGAATACGAAGAACTGACCCCCGAACTCGTCGAAGACGAAGCGATCCGCGGGGACTTCGTCATCCGCTGGGCGGTGGTACTGTTGGCGTTTCTGCTCGCCAGCACCAAAATCAATGAGGAAGCCACGCTGGTCGAGATCAAGACCGGCCAATACATCGCCAGCCACGGATTCCTTCCGCCGGCGACCGACGTCTTTTCGACAACGGCCGCCGGCCGACCCTGGCCCCATCTCACCTGGGCGTTTGATCTGCTGCTCGCTTCGGTTTATACGGGAGCCGAATCGCTCGGAATTTCGGGTTTCGTCGGAATCTCGGTGTTCAAAGCACTCCTGGCCACGATCACCTTCGGGTTCCTGGCACACATCAGCCGGCGGGGAGTGCCAAGCTGGTGGTCGTCGATTTGCGCGGCATTCGCCCTCGTGGCGTGCCACCTACGGTTCGCCCCCCATCCGACACTGATCACGTTCCTCGGGTTGTCGATTCTGTTCTGGTCACTGCACAGATTTCGTGAAAAAGGGATCGATCCTGAGACGAAAGCCACACCCCGGCTGTGGGCCTTGCTTCCTCTGTTTCTGGTCTGGTGCAACCTCGATTCCCGTGCGTTCCTCGGCTTGGCATGCCTGCTGTTGTACGCGTTAGGGGAAACGGTCGGGGGGCTGCTCGGCGGGACCACGTCGCTGTCTTCCGCCGCCAGGAAGCATCTGTGGGTTGTCGGCGCTGGATGCGTGCTGATGACGCTGATCCATCCCTGGCACTATCACTCGCTGCTGTCGCCGACGCTGGTTTACGGCGTGGAATACACCGCGATTCGGGAGTATTCCTCAATGGCCTATCTGGGAGAGGCGCGACCGGTCTTTTCCGCGACGGCATTCTACTTTCCATTGTGGTACGGAGCGCTGTGGGAGCAATTCGACTACGCCGGCGCGGGAGCGATCGGGGTGATTCTCGCCGCCGTCGCGCTGTTCCTCTTCAACGCTCGCCGAATCGTCTGGGGAGAACTCTTCGCGTTCGCGGGTATGGTGGCGTTCGCCGTCCTGTGCTTGCGCGAGTTGCCCGCCGCCGCGATCGTGGCGGGGATCGTCGCTGGGCTGAACGGTCAGGCTTGGTACGCGGCAAATTTCTCGGGCGTTTATTCGACGAATTCCATCGAACTGCTGTTTTCGCGTGGCGGCCGCGCAATCACCGTATTGGCGCTCGCCGTGATCGCCTTTTTCGGCGGAACCGGTCGACTTCGCGATCAGACCGCCCCCCAGAGCGGCTACGGCCTCGACCACACGCTGGCCAGTCAGATTGGCGACCTGCAAGCGCGTTTGGTTGGATTGAAACCTGTTGCTGCCGATTCGGACGCGAAAACCGACAAATCGCCGCTCGACAAAAAGCCGGCGGTGGTCGCCGACGACGATGGTCCACGCAGCTTCGACGATCGGCCATTCAATTACACCGTTCGCCAGGGGGATCTCCTGATTTGGATCGGCCAAAAGCCGTTCGTCGATTCACGGTTGGTCTGCTATTACGATGTTGACCGGGAGCGGAATCTGCTGGCGACCAGCCAAAAGGTCCAGCAGGCGTTGCGAACGCCTCGCCTGTCGGCAATCGCATCGATGACGGGGCGGTCGATCGTGAAGGGGGCCGAGGCGGCGGAAATCGCCAAACTCGCAGGAGAACGTCGGGCGTTTTGGCGCAAGATCTTCGATCAATACCAGATCACGCATCTGATTCCTCGGTTGTCCATCTCCAGCGCGCAGAAGCGGGAGTACGAAGCCTTCACCGACCTGCTCAATTCTCCCCAGGGAGACTGGCGATTGGTCGATCTGGGGGCGACCTGCGCCGTACTGTATCGTACCGATCTCGACAATCCCGAGTTGAAGAAGTTCATCAAGGATCGGTCGATCGACTTCAAGGAACTGGCTTATCGACGCGGAGCGAATCCGATCGGAGCCCGCGACCGTTGGGTTCGCAGTCCAGGTTTCTACCAGCGGTACCTCTGGTCCGAACGGCGGGATATTCCCCCCGCGATTCAACAGGCGCTGCAGTTCGTGCAGATGGCCGCCTTGCCCCAATGGACAGAAACTCTGCAAACACTCACGCTCCCTCCCGAATACGCCGACTCGCGTGCCGCGCTCGCGTTGCTGGCGATTCGAAAAGCCCAGGAGGGCCTGCAGGACGACCCCGATTCGTACTGGGGTTATCTGGTCCTGGGCGAGGCGTATTCGCTCCTGTCCAAATGGGATGCGAGCATCGCGCAAAACCCCTCGCGCACCCCCTACAGCGGGTTGCGGTATTTTCAGGCCGTGGCGGCGTTCAATCAGGCGCTCACCGCCTCTCCCGACAATGTCGAGGCGCACCAGCAGCTCGCTTCGCTGTACGGGCAGGCGAATCGAATCGATCTGGAGTTGAGGCATCAGGAGGCGCTGTTTGAACGGCTCAATCCGATTGAGGACATTGACGCCGAACAATTGTTGACGATCGAAACTCGAATTCGCGATCTCACGAAAAAGCGCGACGCGGCCAAAGAGCAGGAAGCCAAGGGAGAAGATCAGGGACGTCCGCCGTTCGACCGGGCGATTGAGCTGGCCCAAAAGGGGTTCGTCCTGGGAGCGCTGGAAATCCTGGACCGGGTGTCCGAGTCGCGGGCGGGAAATCTGTCCGCCGAGCAGTTGCGGATTTTCCTTCAACTGGAAGCGGGACGGGTTGAAGAGGCGCACGAGAATGGCGAGCGTTTCGCGCAACCCGCGCAGGAGTCGCGTGTGCCCAACTGGCAGGAGCCGGTCGCTTTCGTCAACCTGCCCAACGCCGACTATCCCCGTGCGCAGACACTGTGGGCCGGCAAATCGGAAGAGGCGACCAAAGAGTCCCTCAACAATCTCCTGAGCAGCCTGGTCCCCCGGCCGGCTGGACTCAATGGGTGGCCCCTGGCAACCACCAGTTCGACCGCGAACTGGATCTTTGAGCGGCCGGAAGTGATCTGCGAATCGAAACTCAACCTCGCGCTCATTTATCTGGAAGAGGGGAACCTCGCGTCGGCGCAGCGCGAACTGGAACAGGCGCTCGCCGCCAATCCCGAGACCGCCAACCGCAATCTCATCGCCCACTACCTCACCGAACTCCGGGGGACCGAAGCGGACATTGAACCTTACCCCCCGTCGCAGACAGTCCCGGGCCTGTTCGCCACTGACGAAGAGTTCGCCAACCGCGCCCCCATTGTCGACGATCTGGCCGACTAGGAGGCCTCGTGAGTCGCGCCATTTCAGACGTCACCCGCATTCTGGACGCCATCCAGGCGGGAGACCGTCTCGCGACCGAACGGCTGTTGCCGCTTGTTTACTCGGAATTGCGGCAGATCGCCTCGGCGCAACTGGGCCGGGAATCGTCGGGGCATACGCTGCAGCCGACGGCATTGGTCCACGAGGCGTACCTGCGGCTGGTGGGGGAGGAGATTGGCTGGGAGAATCGGGGCCATTTTTTTGGAGCGGCCGCCGAGGCGATGCGCCGGATCCTGATCGATCACGCCCGGTCGCGCAACGCCGAGAAGCGGGGCGCCGGCGCGCGGCGCCTGGAATTGCAGGACCTGGAATTGGCAGTCCCCCCTCCCGACGAGGAATTGCTGGCGCTGGATGAGGCGCTGTCGAAACTGGAACGGGAAGACGCCGTGAAGGCCCAACTGGTCAAACTGCGATTCTTCGCCGGTCTGTCGGTCGAACAGTCAGCAGAAGCGTTGGGAATCTCTCGCGCGACCGCCGACCGCTACTGGTCGTTCGCCCGCGCCTGGCTATTCCATGAAATGCGAGGTTCTTAGTACTCGCGAAGATATGACTTGATAAAATTCTAGCGACTAAAGTTCAGCGGACGCGTCCGCCACGCGTGCGTAGCCCCAACGGGGCGCAACCGATTCACGCGACGCGCACACGATGTCGTCGGATCGTTTCGAAACCGCCTTTTCGCGAAACACGTGATACGGCGCGTGGTCGCGGCGTACGGCGACCATGGCGATGCGGGTTGCGCCCCGTTGGGGCTGCCAATCAGTCGTTCGGCAACTCCAGCGGCGAGTCACGATGATTCGCATACGGCCAGTCGACCGGTTTGTATCGCACATCGAGTTCCGGCGTTTCGAACCGTCGCCCCCCGTCGGCGAGGCTGTGCATCACACGGTCGAGAATTCCCGTGGTCAGCAAGGTCCGCTCGACCGGGTACGCCGACTTCCCGGTGTGAATCGTCTCGGTGATCGCCCGCAGCAGATAGGAGAAGTGCCCGAATGGTGGACCTTCCTGCAGCTTGACCCATGTCGCGACCGGTTCATTGACCCCCTTGAGTTTGAACGCGCAGGCGAAGTGGCCGCACAGTCCGTTCGCCATCATCACCGCCGACTTCAATCCGTCGCGATGCTCCATCAAGTAGACCGCCGAGTCGGCTCCTGGCTTCCAGCCCGCGGTGTCTTCCGGATTGCCCGGCATCTGCCTGCGGGCGACGGCGAACAACTCGGTTGACCACTTTCCCGCCGCTTCGGTCTTGCGGATCTCCTCACCCGTCACGGTGCTGACGGCGGCAATTCCGGTTTCGCCTCCCCGTCGCCGTTCGAGCATGCACTGGTGCATTTCGAGGGCGTGAAATCCATACGCCTCCATCCCGCCATACCCAATCGAAAGCGCCGCTTCAATCTCACACTCCGCCGGCAGTTCCAGGCGCGGTGTCCGCCACGCGACGGGCAGCGACGAACCCGCCAGCAGGGGGAACTTCATCTTCGCCGCCGTGTCCCGCATCGCCAGCGCGTCTTCCCACCGGTAGCCCAGATGTTTGTCGTTAAAGACCGGAACCACCTTTCCACAGCGCTCGAATGTCGCGGTGATTTCGTCAAAAAACCGGCGGCGGGGATACATGTGCTGCTGGGTGTCGGGAGTGTATTTGTAGTCGCCATGTTCCCCGATGCTGAGCACCCCCGCGACCTGGATCTGGTTGGTCCCCAGGGTGAGCGCCTCATCAATTGTTTTGCACACGCGAAATCCATGCTGCTCGGCTTTGGCACGACTGAGTTCGCCCGCGGGAACCTGGTCAGTGTAAATCGAGACGACCTGAAGATCCGGCCCCGCGCCACCATCCTGGCGGTAGCCGTCAATGATCTTCCCGATGATGACGTCGGCATGACTGTTTTTGGTGTAAACCGTCACGACCGCCGCCACGGGCAGTTTCTCGCGGGGGGCTCCCAGCGCCTTCCGGCCGCACGTCCTGGGGAACGGCCACACCGAGCCGAGTGCGGTGGCAACGCCGGTTTTCAGCAGATCGCGTCGTGAAAGGATGGTCATGTGAGTCTCTCCAGAGAGTCAAACAGCGAACCTCCATTCCGGCGACTGACACAGGGGAATGGAAGGGGACCACCGGGGCGCTTCTCGCCGCCGGCGCAGCCTCAAGGTATAACATTCCGGCTGGTTCGCACATCCCCGCCTCTCCGCTTCGAGAAGGAGATTTCTCCCATGCGCCGTCCGCCGCTGGCTCGTATCGCCCTGTTGTTCGCCGCCCTGTCGCTCCCGGCACTCACCGGCGCGGTGGCCGACGACGAACCCAAGCCGGTCACTCCCACCGAGACCATTGTCCTATTCAACGGGAAAGACCTTTCCCCCTTCTACACTTTCACGAAGGAAACCGGGCACGCCGACCCGCTGCGGGTCTTCACGGTGGTCGACAACATTGATGGAACGCCCGCCGTCCGGATTTCCGGCGAAGGGAGTTTTGGCGGACTGATCACCAAACAGGCCTTTACGAATTATCGCCTGGTCACCGAGTTCCGCTGGGGCGACCTCACCTGGGGCGGGCGGAAAAAGGCGGCCCGCGATAGTGGCATTCTGCTGCACTGTTTCGGTCCGGACGGCGGATACAACAAGACGTGGCACGCCAGCATGGAATGTCAGATCATCGAAGGGGGCGTGGGGGATTTTCTGGCGGTGCCGGGTGCGACGGAAGACGGCCGCATGTTCATTCCCACGCTGACCGCAGAAGTGGAACTCGACAAAGACAAGGAACCCTGCTGGAAGGCCGGAGGAATGAAAAAGACGATTACCTCCGGACGCATCAACTGGTACGGTCGCGACCCCGACTGGAAAGATGAGCTGAACTACCGCGGACTCCAGGATGTCGAAAGCCCCCATCGGGAATGGACCCGTGTTGAGATCATTTGCGACGGCAACACGATCACCAACATCGTGAACGGGAAAGTGGTCAACAAGGCGTTCGATTGTTCGCCGCAAGCGGGCAAGATCACGTTTCAAACCGAGGGAGCCGAGATCTACTTCCGCAAGATTGAGCTGCATCCTCTGAAGTAGCTGCGCGGCGGGACTCTTTCCCCGCAGACTCCGGGGCTGTCGTTTTGGAGCGACGACGTTACGCGGCGTCGCTCCGGTTGTGGCAACCACGTGACCGGATCGCCGAAATCGACAACCCTCGCCCCCCCAGTCTTCGCGCAACGACTTGATCGCGAATTTCAAGCCCGAAAGAACGAATCGTGTGTACAACTTCGGCGAACTTGTCGCGGCAACTCGGGAATGAATCACCGCTGAGAAACGTCCTTCACATCATCCGACTCGGCCTGATATTTTGTCTCTTGCTGTCCGGTCGTTTCGCACAGGGACAAGCCTCGAACTCTCAGTCCGACACCTTCCGCATCGCAGGTTATCTTCCCGATTACCGACTCGCGACTTTCGAACTGACGGACGCTGAGGGAATCACCGACCTGATAATGTTCTCGGCACGTCCACGAGTTGAGGGGGACGTGGACCTGGAAGCGCTGGAAAAGGCTCCCTGGGAGAAGTTGTGGAAGATGAGCGAGCGTCACCGGATTCGCCTGATACTTAGCATTGGCGGCTGGGAACGCTCACAGGGCTTTGCCGCTGTCGCGGCGTCGGCCAGACTGCGCGAGAAATTCGCCCGCTCAATTGTAGCGCTGTGTGCCGACCGGCGACTGGCGGGGGTCGACCTCGACTGGGAGCATCCCCAAAACGAACAGGAACTGGCTGACTACGCGGAATTGCTCGAAACGCTCCGCGACCAGTTCCGCCAATCGCGATTGACACTGTCATTGACCATGGCGGACTGGCAACAACTCCCTCCAGCGGCGTTCGCCGCCGTCGATTGGGTCCAGGTGATGGCGTACGACCACGACGGCCGGCACTCGACATTCGCCCATGCGAAACAGGATGTGGAGTCGCTCTTGAAACGGGACATTCCCGCCGAAAAGATCATTCTGGGACTCCCATTTTACGGTCGCCACGTGAGGGAGCGAGCCCGCGCGATGAGCTACGGCGAACTCGCGACAAAGTACACCCTTGACGACGATGTCGACGAAGTCGGTGGCTACTACTTCAACGGACCCAAGACACTGCGGGACAAGGTCTGTTACGCCCGGGAGTCGAAGCTGGGGGGCGTGATGATTTGGGAACTGGGTCAGGATCGCCGGGGAGATGCTTCGTTGTTGCGTGTTGTCACAGATGAAGCCCGACGGAAATAGCCTGCACGAAATCGCACTGACAAGATGAAGGAATGACTGAAATCAACACGGGGGGTGAAAGCCGACTGCATGGACTTTGAACTCTGGCGATTTCCCGCGACTCGCCCAACGACGTTCGATATGGCCTACCGGACTTTCAATCTGTGCGAAGCGATCGCCTGGTTCGTCTGCGCCGTGCTGGTCGCGGTTCGCTGGAAGCAATTCCGACGCAGCCGGTTGGAACCGTGGTACGCGGTTGCGTTTCTCCTCTTCGGGCTGACTGATCTGGGTGAGGCGTCTCGGCTCGACGTGCCACTGCTGATGATCAAGCTGGTTCTATTGATCGCTCTCTCATGGCTTCGGCGAAAGGTACGGCCGCTTTATCCTGATTCAACGATGCTATAGTGCCGACTCCATATTTTGGCGGCATTCACCAAACCACGTTTTGTACTCCGGGCCACCTACTCGGGACGCGCGGCAAACTGGGATTGCGCCCACGGGACGGAATAAAATGTCACTTTAAAGCCGCGATCGCAGCTCCGGAAATAGATGCACTGACGCGAACTGACGCCTTCGAATGAAATTGCCGATTCGTCTTCATTGAGTTGCACTTCTTCGACCGGAGATTCGCCGTCTGAAAGCAACCGGCGTACATCACCAGTAAACACCGCCACGGTCTCCCCGGGACCAAATCTCGTAATCTTCGCAGAGTGTTGAAGAGTCGTCGTTCCCGGATCCGCAAACCACTCTTTCACCGCGGCAATGTGTTTACCGTCCACTTCAAACGTCGCATAGCAATCGGTTGACAAATTCCCGGTCCATCCGTGGAACTCAAATAATGTGCCCGGTGGGACGTCACACCCCGAAAGTAAACGGAATTCCTTCTCGTCCATTGCGATATACCGATCCCACGGATCATTGAGAAAGTGGGAGATTCGCATTGACAAATAAATTGCGAAGGAAAGCATCGAGATAACCGACTTTCCGCACATCTCGATTTCAATTTCTTCGAATTTCCATCCGGGTTGCAGCCCACGGCCAGCGCGCACTCTCGGGCAGATAGGCAACTTGGGTAGCTCGCGCTTTTTGCCGGGATTCGCTATCACAGTTCTCCGTAGTTGTGTTGCAAAACATCTTCATGGAGGACGTGCGATGTCTGAGGCCCGGTTGTCGATCGCG
>CAMATH010000038.1 GCA_945860955.1 Planctomicrobium piriforme
TTTCTAAATGCGCGGCCCAGTGTGCGTGCGGCGATCGAGAGACGTACTGGGGGCGGCCCACGACATTGACCGAACTGCTCGGCGAGTGGCCGACGTCAATCGTGTTGCCGAAGCGGCAGCGCCCCGGGTCGTTCGCATGGCCCAGGGACGCGTTTTTTCGCATCGGGTGCACATCGGGGCAGGCACTCAGAGAGTGCCGCCTACGTAGCCCGCATTTTCTAAATGCGCGGCCCAGTGTGCGTGCGGCGATCGAGAGACGTACTGGGGGCGGCCCACGACATTGACCGAACTGCTCGGCGAGTGGCCGACGTCAATCGTGTTGCCAAAGCGGCAGCGCCTGGGGTCGTTCGCATGGCCCAGGGACGCGTTTTTTCGCATCGGGCGCACATCGGGGCAGGCACTCAGAGAGTGCCGCTTACGTAGCCCGCATTTTCTAAATGCGCGGCCGGCTGTGCGTGCGGCGGTCGAGAGAATTGCCTCCAAGAGTGCAGTCGCGAACAAAAATCCGGATACTGGCGAATCTCTGTGAAAGAAACGTCACCGGGGACCGTACCAGTTGTCACGAGCCTGCCATCCATGAGTCACGAACCGACACGATTCAGTCTGCTGGTGCGACTGCGCGATCCCCAGGATGGCGAGGCGTGGGAACGCTTTGTGCGAATCTACCTCCCCCCGGTGTTCCGAATGGCCAAGCGGTACGGCCTCAATGAGGCCGACGCCGCCGACGCGGCTCAGGACGTCCTGACTGCCGTTCATCAACGGATCGGCACTTTTGTGTACGACCCGACCAAGGGGACTTTTCGCGGCTGGCTGAAAACCGTGGCCCGCAGCCGCATTTGCGATCTGCTCGACACGCGTCGCCGCCAGCCAAATGGGACGGGAGGTTCCGAGGCGAATCTGCGTCTGGAAGCTCTGCCCGCGGCGGAAGAGGACGATCCCTGGGAGCGCGATTATCGCCAGGGATTGTTCGATGCCGCCTTGGAGCAAGTGCGACGGGAGGTCGAACCGCCGACCATGAAAGCCTTTGTGCGCTGCGCGATCGAAGCGGCCAAACCCGCTGACGTCGCCCGCGAAATGGAACTTTCGGTCGGGGCGGTTTACATCGCTAAGAGCCGGGTGACCGCCCGGATACGAGAAATCATCGCCGACTGGGAACGAGAGGAACAGGACCATGGCTGCTGAAAACTGTCCGGAACGGGGTGAGTGGACACGACTGCTCCACGAGGCGCTGACTCCCGATCGCCAGAGCCGTTTGGAACGGCACCTCGAGTCGTGTCCCGAATGTCGCCGACAGCTCGATGAACTGGCCGGGGAGCTTCCGGTCTCGCCGCAGCCGGGTGCCGCCCCCCCTGGGACACTCCTGGAAAGCCTGCTCAAAAAGATGATCGCCGACAACGCTGGCGGAACGGCGGACAGAGCCCCGCTCGATCCGTCACTCGACCCGGCGATCGCCCTTCCTCCCGGATTGCTCGAGCCTTCGACCCGAAAGGGTTCGATTGGCCGCATCGGTCAGTTCGAAGTGCTGGCGGTTGTGGGACGCGGTGGGCTCGGCGTGGTCCTGCGGGCGTTCGACCAGCGACTCAATCGCGTGGTCGCCATCAAGATCCCCGCGCCGGAACTTGTCGCCAACCCCATGGTCCGCAAGCGGTTTCAACGCGAGGCGCAGTCGGCGGCCGCCGTCTCGCATGATCATGTTGTCCGAATCTACGGCGTCGACGAAGCCCGCGACACGCCGTTTCTAGTGATGGAGTACGTCAGCGGCGGGAGTTTACAGCAGGAAATCGACCGCCGGGGGGCGCTGGACGTTCGACAGGTCGTTCGAGTCGGGATGCAGCTCGCGCAAGGCTTGGCTGCCGCCCACAAACAGGGACTCGTCCATCGCGACATCAAGCCAGCCAACATCCTGCTCGACGGGGGCCTGGAACGGGTCAAATTGACGGATTTCGGTCTGGCCCGAGCCGTCGACGACGCGACCCTCACGCATACCGGAGTGATCGCTGGAACGCCGCAGTACATGTCGCCCGAACAGGCACGTGGTGAAACGGTGGACGCCCGCAGTGATCTGTTCAGCCTGGGGAGTGTCCTCTACACGCTCTGCAGCGGTCGCCCCGCGTTTCGCGCCGACTCGCCCATCGCCGTCCTGCGCCGGATTTGTGATGACGAACCACGTCCATTACGTCAGTTGAATCCCGATGTTCCCCCGTGGCTGGCGGAAATCGTCGAGACTTTGTTGCGCAAGAACCCAGGCGAGCGGTATCAGACGGCCGAGGAAGTGGCGAGTGCGCTGGAGAGCTGGCTTGCCCACCTGCAACAGCCCGGCGGAGCGACACCGATTGCCGTCTTCGTTCCCGAGTCGACACGTGCCACGTCGGTCGCCCGAACACGCCGTCCCAACTACTGGATTGCGGCTGCCTGTCTCGCCTTTGTGCTGTTGTCGGTTTTCGGAGCCTGTGCGGTTTCACTGGTCGGGGTCCGCAAACGAGAAACCCTCCAGATTGCTCAACGTGATTTTGCCGCCGCAGCGGCCGATTGGAATTTACCCGGCAAAATCACTGTCGAAGCGGAGGGGGGAGATATCCTGCGCGTCACTCGCACCAGTCCAGGAGTTGTTTGGGAGAAGACCTTTGCCACTGCGGGAAGTGTCAGCGACCGGGCAAGAATCGTGACCGGCCCGGAGGTCACAAGTCGCCGGATTGAAGAGACAAAATCGACCTTCTACTTTCAGTTGTCGCCTGGCACCTATCGATTGACTCTGGAAAGCCGTCGATCCGATGGTTTTGAAATTCTCGCCGAGCGCGAGGTCATCTCGGATCCCGGCATTCCGGTCGAGACCAAACTGTCCGCCAATTCCTTTTTTGGGCCAACGGGCAAGCTGGATCCCGTCTGGCATACGAGTCTTCGGGACAATCTCCTGAAGGTTCCAGCGGAGGTCGCCACCATTGCCTTCACACCCGACAGCAAATCGCTGTTGGTGGCGATATCGGGTCAGGGAATCTATCGGCTCGATCGCGCTGCGTTCGGCAGCTCGACTATGGGACGAAGCTCCGACCCGACTTCTCCTCCCAGCGGATTTTTCCTGAGTAAAACACCAGAAGGCCAACACACCATTTCGACTCAACGGTCCAACCAAAAAGTCACTCGATCGAGTGTGGCGCTGACACGACTTTTCCCCTACGAATCGAGTCGCTTTACCCGAATCGCGTTCGTCTCGGACGACCAACTGGCGGTCGCAGGTGACGACCAGAATTTCCGCGTGTACAGCTTGACGGAATCGGGCCGGGTCCAGCGGTTCAGCGGGCAGTACGGAGTCGTGTGGAAATTCGCCAAGGCCCGCAATGCCCCGGTCTTCGCGGCGGCCGGTGTCGGGTCGACCGTGCTGGTCTGGCACAATGATCGCGGGTTGATTGCCAAGGTCGACACAGCGGTCGACTCGGAGGAAAAGAACGTGTTCGGAATTGGGCTCAGTCCCGACGGGAACACCTTGGTCACCAGTGGGGAATCCGGGACGCTGACAGTCTGGGACGTACCGATTTCGACCGTACGATCGAAAATCGACTCCAAAGCGGCAACCGGGATTGAGTTCGTTGGGACCGCCGATCAGTTGTTGACCGCGGGAAGCGACTTCCGCGCCACGTTGTGGTCTTCGGATCTGCAGCCGATCAAGCACTTCAGCGGTCATACCGGTGTCATCACGTCGTTGACAGTCGATCTCGCGCACCACCGGTTCGCGACCGGCAGCGAGGACCTGACAGTTCGGGTCTGGGATTTGGAGACGGGGGCGCAACTGGCGAACTACGGCGGCCACCAGAAGAAGATCACCCAGGTGGTTTTCTCTCCGGATGGAACGCAACTGGCCTCGGCGAGCGAAGATCAGACGGTGCGGTTCTGGAATTTGCCGGTCGAGGCGGAAAAGCCCTAGGTGCCTGTCCACAAACCGGTCGCATCCTGTTAAGGATGCAATAGAGTAGCCGGGGGTCGCAGCGCAGCGGAGACCCCCGGATTGCCGTGACAAGTGGAGTGCATCCTGAAGGGATGCCAGAAGCGTGGTTGCGGTGGAAGACTCGAGCATGAGTGTCATGCGTTTCGCAGCAGACGACAGAATCGCTCTTCCGGCGGGCGGCTCGCGGGAATCCAAGAATCGCGAGCGAAATGACCGAGCTAGATTCTGGCATCCCTCCGGGATGCTGTTCCTGGCCCACAGCTTCCCGGGGGGCTCCGCTGCGCTCCGACCCCCGGCTACTCTCTGGCATCCCATTCGGGATGCGACGGCGGCTGCGCCGCAATGATGGCCATAACTCAACGGATTTGATCCTGAACGGGGCATAGCGCGGGGAGAGACCGGCCACAAATGGTGGCCAATCGGCGGCTCGCGTTGATAGGATACGGCACTCCCGGGACCGACTGGTGTCGGTGGCTCTCGGGAGTGTCGCACCGTTTCCTGCCAGGTCTCCCGCCCCGCCATGAAGACTCCCTCCTTTGTCGGAATTCCCCCGACTTCCTTTGGCGTGGTGGCGCTCTCCGTCGCGCTGTTGTTGACTTCCCCAGTTCGCTCGGAAAGTTGGCCACAGTTTCGCGGCCCGAATGCGCGGGGCATGGCGGTCAATACCACGTCGCTGACTCCCGATGTCGGTCCCGACAGCCGGCAGAAAATGTGGAAGATCGCGCTCCCTCCAGGGCACTCTTCACCGGTCGTGACCGAGACACGCATCTTTGTCCAGGGAGTCGACAAAAACCAACTGTTGACGATCGCGCTCGACCGCATTACCGGCGCGAAACTGTGGGAGAGCGCATCGCCGTACCAGCAACTGGAGGAGATCCACCGGATCGGCAGTCACGCGCAATGCACGATCGCCACCGATGGCGAACATGTCGTCAGCTTTTTCGGCTCCAGCGGCATGACCTGTTTCGACAACAACGGGAAGCAACTGTGGCATTTGCCACTCGGACCATTCAAAAACACATTCGGTGCCGGAAGTTCCCCGTTGATCGCCGACGGGAAGGTGATTTTGTCGCAGGACCACGACCTCGATTCGTTCTTGCTCGCGGTCGATGTGAAGACGGGAAAAACAGCCTGGCGCACGGAACGGGGAGATTACCTGCGGAACTATGGCAGCCCAACCGTCTGGACGGTCGATGGGAAGAAGCAGGTTGTGGTCGCGGGGACGTTGCGGGTCACCGGGTATGACCTGGAGACAGGTTCTGAAGTCTGGAAGGTCCGCGGGATCGCGCGATTTGTTTCGTCGACGCCGACAGTTGGTGCCGACAACATCCTGTTCGCGTCGGGATTCGCCGCCGGTAACGAAGTCGGTGGAGAACGCTTCAGTGTCCCCGCGTTTGATGAAGTCGCCAAAGAGTACGACAAAAACAACAACGGCGGGTTCGAAGAAGACGAAGTCCCCGACGGCCCAATTCAGATGCGGTTTTCCCAGGTTGATCGCGACAAAAATGGGTCGCTTTCGCGCGAAGAATACGAGTTGTTTCGCACGCTGTTCGCGGTCGGTCGCAACGTGGTGATCGCGATCCGTCCGGGAGGAGTCGGCGATGTGACGGATACTCACGTATTGTGGGTGCAGCCCAAGCATGTGCCATTCTGCGCCTCGCCAATCAACACCGGTCCCCGCCTCTTCACGGTGCGTGACAAGGGAATTCTCACCAGTCTGAACGCGAAAACCGGAGCCAAGCTCAAAGAGGGCCGGCTCGAAGCGGCGGGAGATTACTACAGCTCGCCCGTGGCAGGTGACGGCAAGGTGTATCTGATTGACGAACATGGGAAGCTGACGATCGTCAGCGATGCCGACGAATGGCAGGTTCTGCATACCGCCGACTTTGAAGAGAACTGCTACGCGACGCCGGCATTGGTCGACAACCAGATTTTTCTGAGGACGGCCGGGCATTTGTATTGTTTCGGACGACGACCGATGGTGGCGTTGAAGTAGTTCGGAGAAAGGCGGTTACGTAGCCCGCACTCTCCGAATGCGCTCTTCACACATTCTTCAATAACTCTTCACTACCTGGGGATAGACTTCGCGTGGTCAGAGTTTAGAATCACTGTCATAGCCGGGTGATTGATATCATTCCGAGCCGATCGAGGGCACCCCACGAGCGCCAAGGCGGTAGTTTGGGGGGTGAGATACATGACCCATCAAATGTTGATTCGCTAGTAATCTGCGTGTCGCGCGACTTCTGGGAGTTCGGTGGTCGCGTTGGCATCACGGAGACTGAGAGATGTCGACAGGTGGAATTCGTTTGCAGCAACAGGTCAGATAACTGTTCGTCCATCGGTTCAGTCCACACGGATGTGGAAGCTGAGCCTGTCGAGTGCATTCACTCTGTGTTTTCAATTGTTGGCGGATATTGGTTCTGCCAAGTGCATCTTGTTCGAAGGAGAGTTTGATGAGGTCCGTAAACCTGCGAGCCAATCCGGTTCGCAATTCCCGTGGTGGATTCACGTTGATCGAGCTGCTGGTGGTGATCGCCATCATTGGCATTTTGATCGCCCTGCTGCTGCCGGCCGTCAACGCGGCTCGTGAAGCGGCCCGTAAGGCGCAGTGTAAAAACAACCTGCGTCAGATTGGTATCGCGCTGCACCTGTTCGCATCGGGTGACCCCAGCGATCGTCTGTGCTCGGGTGCCTATGACTTCAACCGTGACGGTTGCCCCGACACCTTCGGTTGGGTCGCCGACATGATCAAGGTGAAGGCGGGACTCCCCAACGACATGCGCTGTCCCTCGAATCCGATCAAGGGGACCGAAAAGCTGAACGACCTGGTGGGAAAAGACACGTCGAATTCCCAGTCCGCGCCTGCGGACCGCTCCGGTAAGGGGAAATGCGGATTGAGCTGGCCCGATCAGTCGGGTGCCGCGACGACCTTCAACACCCCGGCCCGTGCCGCCCAGATCGCGAATTTCGTTCGCTCCGGTTTCAACTCGAACTACGCATCAAGCTGGTTCATGGTCCGTACCGGTCCCCTCTTCACCGATTCGGGCTCGGCCGGAACTCCCCCCAACGTGTTGATGATCGCCCCGCTCGCTGGTTCCGGCGTCAACGACATGAAGGACTTCCGGAACACGCAGGGGCCCCTGACCCGTCGCGCTTGTGAACAGGCGGATCCTCCGACCTCAAACATTCCGTTGCTCGGCGATGCCGCCCCCGGCGACGTGAACGAGGCGATTCTGGTGCTGTCCCTGATCACACCGGACGGAGTCACAGTCGATTCCGGCTTGATCGCCGGCTCCCAACTGTGCGAAACCTTCACCGACGGCCCTGCCTATTGGGACGCAACAGTGCTGAAGTTCGTCAAGACAAACATCCCACTGCGAACCGCAAAGCCGCGGAGTTTTCCGGCACGGGGAACGGAAGTCGGCGTCGGTGTGAACACCGAGGCTTCGTTCGCCGCCCTGGACTCGAACAGCTTGGGCAACAAGCTCTTCCTGCAGGATTACCGTGACTTCTTCGCGGTTCACGGGACGACCTGTCAGGTTCTGATGGCTGACGGGAGCGTCAAGGAGATGGCTGATTCGAATGGCGACCAATACCTGAACCCGGGTTTCCCGGTCACTGGCAACAAATCGGTCTTGGCTGACTCGGTCGGGTACACCGATGGGGTCTGCGAAATCGACAGCTTCCAGTTCTACACCGGTGCGGTACTGGATCAGAACAAGCGAACCAAGGAAAAGTTCGAGTAGTCACATTCCAGAGGATCCCGAGCTTGCCTGTCTGTGAGCCGACAGTCTGGCTCGGGTTGTGATTTTCTGATGCGGAATCTCGCGTCGAACCGAACTGTTTTCATTCGGTTCGACGCGTTCCCGCTGAATCCCGCGACTTGACGCATTGATTTCGACATCATGCTCCCCCGCTGCCGGATTCACACCCACCATGGATGACAAATCTCTCCAGCCCGCCGGTGGAACCCCTTCAACCCCGGTGGCAAATAGACCAACCCCCCCCCCGAATCGTGGTATCCCCAGGCCGGGCGCGACGGCCCGCAAAACCGGCGTCAGCGGAGATTCGACTGCGATCAAAGAATCCGGGGCCTCCATCGTAAACGCGAGTGCCGCTGTGGCGACCATTCGTTCCAACGAGCTGCGGCAAACTCTCTCCTTCTGGCAATTCTTTCAACTCCGTCGCAGATTGAACGCGACGAGCCGTGAACGCAGTCCGAAAGACGCCGAGGCGCGTCGGGCCGCGATTCGTGACGCGGTCGAATCCAAAGATCTCCGGGTCGTTCCGCTTTTAATCCAATTGCTATCCGACGAATGGGTCATCGTTCGGGAGGCGGCAGCCCATGGGCTGGGCAAGCTCCAGGCGGCTGACGCGACCGATCGCCTCAAAGAACTCGTCGCGACAGATCCCAATGCCGATGTTCGCCGCGTTGCCGGGCTGGCTCTGGGGAATATCGGCACGTTACAGGCGATTCCTTCGCTGCTGGCACTCGCCGAGGCGCAACCCCGTTTTCGGACGATTCTGGTCGACACGATCACGCGTTTGGGAACGGCCTCGATTCCGCATCTGCAGCAATCGCTTGTCGATTCCCCTCTGCCGATCAGTCTGATTTCCGTTTCAATTCTGGGCAAACTGGCCGACAAATCCGCCGTAAAGCCTCTGTTGAAGCTGTTGAAAACCGCCGATGGTCCCCTGAAGGCGAATATCGCGGCGGCTTTGGGAGCGATTGGCGATCCTCTGGCGGTTGGTCCGCTCTTGGCGTTGCTCGCCGATCCGAATTCCGACGTAGTTCTCGCGAGCCTGGGGGCTCTCACGCGACTGGCGAATTCGGATTGTGTGGACGCCGTTTCCAATTTTTTGAGCCATCCCGTTTCGCAATTTCGCGGACTGGCTGCTTCCGGACTGGGAAAAGTCGGTTCGGCGCGGACGGTGTCGTCCTTGGCGAAGCTGCTCGACGACTCGGACGAAGATGTTCGCCGACGCGCGGCGGAAGCGCTGGGACAAATTGAGACACCGGCCGCCGTCCGCCCCTTGATCAACGCTTTGCACGACCCCGCGCCAGCCGTCCGACAACAGGCGGCGGACGCTTTGGGCGCGCAGGGCGATCCGAAGGCAGCCCTCCCGCTGGCGGCCGGCCTCAACGACGACTACCAGGGGGTGCGAAAGGCGTGTGCCGAGGCTCTGGGAGCATTGGGGGATCCCGTGGCCATTCCCGCGCTCTCTCGGTTTCTCAAATTGGAGCATGTCGCCGAAACGCGATTGGCGGGTATTCGGTCTGTCGGTCAGATTGGAGATCCGACCGGACTTCCGATCCTCCAATTCCTGTTGCGGCTCGACAGTAGCACGCGCTGTCGGGCGTGTGTCGCGATCGCTCAAATCCGATCCCCCGCCGCCCTGGACCAATTGATCCAGTTGCGCGGCGACGCCACCCCCGAAGTTCGATACCACGCCGCCATTGGAATGGGAAACAGCGGTGAACCCAGGGCGTTCAAGGCGCTCGAAGAGATGCTGAATGACGACGATCCCTTTGTGCTGCGGGGCGTCGCCCGCGCCTTAGAGCAGTTTTCGGGAGCGCACTCGCGAGAACTGATCGCCAAAGTCCAGATGCGTCAGAATCGCCTGAAGGACGCGAAGAAGACCGCCGAGAGTTCCGAGTTCCATCCCGCGGTGGTCACCGTGTCCGGTCCCTCCCGGGGGATGTCGCCGCTTTTCGATCTGGTTCGCGACCGCCGATTCCAGATCGCGTCCCCCGCGCTGCTTCTGTTGGTTGTCGTCGCGTACGTATTCTGGCCGAGTGGTAGTCAACCCGTCGGCCGACGCGCTCCGGATGTCCAAGACATGGCCGCCCGCACACGGGGCACTGTCATGGCGGTGGAGTTCTCTAAAGGAACCTCAGCGATTTGTGTCACAAGTTCCGGAATGCTGGAGCTGTGGGATGTCGCGAAGTCAATTCGACTGCGCGAGATTCACCGCGTCGCCAGTGGTGCGACAGGTCTCGCGTTGAACCCCCGCGGCGACATGGCGGCGGTCGCAGGGGGCGACGCGGCGATTCACCTCGTGGACCTTCAATCGGGGACCGAGATCGGCCTCCTCAAAGGGCACCGCGGATCGGTGCGGATGATGCAATTCAATGAGGACGGCCAAAAACTCTTTACTGCCGGGAGTGATCGACAGATTCTCCTTTGGAACGTTGCCGCCAAGGGGGCCGAATGGCGTTCTGTCGTCGAGGGCAATGACGCGGTCAACGCATTCGCGGCTGACTCGAAGCTGACTCGTGTCGCGTACGGGACGCGGCTGGGGCAAATCACCGTTCTGGAGGTCGGCACCCAGAAAAAGGTCGCGAGTATTCCCGCATTCAGCACCACAGTGGTCGCGGTTCGGTTTAGTCCGGATGGAAGGCAGTTGGCGGCGGCGGATGGGGGAGGATTGCTTCGCACCTGGGATCTGGCGCATCGACGTCGGCTGGATGAATACCAGATCCCGGGAGGTGGAATCCAGATGTTGACCTTCACGGCACAGGGGGGCATGTTGCTTGTGGCGAAAGTCAATGGAGTGGATATACTCGACCTAGAACTCAAATCGATTCGCGCACTGGAACCGCGAATCGAACGCCACGGTGTGACGACGACCCTGGAACAGGTCGACTGTGTGGCGATCGACGCCGCCGGCCAATTCGCTGTCGCCTGCGGTCAAACGAATAAGGAAATGTGTGCCTGGAAGCTGTTGGACGGTGGCCAGTTACCAAACTTGATTCCCAAGGCGAATTGATGTGATGGAAGTTTCCACCCATGATTCAGGACCCTTTGAGTCGCCGCTCACGCTGAGCGCCGGCTCGTGGGGGCGATCGGCGAACCGGTCCGTGATCGCGATCCTCTGTTGCCTGCTTGTGGGCTGCGGGGGAAGTGGCCTCGGCGGAGGCGGCAAACGCAGGGGCTTCTCCCGCGCCCAGGATGACGATCCGCCGCCCGCATCTGCCCCCGCACCGCCAGCGTCCCCGCCGGCGGTGCCCGTGCTGAATCAGGCTGCCAAGCCGGCCAAAGCCCGGCCCATACGGTCCACCGCCGGTGGAGCGTTGTCACTTCCGGAAGGCCAGAGCGGCATTCAACTCGAAGGAGGGAATTCGGGACCGATCTCGCCGTTGTACCTGCGGAGATTTCCCGGCCCGGAGGGGCAGCCAACGCGGGTGGTTCTCACCACTGCGCGGCAATCGGAGGGAATGGAGTTCCCCGCGATTTACTTTCAGGCGGAGTTGTCGGCTGACGAGGCGCAGGAATTGGTGGGTCACTCAGTGAAGGGGCGTCTGTTCTATCAGCCAAGTGCCGAAGGCCCGGTCTTTCATTCTCCCGGTGCGGGGGTCGAAGTGCAGTTCAACTCCATGACCGAAGAATCTGTTGAGGGGGAGATTTTTGAATCGCAACTGACGTCGAGCGAGGGGACACGTCGCATTCCGCTGTCTGGCGCGTTCGTGGCCGCGACGAAAGAGTCGATCAAACGCCGCGTGCGCCAGCCCGCTCAGAAAGACGAAGAATTTTGATTCTCCCTGTCCCCGGAAAGTCGATTGACGTGAAGCGAGATTATCGGCGACTGCCGTTGCCCCAGATTCTGTTGGTTTTCGCATTCGCCGGTCAACACGGTGTCGCCGGCCCCACCGACACCGAACCCTCGCTGCCTCTGGAGGTGCGTGAGGCAGAGCTGAATACCACCTGGATCGGCAGAATCGCCGAAAAGTATCGTGAACTCGACAAGCAGATGGAGAGTTTGACCTCGAAACAAAAGCTGACCGTCGGCGATATCCAGGCGGTGAATGCGGCGTATCGGCTGTATGTGCAGATCGACCGCGTGGCGATCCGTCTGAGTGAATTGCGAGAACCCGCAGGAGTCGACATCCACTTGCGCGTGATGAACCACCACGCGAAGATGAAGGAGATGTCGCAGCAAATCAAATCGGAGTCCGACTTCCAGTCGTTTCAGTCGAAACTGGCTCGCGACTATGTTTCCGAAGCGAGGAAGCGCGAAAAGATCCTCACCAAGGTCCGCTCACTGGCCAAACAGGGGAAGTGGGACGAAGCCGACGAGGCTCTGAATACCGAACAGGATTTTCTCGAAGCGGGGAAGCTCTGGCTCGAAGATGCTGTCTGGAGCGCCGTGATGGGACGGTTTGGCGAAGCCCGGCGCGAAATTGGCGACAAGTTGCAGCACGCGCACGCCGACCAGAATGAGGCGTCGCTCAAAGAAGCGCTCGGCGACAAAAAGCCGAATCTCAAACAGGAATCGATCGCGCTCCAGCGGGCAGCACAGTCGCTGAAAGCGACTCCGGAGACCAACTACCTGGGGAAGTCGTGTACCGGCCCCCAGTTGATCACGGCCGCCATCGACCGCTGGTCCGAGTTGCAGCGGGAAGTGATCCGCTACGAGGTGAACTACTGGTACCTGAAGAGATCGCGTGACGCGAGTGTTGAACAGGAATACGAAGCGTTCCGAACACAGATTGGAAACCTGATCGCAGAAGTCGTGGCCGCCGACGCCGAGCGAATCAGTGAAGACGAAGCGCGACCGCTCTATCTGGCGCACCTCACTTCGATCGCCCCGATTGTCGCCCGGGCTTTTGACGACAAACTGCACGACACGTTGCGTGCCGGACTGGATCCGCTGTTGGAAAAGTCTCCGCAATTGCGAGTTGAGGTCGACGGCTATGAGCAGGCGACCGAAGGAATTCTGACTTGGCGCGAGCGGACGGCGACGGCTTACGCGAAATCGCGGCGCAAGGAGTTCACGAATCTGGTCGAGACGTACTCGGCCGCTTCACAACGCGTGCAGCCTTTGCGCGGTCTGTTTTCGAATGTCCAAAAACCCGGCAGTCTGTTCGACCCGGCGGACCGGTTGATGCAGGCGGTTGCGCCGCAGATGATCAACAAAAAGGTGTTCTTGTTTCAGGTCGATGGCAGTCGTGCTACGAATCAGTCCACCTACAGTCGTTTGCAAGGGGGCTGTTTCGCGAGCCTGCAACTCAACCGAATGCCATCGGCCACAGTCGCTTTGTTGAAATCGGACCTCATGGTGACCGACGAGCGACCGCCCCTCTCACTCAAGGCGGCCGGCGTGATCTGGGCGGCGGAGAATGGCTGCGTCGACGAAATCGGAGCCGACGTGACCGCGCTGGAGTTTCAGGCTCTCGCCCCGCGTTGCCTGCAGGTGACCGCCAGTGATTCGCATCTCGTTCACACCTCGGAAATCGCGACGCAACAGTTTTTGGAACCTGAGAAACAGGTGATGACCCGTTTCGATGTGCATCCGGTCTGGTATCGGTATCGATACCAGTTTGTGGGGCCGTAGCGGGGCCGACCTGGCCGCCGGCTGTCGGCGAAGGGTGCGACGCTGCGGAGCGTCGTCGCGACATGTGGCGGACGGCGTTCCTACGACGCCGCTTCGCTGAACGTAGTTCACACCATGGAGTTCGGTGCGATACAATCCAGCCCACAGATGTCTGGCCACCTTCATTCCCCAGCGAACCGCCACCATGATCTCGTTCGGCACGATCCGCCAGAAAGACTGCAGCGGTCTCTCCCGGCGGGAGTTGTTGCGGATTGGGACGGTTGGCGCGTTCGGTTTACGGCTGCCCGACCTGTTGCGGGTCCGCGCTGCCGGTGACGAGGGGCGACCGCCGGCGCGGGGGATGATCCTTCTGTGGTTGTGGGGCGGTCCCAGTCAGATGGATACGTTTGATCTCAAGCCGAAGGCACCGATCGAATATCGCGGACCCTATTCGCCAATTCACACCAACGTCCCCGGGATCGAAATCTCTGAACTGCTGCCCAGACTGGCGCTGCGGGCAGACCGGTACGCGATTGTCCGGTCGCTGCAACATGGCACGAACGATCATGGGATCGGCGGCACGGTCGGACTGACGAGTTCTCAAGCCGGCGGAGCGAGTCTGGGAGGGCAGATTGTTCCCGGCCGGCTGCAACCGACCCACGGAGCGATTGTCTCGCGAGTCTTGGGAAATCAGTCCGAACTTCCGCCGTTCGTTTCGATTGGCGGTCGGCTGCATCAGGGACGTCGTCCGATCACCGGCGAAGGGGGAGGAAGCCTGGGGAGCGTCTATGACCCGTTCCGTCTCGATTACGATCCCGAGGATGGGGTCAGGATTCCCGTCCTGGAAATTCAGCAGGGGCTGACGGGGGACATTATCGGAAACCGCCGGGCGTTGTTGCGCGAGATCGACCAGACGGCCCGTCGCTTGGACGAGTCGCGAACATTGCAACGGTTCGACGAAGTCTATCAACAGGCGTATTCCCTGCTGTTGACGCCGGCGGCCCGGCGGTTTTTTGATGTCGGGCAGGAATCGGAGGCGGTCCGCCGCGCCTACGGCAGTTTCCGCTTTGGCCAATGCTGTTTGATGGCACGGCGACTGATCGAAGCGGGTGTCCCGTTCGTGCAGGTGAATTGGAGTTCGCATGTCGAGCCGGTCGAAGATGGTGGCGACGGAGGCTGGGATATGCACGACCGGAATTTTTCGATCCTGCAGGACCGGCACGCGTGGATGCTCGATCAATCGCTGACTGCGCTGCTGGATGATTTGCAGGAGCGGGGCCTGCTCGACAGCACGCTGGTGGTGACGGCGGGGGAATTCGGCCGGACTCCAAAGATCAACCCCCGTGCGGGACGTGACCATTGGGAGAAGTGCTACTCGGCGGTTGTCGCTGGAGGTGGCCTGCGGACCGGTCAGGTGATTGGAGCGAGCGACCCGCTGGGGAACTATCCCGCCAGTCGGCCACTCAGCCCAGGTGACCTGGCGACAACGTTCTACGAGCGACTCGGAATTGGGACAACGCAATTGACGCAGTTGGGACTGGTTCCGCCGGGGAGTCTGATTGAGGAATTGACGTGAATCGATTCGCCTGCGGCGCGGTGATTCTGGCGGCGTTGATCGGAGTGTGTGACCAGTGTGCTTGGGGAGGTCCGCCACCGGCACGCCGATTGACGCACAACGGCCACTTCAAGCAGCGACCGGTCTGGTCTCCCGACGGCAAGGTTCTGGCATTTTCGCAGCATCGCGGGGGGAAGATCGGACTCGTCTTTCTCGAGGGAGAACCTCCCCGGGAAAGGCCAGTCGCGGCCACGATTCCCCAATACGATGCCTGCTGGTCCCCCGACGGCAAACGGATCGCGTACACCCGTGTGGGACAGACTCCGGGGCAGGGGAATCTGGATGTGTATCTGGCCCAGGCCGACGGTTCGGAACCGGTGAAATTCGCGGGTGACGAAGGAAAGCTGTCGCATGAGGAGTTTCCCGCCTGGTCCCCTGATGGAAAACGCATCGCGTACATGTCGACGTATGAAGGAAATCAGGAGATCTACATCGCCGACATTGATGGACGAAATCGTCAACGGGTGACGAACGACCCGGCGCTCGACTCGCATCCCACGTGGTCCCCTGATTCACGCCGGCTCGCGTTCGCGACGAACCGCTGGGGAGATTTTGAAATCGCGGAGGTTGACGCCGATGGACAGAATCTCGAGCGACTCACCAAGAGCCCGCGACTCGATGATTACCCTGTCTACTCTCCTGATGGAAAACGACTTGCATTTGTTTCCAACCGCGATGGGAACTCCGAAATCTATGTCCTCACACGCGACAGCTTGAGCGTGGTCAATGTGACAGAAAACCCGGCGATTGACAGTTATCCTGCGTGGACGCCCACCGGTGATTTGACGTTTGTTTCCAATCGGGATGACGGGTTTGACATTTACACGATCCCGCGACCTAACGAGCGGCTCGACTCCGTTCCAGTGAAAGCGCCACTTTGAATCAGAGCGGCACGGCGTCTGGGGACGCGAATCGACTGATTAGACGCCGTGCGCAGTATAAGTACTGTGTCAATTCCCGATCGGAAGTCAAATCCGTTCTCGCTGGCACAGTCGGCGCAGGCGGTTATCATGTCGGCGTTCGCGTCCACGGCGGTGTGTGTCGGGTGTTTGCATCCCCACCCGATCGCCGCCATCGATTTCTTCGTCCTTGAGATTGCCACCATGCTGGACCGGGTCGTGCGCTCCCGTTCTTTGTCGTCACTGGTCGTTCTGTTCGCCGCCACGTACGGGTGCCTGACGACGGTCGCGCAGGACGTTCCGCTCGTGGCACCGGGTGAGGCGCTGACGCCGGCGGAACAGCAGAAGTTATTCCGCCTGCCCCCTGGCTTCGAAATTCAGCTCATCGCCAGCGAGCCGGAAATCCAGAAGCCGATGAACATGGCGTTTGACGCCGCCGGCCGGCTCTATGTCACACAGTCGATCGAATACCCGTGGCCCGCGACCGAAGGGACACCCCGGGACACTATTCGCGTGATCACCGATACCAATAGCGACGGCGTTCCCGACACCGTCTCGAAGTTCGCCACGGGCCTCAACATTCCGATTGGCGTGCTGCCACTCGCGGGCAACAACGTGTTGGCGTACAACATTCCGCGCATCGAACGCTTCACCGATGTCAATGGCGACGGGGTCGCCGACTCGCGAGAGTCGATGTTCAACACGTTTGGCTTCGACGATACGCACGGGATGGCGAGTTCGTTCAACTGGTGGCTCGACGGCTGGGTCTACGGTTGCCACGGATTTCGGAACACGTCCAAAGTCTCGGGCAAAGACGATGAAGCGATCACGATGAATTCGGGGAACACCTACCGCTTCCGCCCCGACGGTTCCCACATCGAATACTACACCCACGGGCAGGTCAATCCGTTCGGAATGGCATTTGATCCTCTAGGCAACGTCTACACCGCCGACTGCCACTCGCGGCCGATCTATATGCTGTTGCGGGGGGCGTATTACCCCAGCTTTGGCAAACCGCATGATGGCTTGGGGTACGGCCCGGAAATGATCAAACACAGTCATGGCTCGACGGGAATTTGTGGGCTGGTCGTCTACGACGCGACGCAGTTTCCCGACGCGTACCGCAACACGGTTTTCATCGGTAACCCAGTGACCGGGCGAATCAATCACGATCAATTCAAGCCGACCGGTTCGACCTATGACGCCGTCGAACAGCCGGACTTTGTTTCGTGCGAAGACCTGTGGTTCCGGCCGGTCGATATCAAGCTGGCCCCTGATGGCTCGATGTACGTCGCCGACTTTTACAACTGCATCATCGGACACTACGAAGTCGATCTGCACCACCCGCGTCGCGATCGCACGAAAGGGCGGATCTGGCGGATTGTTTACACGGGGGACAAAGCCCGCGCGCCAAAGAAGTCGGCAGACCTGACCAAAGCGTCGTCGGCCGACCTGGTCGCGGCTCTCGGAAACGACAATATCGTCGTCCGCACGCTCGCCACTCATCAGGCGGTCGAACGGCTCGATTCGGCCGGACTCGATTTGGTGCGACAGGGAATCGCCACGGGCAATCCCAACGCCCGCGTCCATAGCCTGTGGGTTCTGGAACGGCGGGGTGCGCTCTCTCCCGGCCTGATCGAACGACTCTCCAACGATCCCGATCGGATGGTTCGTGTCCATCTGGTGAAAGGGGTGACAGCGATGACGTGGAAAGAGGACGCCGGCAAATTGCGGTCGCTGCTGATTCGGATGTTGGAAGACAAAGATGCCTTCGTGCGTCGGGCGGCGGCCGATGGCCTGGGTCAGCACCCGGCTTCGGAAAACGTCGAACCGCTGCTGGCGTTGTGGAAGGGGACCGATCCCGCCGACACCCACCTGGTTCACACCACGCGGATCGCGTTGCGGGACAGTCTGCAATCGCTCGACTCGCTGGAGACCGTGACAGCGAAGTCGCACGACATTGCCGAGACTTATCGCCGACTCGCAGACGTGACCGTCGCGGTGCCGACAGCGGCGGGGGCAATTTTCCTGCAAACGTTTCTCGCCAGTCCGGCCGCCGAGGCCGGGCGGGTTCCCGAATATCTGACACATGTTGCCCGACATGTTCCCGAAGCCAACTTGAACTCGGTTGTGGAAAACGCCGTCGCCTGGAAGCCGAAGCTCGATGACGGGCAGCAGGTGGCGGTCCTGCGTGGGATTCAGCAGGCGTTGCAGTCGCGAAAACTGCCATTGCCCGAGTCACTGGTTGCCTGGAGCGTCGAGTTGGCGACCAAACTGCTTGCGAGCAAGAACGACGACGTGTTGCGAATCGCGGCTGATCTGGCCCGGGATTTCCGCGTCTCCACCGCGACCGGCCGACTGGCGGAACTCGCCGCCGAGACAAACCGTAATGTCGGCGTCCGGCAACAGGCGCTCGACGCGCTCAACGTCCTCGATTCGAAACAGGCCTCGGCCATTCTGGAAAAGGTGATCAGCACGGGAATCGAAGCGCTGGCGTTGCGGCAACGGGCCGCCGACTTGTTGGGAGGTCAGGGAACTCCTGAGGCCCGCCAGGCCCTCTTGCGACTGTTGCCCGAAGTTCCCGACCCGGTCGGTGTGGCGATCTCTCGATCGCTGACAAATGGAAAAGAGGGGGCGGCCGCGCTGCTCGACGCGATTGCCACGGGCAAAGCGTCGTCGCGCCTGATTCAGGACATCATCGTCGGGGAACGAGTACGCGGCCACAACGATGAAGCGCTGGTCCGGAAAATGGACGAACTGCTCGCCGACCTCCCGAGTGAAGACGACCGCGTCAAGCAGCTCGTCGCGGCCCGCCGAGAGAGTTTCGGTAAGTCGAGCAGTTCAGCCGACAAGGGAGTGCAAGTGTTTCAAAAGATCTGCGCGAATTGCCATCGCGTTGAAGGAAAGGGTGCCAAAATCGGCCCGGATCTTGACGGCATCGGGAACCGGGGACTGGAACGGCTCTTGGAAGACGTGCTACTGCCGAGCCGAAATGTGGATCAGGCGTTTCGCACGACCGTATTGGAACTCAAGAGCGGCAAGACGACCAACGGCCTGTTCGCGAGGAACGATGGAAATTCCCTCGTTCTCGTGAACGAACAGGGAAAAGAGTTCCTGATTGCCGAAGACGATATCGTCGAACGAAAGACGCTGCGCGTCTCACCCATGCCGGCGAATATCGCCGAACAGTTGGGGGAGGAGGATTTTCACCACCTGGTGAAATACCTGCTGACGCTGAACGTGAAGCCGAAAGAGGGGGCGAAGTAACGTAGTTCGTAAACGGGGATGGTAGCGTGGATTTTAATTCACGCTACCATCAAGTCCGGGAGCTGTCACTCCCCATCAACCAAAGTACGCCGGCGCACTCCCCGGCTTCCACTTGATGTTACAGCCAATGCTCGGCTTCTGGGTCGCGGTCGGTTCCTTGCCCGCCAAGACCGCGTCCACCGCCCGCTTGAGATCGTCGCCGGTGACCGGAGTTCCGTTTCCGGGCCGGCTATCGTCGAACTGGCCGCGGTATTTCAGCTTGCCTTCGCGATCGAAGACGTAGAAATCGGGGGTGCAGGCCGCCTGATACGCCTGGGCGACCTGTTGTGATTCGTCGTAGAGATACGGGAATGTGTAGCCGGCGTCACGCGCCTCGGTCACCATTTTCGCCGGCGCGTCATCGGGATACCCCGCCGCGTCGTTGCTGCTGATCGCGACGATCGAGACACCCTTCGCCTGGTATTCCTTTCCGAAAGCGGCGAGCGCCGATCGCAGATGTTTGACGTAGGGACAGTGGTTGCAAATGAACATCACCACGAGGGCGGGGGCGTTCCGCACGTTGGCGAGGGAAACGGTCTTTCCCGAAACATCGGGGAGAGTGAAATCGGGGGCGGATGTTCCCAACGGGAGCATTGTCGAGGGAGTCAGAGCCATGTTGTTCTATTCCAGGAAGAGTGTCGTTCAGGCAACCGAGCGAGATTCGCGATGTTATATCCGACACGACGGAAATTGCGACATTCAGGCCGAATCACATCTTCGAGCTCGCCAGTTCCGGGCACGGAGCTGGCTTGACGCAGTTCCATTGCTGCCGCTACGATCGATTTCTGGCGACGTCTTGGATTCTTCGGGACGCCTGACGTGACGTGTAGCAAAAACCAACACTGATTCCCAATTCCGGGGCATCTGTCGTGGGTTTGTGACCATTTCTGGATTGTGAAGGCTGTGAAGTTCTTACTACAACCACCACCGGGTAGAACGGCAGAGTCGATCGAACGTCAATTCCTTGTCGAGAAGGAACTCGCGGATCGGCTACGTCAATCGAGTCCCGAGGAACGCAAGAACATCCTGTCGACAATGTACGACGAGTTGTTCGCCAAGGTGCCCGAACATTCCAGGCTGAAGCGCAGAAGTGATCCTGAAAAAACCAGACAGTATAACCGATCGAAAACGGCTCTGCTGAGTCGATTTCTCGGCCCGGACATTGTGTTCCTGGAGTTCGGTTCTGGCGATTGCCAATTTGCCGAGGAGATCGCGAAGAAGGCAAAGGAAGTGATCGCTGTCGACATCTCTGACCAGCGAGATCCGTCGAAGCCGTCACCCGAGAATTTCCGCTTGGTGACGTACGATGGAACGAACCTGGATTCCGTCGCGAGCGATTCCGTTGATCTGGCGTTCAGCGATCAATTGCTGGAACATCTTCATCCCGATGACGCGCAAAACCATATCGCATTGATCCTGCGGATTCTTCGGAAGGGGGGCAGGTATGTGTTGCGAACCCCCCACGCGCACACCGGCCCTCATGATATCTCCAAGTATTTCAGTTACGTGCCCCAAGGCTTTCATCTTAAGGAGTGGACGTTTACTGAATTGCGGGCCTGTTTGCTGGCTGCCGGGTTCAGTCGCGTCACCGCGATGCGGTCGCTTGGTGGTACAACGTACAATATTCCCTTTTCTTACCTCACCTGTGCGGAAAAACTGGTGGGTTCCTGCCCTGGGGCCTTGCGGAAGTTTTTTGGGAAATTGTTCATTCCTACATTACTGGTGGCCGCGACCAAGTAGCCGGCATTTCAAGCACGGCGAAGGCTGTCTCCCGCAGATGAGTGGGTGTACCCCTTGGGCGATGCGTCGCAAGTTTTGATTCCTGAATTGGGGGGAATCAACTCACAGTGTGGATTTGGATTATCGAATCGACGTTGTGGGAAGTGTTACGAGATGCTACTGGGCGACCGGTCGGCGCAGCAGCAGCTTCGCTCGCAGCGCGGTGATGACCTCGGGCGGAACGAACTTTTCGAGTGGCTCGGTCGCCAACCCTTCTCCCAACAGCGCGACCTGTTTCACCAGGGAACTTGAGATGTGCGAACATCCCTCGCTCGCCATCAGAAACACGGTTTCGATTTCCGGTCCCAGGGCTCGGTTCGCGAGCGTCATGGTGAACTCGGCCTCGATATCGGTCAGTGTTCTCAGTCCCCGCAACATGACGCCGGCTCCCAGACTTCGCAAAAACGTCACCGCCAGTCCCTCAAAGCAGGCGACGTTGACGTTGGGGAACGGCTTGACGACCGACTCAATCATCTCGACCCGCTCCTGCGGCGTGAACAGCGGCGACTTACCGGGGTTGATGCCGATTCCAACCGTCAATTGGTCAAACATCCGCGCTCCGCGGCGGATGATGTCGAAATGCCCAAGCGACAGGGGATCGAAACTCCCCGTGTAGACGGCATGTCGGGTACTTAACCGGGTGTTTGTGGAATCCATGGGGGGACGTTCCAACTGGGGGTACTGGGCAGCAGCAGCAGCGCGGTTTTGACAAGCCTAGGTGAAATGGTGGGCTTGGACCACTTGCGCGAGTCTGTAGTGGACCAGCTAGCCGACGCACTCCGCTCGTCTTGGGAAGGTGATGTGAAAACAGCCAGCCGCGCACGTGGCGCGTCTGGCTGTTCTATGTTGTTATCCTGTCAACCATCCCAACGGGGGGGGGGCGGCTACTTGGCGCGCATCGCGTCCGACAGAATGCGCGAGGTGCTGGGACGCATAATGCGGGGATCGACCTCTTCCCCCTTCAGCAGCGTCTCACGAACCTGTTTTCCCGAAATCGAGATCGGTTTTTCGTCCTTGTGGTGTTCGGTCAGATCGACGCGGCCGATCGACTCGTAGAACGCGGCGAATCCGACTTTCACCGGTTGGATTTTCAAATCTCCGCCGAGCTTGCCGAAAATCTCCTGGGCGTCGAAGTCACCCCAGATGGCGGTCCCGTCTTTGAAGGGGGCGTCAGCGTGCTTGCGACCGATGATGATGTCGGTGAACCCGTTGTTCTGGCGGTAGATGCCGTGCATCACCGCTTCCTTCGGGCCTCCGTAGAACATCTTGATGTCGAGTCCCAGCAGGATCACCCGGTCGGGAACGCTTTCGTTTCGCGGTCCCCACAGGGATTGGTCGCTGTCGCCATCACCCAGCGAACGGTTGGTGATCAGCGCCTCGTAAGTCTTCATCCGGATCTCGGCGTTGACGTCGTCCCCCTTCACTTCGCCAATCAACGGATTGAGGCAGGCACCGGCATTGTGCCCGGCTCGCAACAGAGTTTCGAGTCCATAGACCAGGGCGTATTCGTGAGCCCGGTGCAGCGGATTGCGGGTCTGGAACGCAACGACCCGATTCCAGCCCTTCGACGCCAGCAACGTCCGCACATCCTTGGGAGCGAGAACGTACTTGCCAAAGTTGGGGTTTTTCGGCTGAGGCAGCACCCAGATTTCGCCGCCAATGAGGTGCGTCTTGTCGGCGTCGTTCACCAGCACCATGTCGGCACCGGGATGATCGGTCCGCGCGGTGAGGTAGACGCTCTTGAGATACCGCGGCTTGTCCCAGGCGAAAACATCGGAAATGTCCAGCGTGGCGACGATTTCGCCAGCCGGATTTGTCAGCGCGACTTTCTGGCCCGCTTTCAGCGTCTTCGCGACCGCTTCGGTGACTGGCAGAGAGAGGGGGATCGTCCAGGCGTACTTCTTCCCGCCCCGTTCAATGCAGGAGTGGTCGAGTACCTGATTGTATTCCGCGCTTCCCATCGGCCCGGTGAGCGGACTCAACGTTCCGTCCGCCCAACGGTAGACTGAGGAAAGATCCGCTGCCGACACGGGGACTTTGACCAACCCGGCAGCTTCCGTCAGGAAACCCGCGGTCTTGTCGGCGGGTACAGTACGATTGACAGGTTCGGCGAGGCCGCCATGAGGAGGAACAAGCGACGACATTCAGAGACTTCCGACAGAGAAAAGACAGACGACCGGCGAGAACGAAATTCAGCCCCCAACCGGCCACACCATGGCAGCGAAATGACTCCGTCTGCGACCAATTTCGATGATGCTGTCGTCAACGTAGGGTAATCGTGCCGACATTGTCAAGAACACTCCCCGACTCCTCTCGAATTTCTAAAAATGGAACACCGCTGGATCTGGCCGTTCGAGCTGGAAGAACAGATTGGCGCTGGCGCCATGGGGGTGGTCTATCGTGCTCGGTTTGTGAAGAATGACCGGCGGGTGGCACTCAAATTGCTGCCGGCGGAAATCGCCGCCGATTCCACACTGGCCGCCCGATTTCAGCGGGAAATGGAAGTCCTGAAAGACCTGAAACACCCTCACATTGTCCACTCCTTTGGCGGATTGTGCGAGGGAAAACAATGGTTTTATGCGATGGAATTGATAGACGGGGGAACCGTCGAAAAGCTGATTCAAGCGTCAGGCAGAATTCGCTGGCAGGATGCGATTCCATTGGCACTGCAAACCTGTGCCGCCCTGGAACATGCACATTCGCGCGGAGTTGTGCATCGAGACGTCAAACCGGGCAACCTCCTGCTCAACCGCTCGGGGAAGCTCAAGCTCGGTGATTTTGGCCTGGCGACCATGGTGTCCGAGTCAAAACTCACAGCGGCGGGCAAAACGGTCGGTTCACTGCACTACATGGCTCCCGAGCAAATCACAGGAAAAACGCCGGTATCTCCTCGCACCGATCTCTACGCGTTCGGCTGCACCCTGTTTGAGATGCTCGCTGGCAAGCCCCCGTTCGCCGGCGCTGCCGCTGGTGAACTCCTTCAGAAACACTTGAAATCCCCAGCCCCGGTGATTTCTGAGATCGTACTGGACTGCCCCGACGCGCTCGCCCGGGTCGTCGCGAAGTTGCTGGCGAAGAAGCCCGACGACCGATACCAGTCCGCGGCGGAGGTCGCCGCAGATCTGGGGGAACTGGAGCTGGGGGTTGTGGTCAAGCCCTCACGGGGATCGTTGGTTGTGCCCAAATCCTCGGCGAAAACAGTCGCCACCCCCGAGGCCAGTGACAGCGAGCAGATGACGACCAGCGGAATTCCCAGGAACTGGCCGAGTCGGGCAGGCTGGGGGGTTGCGGGACTGGTCGCCTTCATTTTCGCGATTCGAGAATGGAATCGACCGTCGCATCAGTCCATTGGGCCAGAAGCCCGCGCGGGCCTGCAATCGCCGACTCCCGAGGTGCGTCAATTCGCGATCCGCATCCTCACACCCGACGCCGCTGCCAATGGGCACATTCCGGACGACATCAACCGATTATTGAGTGATTCCAGTCCCCTGGTCCGTGCCGAGGCCGTTCGCGCGATTTCCCGAATCGCGCCGGACGACGCCTCTGTCCAGGGGACACTCACCCGCATGCTCAACTCAGACGAAGACCCCAAAGTGCGCGAGGCAGCCAACGAAGCACTCGCTCATCCGCCGGAACGCTCGACAACGCGCGTGATGGGTTACGTGGTCAGCGTTCTGGCTGCGCTGCTCGCCGGGCTGGCACTCTGGCGCGGGCCGAGGTGGATTCGGCACATTTTGGCGCAGGTTCCGGGGGACAAGTAGAAACGCCGTTGGGCAAACATTGCCTACCGCTTTCCAAAGTCCGCGGCTTCATGGAGCCCCCCCAATTTCCGCCGCTGCCGTTGACTGACGGCGTCGTCTTGTTAACTCCCTCGCTGGCACCGTGTGTGGTGAGAGTACGAGCTAATTTGCGTCGGGCGAGACCGTGTCCGCCTCGGCGGCGGAGATCAGGCCGTCGTGATTCGTGTCGAGAGATTCGAACAGCGCCCGCGATCCCAGGAACTCCCGTTTCGAGACGTCACCATCCCGATTGCGATCCATTTTTCGGAACCAGCCGGGACCGCTGTTCGCGGGAATGACCATCGCCTGGGTGTCGTTCACCGCGCGTGGACCGTTCGTCCCGATCCGAAACAGTGCCGGCTTGCCCAATTCCGCGAGCATCCGATACCGCCCCACCATTTCCACTGGCGAAATCGTACCATCTCCGTCGAGGTCGAACTTCTTCATCAGTTCCGCCCCAGCCGCCAGCTCCCGCGCCGTCAGCCGGCGGTCGAGTTTGCCCCCCAACACTTCAAAGACCGATTCGCCGTCGTGCGAAATTACAAGTTCCACCCGGCTTTGTTGAGCCGACGAATCCTGATCGATCAGCGCCAGCAATTCTTCATCGGTGATCATTTCGTTCCCGTCGCGATCGACCATTTTGAATGTGATGTTCTGCAACCCTGCCTGGGCAAGATCGTTGGCCAGCATCGCGAATTCCTGCTCGCCCAGATATTTGTTCTTGTCGGCGTCGACTTGGCGAAACCGCTGCTGGAAGAATTTTCGAGTGTCGGATGCCGCCCCGCGTGTCGAGGCGGCCCGCAGTTCAACCGCAACGCCGTTGGTGGCCAGTTGAAGTTTCTCGGCCGTCCCCTTGCCGGTGCGCGTCGCGATTTTTAATGGATCATCAACCACCGTCCATTGTGGTCGACCCTTTTTGGCCTGAAACAACTCGAGCTTCAGCACTAGACGTGCCGGCGGTGCCGACAGAAGTTTCTTCAACTCATCGAGTTCGACACGACCGTTGTCGTTCGCGTCGGCGGTTTGAAATTCGTCGAGTGAGATTCCCAGTCGCGATTGTTCCAAACCCTTCTCCGCCGCGCCAGCGTCACCGTACCGCTCAAGTAACCGCTGTGCCGTCTCCGCGATCGCCTGCTCGCTCGAAAGCTGCAAAATCGGGACGTCAGACGTCTGCTTTTCCGCCATCGCGACCGGCATTCCCGGGACGCCCGCGGTCCGCATTCCCAGCAATTCGTCGACAGTCAGCGATTCGTCATCATCCGCGTCGAGTTTGCGCAAAGTCGTCGCGGCATTCCGCAGTTCCTCAAGCGACAGCCGGCCATCGTGATTCGTGTCAAGCAGTTCAAACATGTCGATCGACTGCGTGGTCCGCTGGGCACGGACCGACACCACCAGTGGACTCCCGAGGATTCGATCGATGTAATCGGTCAACTCCTCCAGTGAAACGCGATCGTCTGCCGGGCGGGAGTCGACGCTCACCCAGGTGTCAACAATCGAGAACGTCTCTGCCATTCCCGCCGCCTTGACGATGGGGGGAATGTTGGCCGCCTCCTCTTTCGTCAACAGCCCGTCGTGATCGGCGTCGTAGCGTTCGAATAGTTTTTTGGCGTACTTCGCCCGCATCCCGCGCAATCCCGTGCCATCGGCCTGGGCTTCGAGCCGGATGAAGACGGGCTGGGCCGGTGCGAGCAGGACGAGATGAAATTCGTCGAATTCGGGAAATTCGTCCGCGACGGCTGGCCTGGCCCCGACCAGTGAGCTGGCAACGAGGAGAACCAGTCCCATCCGAAATGAAAGTGTGGCGCGCATGGCGGGAATCACGAAAAGAACGGCGAATCGTGGGCAGACAGACGTCCACCCTGCACACCGTAGGATCCATGAACTGCGGAGTTTTGTCTACCTATGATCCGCACGGCGTCAAATCCGACGATTCGCAAGGCAGATGGGGCCGTCACGAACACCAGCCGCCATCTGCCTTTCGCAAGACCCCTTTCGGCTCGGGTGCAAGGTGGCGTTTTCGGCCGCGTGGAGCAGATCCGCTCAATCCGTCCGGTTTGCGTCACACCGCCCCGCTCGTCGGCGTTACAACAGGTCGTTCGCCCCTCAAAAACGAATCTTTGGATAACACGAATCTCGTTTGGACGCGAAATCACGGTTGAAAACGGTTAGAATGAGGATGAGTCTACTTCTGTCCCCTTGCCGTCCCCGCCGTTGTTCGTATGAACTGCTCCGCGAACGCATTTCGCCTCCCCATTCTTGCGGTGTTTCTGCTGCTGACCGTTCCCGTCCCTTTGCTGCGCGCCGACCCGATTACAAGAATCCCGCCAGGCCAAGCCGACGGGACGAGCGCCGCCGTCGTCGTCGACAGTGTGCCCCTGGTTTTCTCCACTCAACTGTTGCCGCTCAAGCCGGATGGAACTCCTGTTTCCGATTCCGCCTCTGTGCAAGTGGACCATTTGCTGTCGACATTGGAATCGGCACTCGGAGCCGGTTCCTCCGATCGGCTCGTGAAATTGAATTTCACGGTGGCGACAGATGCGGCGGCGGCCGAGGTGCGCGGAAGGCTCGCGGCACGCTACGCGGGACCAAACAAACCCGCCGTCGCATTTGTGGCAGGCAAACTGTCTCGCGCCGATGTCGCCGTGACTTTAGACGCGGTCGCGGTCGACACAACGCTGGTGGAGGGGCGAGTGGCGCGCCGCGGCAGCGAGGTTCTGGTACCACTGGCGATGAATCCGGGCGATCCCCACCTGACCCGCGTCACAACGGGGTCATTTGTGTTTGTGGCCGGTCAGGCGGAAAAAGGGGAGAACATCGCGGAAGCCACCCGCAATACCATGCGCAGCCTCGCGGCGACGCTCGAACAATTGGGGCTGACTTTTGCCGATGTCGTGTCGGTTCGCTCGTTTCTCTCGCCCATGGCAGAAACCCCGGCCGCGCTGGCGGAAATTCGCAAATTTTATGGAGGGGCGCAAAGTTTTGTGGAGTGGACAGCCGCCGGCTCGATTGAGATCGAATTAATCGCCGCCGCCCCCAGTCCAACGGCCGAACCGCGGGATCCGGTGGAATTCCTGACACCGACCGGCATGCAGTCTTCTCCAGTGTTCAGCCGGGTCGCACGCACGCATGGCAAATCTCTGATTTTCGTTTCGGGATTGTACGGCAAGAGTTCGAACGCCGGGACCGAGGAAGTCACCGAGATATTCTCGGGACTGGAATTGACCTTGAAGCAAGCCGGCAGCAACCTGCGACATTTGGCGAAGGCGACCTACTTCGTGTCCACCGAAGAGGCGAGCGCGAAATTGAACGAGTTGCGGCCGAAGTACTTCGACCCCCAGCGCCCGCCGGCGGCGTCAAAGGCGGCCGTCACAGGAACGGGAATGCCGGGCAAGACGTTGACGCTCGACATGATCGCCGTCCCCGCCCCCCGAGAGTAGTTTCCGTCGTTGCGCCAGGAACCCGGTCCATGGACGTCGTACTGCGAATTCTGAACGAAAGCGCCCCAGCGAAGTCACTAAATCTTAAAGGGGACACGCTGATCGGGCGCGGAAGCGAGTGTCAATTGCGAATCACGTCTTCGCAGGTGAGTCGCCGCCATTGCCAGATTCGCGTTGTTGGTGAAACGGTGGTCGTGCGCGACCTGCGCAGTTCGAACGGCACGCAGATCGACGGAAAGTTCATCCGTCCGGAGGTCGATATCGACATCTCCCCCGGTTCAACCTTGGAGGTCGGTCCGTTCCGCTGCGTGGTCGAGTTTTCACTGCCCCGGAATCAGTTTTTGGGAACCGCAGCTCTGTCGCGGGCCTCAACCGCCGACGAAACCGCATTCGATTCCCAGTTGGCTGTCACCCGCAAAGGCGAAGTGAATCTCGAACCGAACTCGACCGATTACCTTCCTCCCAATGCTCAGGAATCGTCGATAGAACTACCCGCCGCCGAAGAGCAGTCCGACGACTCCGCCATGGAGTTGCCGGAGGCTCCTCGTGGCGCCCCGCCACGGGCGAACGGTGTGAATTCGGCGAAACGCAAATCGCTGTATGATTTGCAGAAGCCCGCCCCATCGACGCCAACCCAGTCGAACGAGCCGAAAGAGCCGGCTGACGAGATCGACGACCCGGCGATGCGTGACTTTTTCAGTCAATTCGAACCCTAGAACATGTGTGAGAACGATGCCGACCGATACAGAAACGACACTCCTGGCACTGAACCAGAAGCTTCTCGATTCCATCGCTGAGGGGGACTGGGCTACTTATACCACCTTGTGCGATCCGAGCATCACGTGCGTCGAACCCGAAGCGCTGGCGCACGTTGTGGCCGGGCTGGAGTTTCACAAGTTCTATTTCGACTTGCCGGGCGGCACGTCGAAGCCCCGAAACACAATGTGCGATGTTTCGGTTCGCGTGATGGGAGATGCCGCGGTGCTGGCGTATTTCCGTCTGACACAGTACCTCGACGCGGCGGGGAATCCCGGATCGCGGGGGACGGAGGAGACCCGTGTCTGGCAGAAGATTGGCGGCGTGTGGAAGCACGTACATTTCCATCGGTCGCCAGTCAAATAGCCGGGATAACGGACGATCCCACACACCGGTCTATTCAAAATCGGCGGGAAAGCCGTTAGTTTACGGGTTGATTTCTACAGCGTCGGCCGACCAGATTAGGGTGACCGACTGGCCCGGATCACCCCTTGCCGGGGTGATCCGGGACGCGCACCTCAACTGGGACGTGGTGAAGATGGCTGGGACCGGAAAGTCGAACGAACTGTCGGAGATTCAGGCCACCCTGAGAAAATCGGGGTTGCGTTCGACCTCTGCGCGGATCGCGGTCATCCAGTTTCTTCGAAAATCGAATCGCCCGGTGTCGCATGCCGAGGTGGCCAGCGAACTGGCGGCGATCGGTCTCGACAAGGCGACCGTTTTTCGCAACCTCAATGATCTGACCGACGCCGGCCTGCTGACCCGGTCGGAACTGGGGGATCATGTCTGGCGGTTCGAGATGCGCGATGAAAAACACGCACATGGTGGCGCGCATCCGCACTTTCTGTGCATCGACTGCGGCAGCGTCACGTGCCTTCCCGAAGGAATTCTGCCTCCGAAACTGATTTCTAAAGCAGAGTCGATTGGCGAGATCACGGAGATCCTGGTGCGGGGGCACTGTAAGAACTGCGCGAGCTGATGGGCGTTGTTGGTACCGGCCTTTCAATTCGGCATTCCGGTTCGATTGGATTCACTTCGAGTCGGCGAGCAATCCCCGCAAATACTGGCCGTAGTCGTTCTTGGTGCGGTTCGCCAGCTTTTCAAGCTGCTTGCTGTCAATGAAGCCCTTCGAGTACGCGATCTCCTCGATGCAGGCGATCTTCAATCCTTGTCGTTGTTCAATCGTTCCAATGAAATTCGCCGCCTGAATCAGCGAGTCGGGAGTTCCCGTGTCGAGCCAGGCGAAACCGCGTCCCAGCACCTTCACCCGCAATTCCCCCCGCTCCATGTAGACGCGGTTGACATCGGTGATTTCCAATTCGCCACGCGGCGAAGGCTTTAGGTTGGCGGCGATCTCCACCACTTGGGAATCGTAGAAATAGAGTCCGGTGACCGCGAGGTTGGACTTGGGCTGCTTTGGCTTTTCCTCAATGGAAATCGCCCTTCCATCTGATCCCATTTCCACCACGCCGTAGCGGTGCGGATCCTTCACCTGGTAGGCGAAAACCGTCGCCCCGGCTGCCTGGGCAGCCGCTTCGACCAGCAGCGCCTGCAATCCATGTCCGTAATAGATGTTGTCGCCAAGTACGAGTGCCACGTTGTCGTCGCCGACGAAATCCTTGCCGATGATGAAGGCTTGCGCCAATCCTTCCGGCTTGGGTTGCACCGCGTACCGAATCGACAGTCCGACGTCAGAGCCATCGCCCAACAGACGCTCGAAGTTTCCGATGTCTTCCGGCGTCGAAATGAGCAGGATGTCGCGAATCCCCGCGAGCATCAGCACCGACAGCGGGTAATACACCATCGGCTTGTCGTAGACCGGGAGAAGTTGTTTACTGACGGCGTGCGTCATGGGGTACAGACGGGTGCCGCTGCCTCCCGCCAGGATGATTCCTTTGCTGACACCCGCAATTTTGCTGGCCATGGTCGCTATTTTCGTCACGGAGGGAGAAGGGAGAACGGAGCGGAGATCTCACACAGCACCGACAGACGCTATAATCGCCTACCGTGCGATTCTTGACCAGTGTTCTTTGATTGATTCGATTCCACGACTGACATGCCGATCTACGAATACGCTCCGGACAACGGTGGCTGTGACCAGTGCCACGGCAGCTTTGAGGTGATGCAATCGATGGGGGCCGAACCACTGACCAAGTGTCCCACGTGCGAACAGCCGTGTCACCGCATCTTCTCCGCGGTCTCGCATGCGGTCGGCAAAGGGAACCTGCTGGCCCCAAAAAACCTCGAAGCGAAGGGCTTCACGCAGTATAAGAAAGCGGGGGGCGGGTACTACGAAAAAACCGCCGGCACAGAAGGCCCGGACGTGATCCACCGGGGTTAGCGGGTGATGATGCCAGAAGCGAGATTGCCAAGTGAGACTTTCGAGCGAGGAGAATCAGCGGCGGACGACCCCGGCGCAATATCCACACCCCATCACCGGTCACAGGGTGTGACAGTAGGCGAAGTCCGAAATCATTGCGGCTTGTCGACCACGCAGGGGGGCAGGCAGTCCCTCAATCGGATTCGCGACCGATCTCCTCCCACGATCTTGCCGAGAATCATTATCGTTTGACCGCGTTCGAGCTCACGCTTCATCGTCTCTTCCTCATCGGCCGGCACGCAGTGGACTTGGGTTGTGCCGAGGCCATCCAGGTAAATCACGCCGTTGACCTTGTCGATCGAGGCGATTTGCCCCGTGACCCAGGCCCATTGGTCGTAGTAGTCGTTTTGAGCCAGCGCGTGGTTTTCGAGATATTGCCGACATAGTTCGGCGGCCGGCAGCCGCTTCGCGGGGGTCAACTCTTCATCAATGGCGACAATGGTGCAGTGAAGTAGCCGGGGGACTTCTTTGGGAAGGGTATTCATCACCTGCCCCTTGAGCGTCAGTGCCATTCCTGGAGAGACGCGTTTCCACGGCTCTTCGTCGTCAACAAAACACTGAATGGGCAATTTGTCTTTCGCGCCGCCGTGCAGGGTGATGAACCATTGCCCGGTTTGTTGCCGGCCCACCACCGCCGCCAGACCTTCGACCTCAATGACCTTTCCCAGCAACTCTCGATTTGTGGCGTGTGGCGTGACGCGGTAACGCTCCTGCAACGCCCGCGCACGGATATTGACGTACGGAGTCTCCGCCGTCACTTCCTCAAATGAAAGTGGCGTGAAGACGGGTTCGGATTCACAGCCAAGAGCCAGCCCGCAGAGTACCAGCCCGCACAGCAGACGGGGCCAAAGAGGACGGTCGGGAAAAACGAAAGGGGTCAACATGGGCGAGCAGTCAAAAGGAAATTCTCAGGCGCTCCCGGTGAACGCGCGGTACGTCGTGTTTTGGTATTCTATGCCGAAGAGTCGGTCGATTTCTTCGCGTGACGCTGGCGATTCATCAACTCTTCACAATGTGGTCGTGGGATGCGATGTCGCGAAACCACCGGGCGAGACGCTTCGCATCGTTTGTCGGTCCGGTTAGTATCTGGTGACGAGAGTGGCCTTCAGGTCACCGAACAGTCGTGTCATAAGTACTCCGAACAAATTCCCTCCGCAAGATTCCATGAGCCGTCATTCCGATCTGACTCGCGTCCTCAACAGTGGCATCGTCGCCATCATTCGGTCGAACTCCAGTGAGCAACTGGTCGAAGTGGCGAAGGCGCTGTACGAGGGAGGGGTCGATGTCCTCGAAGTGACGTTTACCGTGCCGAATGTTCTCGATATTCTGACCGCCGTCAAAAAGTCACTGGGCGACAAGGTGCTGCTCGGTGCCGGGACGGTCCTGGACACGGAAACCGCACGGGCGGCGATTCTGGCGGGGGCAGAATTCATTGTGTCGCCAGCGGTCAATGTGGATGTGATCCGACTGTGCAACCGCTACGACAAACTGATCATGCCCGGCGCGTTCACGCCGACGGAAATCATCACCGCCTGGGACGCCGGTGCCGACATCGTCAAAGTCTTCCCGGCGGACTTTGTGGGGCCATCGTACCTGAAGGCGATTCATGGTCCGCTGCCGCAGGTTCGACTGCTTCCCACCGGAGGGGTCAATCTCGACACGATTGACGACTTTCTGAAAGCCGGTGCGTGTGCCGTCGGACTCGGAGGAGCGTTGGTAGAGCCCAAGGCGATTCAGGCGAACGACATGAACCGCATTCGGACGCTGGCGAGTCAGTACGTTGACGCGGTGAAGAAGTTCCGCGCAGCGAAAGGCTGACACCACATTCGGGAGCCGGCCTAGGATCTGTCCAAGATCAAAACCGTGATTTGGCGCGGTGTGCGAAATGTGATCGTGGGGATTGGGAGTTTGTCGACTTCAGCCACTTGTCCAGAGTGCAGGAATGGCGAACAACTCCATCCTGTTCATCCCTTTCATCCTCTTCATCCTGTCAAATTCTTTCCGTCGGTCGTACGCACTCTCAGCGCCGCACAACGCCAAACCGCAGTTCGATCAGAATTTTTACAACGGCCCGCTTCGGCGCGAGGAACCCCCAAAATCCACCCGCAATTTCCGTTGACGCTCGCACGTCCGACTCGCTCTGCTCGCTGGCCGTGGCACACAATCTAGCCCGTATTTGGGATGTTGCTGTCTAATCCCCGTCCCCCAGCCGAATCCGACAATAGCTCGCGAACCGCTGGCGGGCGATCTGGCCCCGTGCCACTGCTCGTTTCACGCCGCAATCGGTCTCGTGGATGTGGGTACAATTCGCGTACTGGCATTCACGTACGAACGGATGGAATTCAATAAAGTACGCCTGGATTTCATCGGGAATCACATTCCAGAGATCCATCTGCCGAATTCCGGGGGTATCGATGACCCAGCCCCCCATCGACAGCGGCCACAAGCGGGCGCTGGTGGTGGTGTGCTGGCCCTTGCCGGTCTCTTCGGTCACTTCCAGCGTCCGGATATTGAGACTTGGTTCCACGGTGTTGATCAACGACGATTTGCCAACACCGCTCTGGCCGGCGAGCGCGGTCGCCTTGCCCTTCAACAGATGTTTAAGCCGCGACAATCCCTGCCCGCTGCGGGCGCTGCACGGGATCACCTCGTAACCAAGTTGCGCGTACATTCCCACAACCGGTTGCAGCTCGGCCAAATCGACCAGATCGACCTTGTTGATGCAGATGATCGGGCGGAGGTTTCCGGAAATGATGCTGATCAGGTAGCGATCAATGAGGCTCGGCTTGAGTTTGGGTGTCACCGCCGACCCGACGATCAGCACTTGATCGACGTTCGTCACCAGTACGTGTTTTTGTCCGCGGATCTTTCGCGCGAGAATACCGGTTCGCGGCTCGATCCGTTCGATCACCCCTTGCCGATCGTCCTGTTGTCGCACCAGTACCCGGTCACCCGCGGCGATCACGGTTCGGCCTTCGACCGCCATATCCTTCAGGACCTGGCGAATGGCACACTCGAGAATCCGTCCTGCACCCAAATCGACCAGACAACCACCTCCCCGGGGACTCAGAACTCGACCGGGGACGAGGCTGGGATCATCGGCCTCACGCAGGCTGCCATCTTCGGCACTGGAGATGATAGTTCGACGGCGGGTCAGTCGCCCTTTTCCCGAGATCCTCTGGTCGGCGGCCAGATCGTCAAGCTGGTTCTCGTCCAGTGGCTTGAGATTTCGCCGCCGCGGGGCGTTCACGCGGTTTTTGCGCAGATCGACACGCGTCTTGCGTTTACTCATCGTCGTTTTGCAGCCATTCGAACGCCGGTTCCTCTTCGTTGCGGGAGGGCTTGCCCGCGCCGCCAGCAGGTGGTGCCGGTGGACGGTCGGCGGGCGGACGGGGGCGGCGCTCCGGACGTGCCAGCCCCGCCTTTTCGAGCAGGCTCATCTGCATGTCTTCGGCGTTGTCGAGCAGTGGAGGAGGGGCGGTCCCGGGGGCCACGTCGTAATCGATTTTGAACCGGTGTTTGGCGAACATGATCTCGTCGCCTGGAAGGATCCAGGTCGTCTTGACGCGCACGCCGTTCACCTTGGTGCCGTTGCTGCTGTTCAGATCTTTGACCAGCCAATAGCCATTGATCAAAGACAACTCGCAATGCCGGCTGGAGATGTTCGAGAATTGCAGCGAGACATCGCACCCGTCGCGACGCCCCACCAGCAGTTGCGGGCGCAACAACGGGATGGGATCTCCCCCCCCAACGGGAACCAGTTCGCCGAGCATCGTGCCGTACCACTCCCTGATGCGAACGAGAATTGACGAAGTCTTCGAACCGGGATTCTCACAACAACGAGAAGTGTACCAACTCCCCGCGCCGCAACCCGAATCTTCTGCGGAAACATCGTAAACGGATCCCGTGGGGGCCGTCAATCATTTGCCAAACTCAATTGGGGGCGGCAGGGGGCGGAATCACCGGTTGGAGCTTGGGGAGTTCATCGGGGGGCGGGATGACCGCAGCCAGCAACGAGACGGCCGCCGCCGGATCGCCCGGGCGGTACACCGGACGCTTCGGGGCGGGTCGGGTGATGGTATGCACCACCCACCAGCCAAACGCCGCCAGCAATCCGAACCGCCCGGCCGCCAGGAAATTCAGCACCAGTTCCTGATCCTGAAGCGCGGCGAGCGTCAGGGCAAACGCTCCCAACAGCAAGATCGACAATCGATTGTTCCAGGTGGTTCGGGTCAGTAGAACGCCGGCGCAGAACAAAGCCCCACTGATGCACCAGGTGAAGAACTCAATTCGCCGGTACGGAACGACCAGGTGCGTCGCCTCTCCCAGTCGCGTGTACTGGTAGGCCCGACCGGAGGTCTGAAACGCAAACAGGCCACCGGACGCGTCACCAAACCAGCGGTCGAGCGCGGTGGTCTCTTCCGTGTAGCCGACCGCTCCTTTGACGAGATTGATCCAAGTCCGGGCCAACGGCGTAAAGTCGGCCGGCTTTCCGACGATTCCATATTCTCGAGGCACCCAAACGGCGGCCCGCAATTCCTGCATCACGACACTTCCCGCGGCTCCCTCCCCCCCCAACCGGGGCAGATTGAGTTGCAGATTTCCCCCCCGGCCGGGAAGTGGGCGGGGATTGTACGGTGCCTGAAAAACCAGCGCGATCACGAACGGCTCATCGGCTGATCCGGTCCTGGCGACGCTGATCCGATACGAATCCCAACGTTTGTCGGTCGATTCCGTCGAGTTGCGTTCCAGCTCGACACGCTTTCCCGCGACAATCGCATCGAGCGGAACGGCGTCTTTGGGCAGATCGATCGACAACCGCTGGCGCTCGCTCGATTTCAGATAGTACCGCGCCCGGCAGGTCACCCGGCTGTCTTCGGTCACCACCGCCTCAAACGCGCCACGAGCCACAACGGTCTCGACGACCTCCTGAATCTCCAATTGCGAAGCCGACACTTCCACCGCCATTCCCGTCGCCAGCTCCGCAGGTTGCGAGAAGTAGCGGTACGCCAGATCCCCTTCCGTCGGCAAGAGAGTCAACTCACGGACATCAATCGACTCAAACGGGGCACCCGCCGTCGCACCGACGGATAACGACCGCTCGCGGCGGACCGCCAATTGCCCCTCGACCGAAGTCGGGACCGTCGACGACACCCGTGTCGCCGACGTCGGCGATTCCAACACCCGTATTGGAGAAATCGGAAACGAAGTCTGTTTCTGTGGGCCTTTGCGTTCGGGCTTCAGATCGTACCGCACACGCAATTTGACCGGTCCGATCACCTCGCGCTGCAAAACGACCCGCCACGGCACCCAGCCGTCGACCGCGTCGCCATCACGGGCCTGTTGTTGAATCGCGGGGGTCGCGGCGTCGGCGGGATCAACCTGCACCGAGCCCGCGACCCCTTCGGGAACCGCGAAGCGAAACGTCTCGATCCCGGCGAACTGCACGAGAAAATTCACTTTGGTGTCGACCGCCACCACATCCTGCCGAACGTGGACGCCGGTCGAGACCGAAGCCGTCAATCGGGGGAGCCGGCGTTCCGTCCGAACCACAATGTCGGGACGCACGGTGAACGACCACCCCGCTGTGAGTCGCGTTCCGGGAGCGGTCGCCACTCCGCGGGGACGTGAGGGAATCACGCCTTCCACCGTTTTTTCGTCGGCGATCACCTCTAGCGATTCCGGCGCGAAGACCAACAGGTCTCCCCGGTCCCGCACAACATTTTCGGGTGTCAGCAACGGCAGCAGCACCCGCGCGTCGGCCCCTTTTTCATAGGGCAATCGACCCGTCACCGTCGCGGCGATCTGTCCCATGGTCTTCTCACGCAATGTGATGATCAGCTCCCCTTTTCCCTCGGGGGTCTGGTGTTCCTTCATCGCGTCGCAATCGACCCTGTCGACCAAAAAACCTTCCGGCAACTGAAATCGCAATTCGAAAATACCAGCTCGTTCGACATTGATCCGAAGCGTTTCCTTCGAGTCGATTTCGTCGTCACGAAACACGAGCCGCGTCGAGCGTTCCGATTGCAACCGGGGCTCCACTCCCCGAGCCGTCACTTTCAACTCGAATTTCGGGTTGAAATAACGCCAGGCCAGCGACTCGGGACGTCGCAGCGATTGTGGAATCTCGGCCGTTTCAATTCGTACCAGCCCCTGCTGCTGCTCGACCGACAACGCCAGGTCTGCGGTTCCCGAAACGACCAGAACTCCACTCTCCCGCGCTTCGCCCACCGTGTGGATACCGTGGATGGCCCCGCTGTCGGCGACCCCGGCAAGGTCGAAGGCATCTTTCGGCAGCGGCATCTCGGTGAAGACTTCGACCGCGACGGCCCGCGCCTCGCTGCTGAGCAGTTCGACGCTGATCACCTGCCCGTTCGCAGTCTCTGCCGACTCCCACGATTTGAGGCCGGCCGACGCGACATCCAGCACCTTCTGCCCTGCGGGCACAGCGATTTGGACGCGATCCATTGAGCCGCGCAACACCTGGTAGTTCAACACGGCGTGCGTGTGAACCCGACCGTCAGCGATCCGCACATCCATCTGATTGCGAACCGAAGTCAACACCTCCATCGCGGGAGCGGTACTGAGTTTCGGCCGCCAGCGGGCCGTCACTTTGCGTGTCGCCCCCAGGCCCGCTTTCAGTTGCGTTGAGTCGGCGTCAACGACGGTTTCGCTGGTCGCGGCGGCCGGTGTGAGTTCAATCGACTGGTCGGCCCCCGGCACGCGCAAATCGAGGGTCGAAATCACTGCGGGGGGACACTCAAACTCCACACTCCGTCCATCGGGGGAAGTCCGCACACGGGCGGCCAACGCCAGGCGCAGTTTCTGCTCGCCTGGTTTGGGGAAAAACAATTCGTACGCCCCATCGCCCGTGGCACGCAGCACGATCTGATCATCGTCAGTGGTCAATTTGCCGAGCGCCGCGTCACCAAAGCGAACGGGCAGCGTTCCTCCGTTGGCAGAGAGAACACGAACCGTCAGTTCCGCGGTGATGTTCGCGAGATCTTTTTGAACGGTTCCCTGATAGACGGCTTTCGACAGGACGACATCAATCGCCTGAGGTTTTGGACCACGGGCGTCAAGCTGATTCAGGCGATTCCACATTTCGAGGTAGCGACCGAGGGGAACAACCGCCGTCCCCTTGCCGTTCGCGACCGTTTCTTTGAGGTTGCGAAACGGGACGTAGATCAGCCGATCCCACGCGGTTTCCGACGAGTCACCGGCCGCGTCGGCGCGAACCGGCTTGTCGCCTCCGGGAGGCTGGCCCGGCGCGACGGCCGATATGGCGAGGAAAACGGTCATCGCCAGCGGCACAGGCAGAAAATGGACGCGGAAAACAGGTCGCATCAGTCGTAGTCTCGGGGTTCAAATCCGTAGGACTGCGCAAGCCGCGAAGAGTGGTGGACCTTTGCGGATTGCACAGCAGGCCGGCTTTCGGCAGAAAGGGCCGGCAGCAACAGTGTACGGGATGGTAGTAACAGGATGCCAGAGAGCAGGGGGAATGGACAACAAGACGAGCGGGGAGCGTCAGCTCCATGAACGATCTCGCGATCCCCCGCCCATGTCGCAATTCTTGACTCCGGAATCGGTTCCGGTTGGGTGGTCGACGGCGGCAGTAACATCGTTGACGTGTTGACTTCCAACTAATGTGGTATCGCTCTTCCCCGGCGCTTCGAATGGGTAGTCAGTATCTACCAACCGGGAGGTCACGGCACGAATCTCGACAACGTGCAATGGAATATCGCAACGCCGCCGACCGTTCCGGAACCGTCGAGCGTGGTTCTATTGGAATGCGGCGCGCAGGGAGTGGTCGCGTACCGGCGACGACGTTCGAACTGATGCCCGATTGACGCTATCCGCCCCGAATTCAGACCCCGAGAAAATGCGACTTCGTCGGGGTGTTGCCACCAAAAACGAAACCGGCCCGTTCAGAGTGACTGAACAGGCCGGATAGCGAAATTTTCGCAAACAAAACCGCCCCGGCTCGCCGGCGAGAGGGACCACTCACCCAAGAGGGCCGTCCCTGGCCGTTCGAAAGACTCCCGGTGATCCACCGGCGATTCGGGGGGCGAAGATTCGACTAGGCGAGCTGCTTGCGGCGGCTCACCAGGGTGCGAATCCGCTCGGCGAGCAACGCCACGTCGAACGGCTTACGGAAGGTTTCGCTGAAAATGGAGCGGTCGAAACCGCTCGCATTGTCGTCATCGCTGAGCAACCCGACGAGGACCACATCGGTGTACTCGGCGTTTTTGCGCAGGTTTTGGGCAATCATCAGGGATTCATTACGTCCCATGATGAAGTCGATCACCACGCAGTCGGGGTGCAGTGATTCCGCCTGAATTCCCGCTTCGAATCCGCTGTTCGCGAAATCGAGCTTGAACGTATCGGCATTCATCTGCTCCTTCAGGCCGCCGCGGATTGACGATTCCGCGCCGACGATGAGGATTTTGCCCACGGCTTCGTCTTCGAGTTCTCCCAGAGGCATCCCGTGTTCCTTGAGGAACCGGATGAGATGCTCACGGGGAATTCGCCGGTCCTGCGAACCGGGAATCCGGTATCCGCGCAAGCGGCCCGAATCGAACCACTTGCTGACGGTGCGGGGGGCGACTTTGCAGATCTTAGCTACTTGTCCAGTAGTAAAGATCGTCTTCATGGCGGGCTCTCCAGTGACTTGTCAGTCGGTACGGCAGAGGGATGCGGGCCCTCTGGAGAATCGGTTCTACCGTGCTGATCGGCGGTCCTTGCCATATGGTCCTCCTGGCGAGTCAGCGCGGCTCTGGGTCGAATCGATTCTCTAGGTGGTGGAAGACGGCTGTTGGTTTTTCGCCTCAGCGGTCTGTCGCCAAACGTGGCGGTAAAACAAGCAGACACACGACCATTCAACTTTCCTGCACGCGTTTCCATTCCAGACTTCGCTTGAACTCGCATGCGGTGCGCGAGTTCGATTGGAAACCCGGTTTGGGACGGCGGGGGGGAAATTCCGGACGCATCCGCGTCTCTTCCGCCAATCTCGGAAAAGACGCCGCCACGTCGCTCGAATTCCTCATCGCGGATGCTGAAGACCTGACTGACGCCGAACGCAACGGTTGCAGGACGTGGTTGCGTTCCTGATGGCTTTTCAGGTCCAAACATCTAACACAGTTTTTCGAACCGAGACTGGTATTGACTTTAATCACTTTGGTTCCGACTGCCGTGGTACTGCGGGAGTTCCGACAAATGAGGGTCGTCGGACCGACGGAGATTGCCGGTCGCGCGCAAGTTTGCCGGCGAATTGGGTTTTATTCGGAAAAATCCGGGGAAAAAGTGCGATTTCGGCTTCAGGGAACCTGCGCAGGGTGGCGCGGAATTCCGCAGTCCACCGTTTGCAACGCGTGGCGGTTCGCCTTACAGTGAAACCGATCCCCCGAACCGTCCCAGCCACTCCGGACGTCCCCCCCGCACCGTATGCATATCCCTGATGGATTCCTCAGTCCCGCCGTCTGTGTGGGGACGGGTACAATCGCCGCCGGCACACTGGCGGTGGCGTTCCGAAAGCTAGACGCCACCTTGGCGAGTCGCACGGTCCCCCTCACCGGAATGGTCGCATCGCTGATTTTCGCGGGTCAAATGGTCAATTTTCCGATCGGCTTGCCTGTCTCGGGCCACCTGATCGGAGGGACACTGGCTGCGATTCTGCTCGGGCCATGGGGGGGATGCGTGGCGCTCGCCCTCGTGCTGTTTGTTCAGATGGCCCTGTTCTCGGACGGGGGCTGGCTGGCGTACGGTGCCAATGTCTTCAACATGGGGGTCGTTGGCTCGCTGGGGGGTTACGCCCTCTACCAAGCCGTCCGCAGTCGGATCGCCGGGCCACGGGGCGTTCTGTTGGGGGGGATGCTCGCCGGCTGGGGGAGCGTGATGGCGGCCGCCGCCTGTTTTTGTCTGGAATTCTGGCTGTCGCATCCCGCGGGCGAATTCGATTTGCGAAAAATCTGGATGCTGATGGCGAGTTTTCACAGTTTGATTGGAGTCGGCGAAGCTTTGATTACCGGGATGATTCTCAGTGTGGTGTTGGTCCACCGTCCCGAGCTGGTCGCCGCCCAGATAACTTCCACAAATCCGGCGAGAATTGGTCGATTTGTGTGGACTGGTGTCGTGGCCGCGCTGATTGTCGCCGCCTTCGCCGCCCCGTTTGCATCAGAATACGGAGATGGGCTGGAAGCGGTGGCGGAGGAAGCGGGTTTCGCCTCTCACGCCACTGAGTCCACCGGGCCCTTGCTGAACGACTACGCATTGCCGCTTCCGGGGACTGATCGCGAATCACCACTCTGGGGCAAGGTGGCGACCGCGATGGCGGGGCTGCTGGGGACAACGGTGGTCCTGCTTCTGGGGTGGGGCCTGTGCCAGACGCTGCCTCGTCCGCTGACTCCCCGCGAGGATGTTCATGCGGGCTGACTTTCTCGACCGGTACGCGCGGGGGAACACGGTTTTCCATCGCCTCAATCCCCGAACGAAACTGCTGCTTGTGTTGCTGATCGTCATCGGCGTGCTGCTGACCCCGGTAGGGGCTTGGCCCGTGTTCGGCTGCCTTGCCTGCGGTGTCTACGCGGCTCTTGTGATCGCCGAGATTCCCACCAAATACATTCTCCAGCGAATCGGTCTGTTGCTACCGCCGGTGTTGGGACTGGCACTGTCGGCCCCGATTTCGCGCGGTTTTCAGGGGGGATGGGAATTGGCCGCCACGATCACCTGTCGCAGTCTGCTGACGTTCAGCGCGGGGCTGTGGCTGGTGAACACCACGCCGTTCGAAACGCTGCTGGGGGCGATGGCTCGGCTCGGGTTGCCGAACCGGTTTGTCGAGTTGCTGGCGTTCATGTACCGCTACACGTTTGTGGTGTTCGACGAACTCGCCCGGATGCGGACGGGGCAGCGGTCGCGGACTTTCTCGAAGCCCGGCCTGTTCGCGTTGTGGATCTCGAACGCGTCGCTGTTGGGAATGCTGCTGATTCGTTCTCTGAACCGAGCCGAGCGAATTCATGGAGCGATGTGTTCCCGAGGCTGGACCGGTCGAATGCCGGAGCAATCGTGACGTCCCCCGCCGCCACGGCATCGGCCCAGCCGACCCATTCGCGGGCGACAATCTTGAAGGTCGACCGGCTGAGCTACCGATACTCTTCCGGACAGTGGGCTCTGGCTGACGTGTCGTTCGAAATTGGACTACGCGAAGTGGTGGGGTTGGTCGGTCCGAACGGTGCCGGCAAGACCACGTTGCTGATGCACCTCAATGGTTTGCTGTTTGGTGTTCAGCGCCCCATGGCACAGTCGGCGGTCACCGGAGTCCCGCCTGTGGCGCCGGCCGCAATCGCGGCTGGTTCTCAGGGAAAGACGGGCGGGGCCGTCGAGGTCTTGGGACTGGCGGTCTCGCCCGCGACCGCGCCGGAAGTCCGCCGGATCGTCGGGTTGATGTTTCAGGATCCCGACGACCAGCTCTTCTGCCCGACGGTTGGGGACGACGTGGCGTTTGGACCGAAAAACCTGGGGTTTCCGAAGGACGAAATCAAGCGACGGGTCGCCGAGGCGCTGGCGGGTGTCGGCCTGACCGGATTCGAAGAGCGGTCGCCATTGCAACTGAGTTTTGGCGAACGCAAGCGGGTCTGTCTGGCGGGGGTTCTGGCCTGTGAACCCGACCTGCTGGCGCTCGATGAACCGTCAAGTAATCTCGACCCGCGCTCGCGACGTGGGCTCATCGAGATTCTGCGCTCGTGCCGAGCCGCACAGCTCATCGCGACGCACGATCTGGAGATGATTCTCGATCTCTGCACCCGGGTGTTGGTTTTGGATGGCGGTCGCATTCAAGCCGACGGCCGGGCGTTCGAAATTCTCTCGGACGAACACCTGATGCGGACTCATGGCCTGGAAGTGCCGCTGAGTATTCAGTTGGGGGGACGGAAATCGACGCTCCCTGGAAAGTAGCCGTCTTTCTCCGAAAGAAGGTACAGCGGGCCGCGCATTTTGAAAATGCGGGCTACATTAACGCAATGGACGGCTCGCTTGTGAGGTTGCGCCAGCCTCGGGTACTCACCTTCAATCCAGCGAACTCGCACCCCGCTTATTACGAAACTGCGGACTGAGAACGATCGTCTCAATCAGCGAACGCAACGTGTTGCCGTTCGCGTTCGTCTCGGTCCGCATTGTCTCCAGCAACGGCTCATCCGACAGCAGCAGACTGCGTCCCAGTGCGTACACGAGCAGCTTGCGAGACAACGAGTCGAGAAAATCATTCTGACGACGATCCGCCAGATATCTTCGCAGGCCGTCGACACCGTCGCGAACAGTTCCGTCGGGAAACTCCACGACTTGGGCAATAGGGCGTTCCGCCAAGTCGAGCGAGCGGCGTTCCCCCACGGGACCAAACCCCTCGAACACCACACCCGCCGCGTCAAATCGCTGGTGACATCCTGCGCAGGCGCGATTGTCACGGTGTTTCGCCAAGAGCTGTGGGATCGACAGGTCGCCGGTCGTCTTTTCGTCACGAGGCAGTTCCGGGACTGTTGGCGGAGGCGGGGGAATCTGCTCACCCAGCAACCGCCGCACCACCCAGTAACCACGTTTCACCGGGCTGGTACGAAGGCCTGGGGCGTTCTGCGTCAGAAACACTCCCATCGGTAACAAGCCCCCACGGCCATACTCCCGGGCGTTGTCGACGAGTTTCCAGTCGTCGGGGGGACCGGAGAACGGAATTCCGTAGTGAGCCGCGAGAGGGCCGTTGACGAATGTGTGGCGGCCGTACAGGAATTCCAAGACCGACCGATCGTGTTGCGCCAGGTCGACAAAAAACCGGACCGGCTCTTCGAACATCGCCTGCCGAAGTTCGTTGGTGAACATCGGGAATCGCTCACGGTCGACCGCGTTGTGTTCCTCAAACCGGCGGAAGTCGAGCCAGTTGCCGCCAAATTCCGTCGCGAGACCGCGAATTTTCGGATCCCGCATGAGTCTGCGAGTTTGTAACAACAATCCTGCCGACTCCCGCAATTCACCGCGACTGGCGACCGCCAGCAATTCGGCATCGGGCATGCTCGCCCACAGGAAGTAACTGAGCCGGCTGGCGAGTTCCTGGTCGCTGAGTGGCCTCGGCTCCGATCCGTCGGCGGCCAGATCAAACCGATAGCAGAACTGCGGCGCCAACAGCACCGTGGTCAGCGTGTCCCGGACCGCGTCCTCGTGAGACAGCCCCTCGGCCGTCCGCGCCAGTCGGTAAAAGCCCAGAAGCCCCTCATGTTCCGCTGGCGTTAACGGCCTGCGCCAGGCGCGGGAGGCGAATTCGACCAGGGATCGCAGTTGGGCCGGTTCCGCGTCTCGCCGCGACTGTTCCACCCGGTGGATCCGCTGCGACATCGACTCGTAATACTTCGCGATCGCTTCGATCGCCGTGGCATTCTCGGTCCGTTTTCGGACCTTTTCGAGATACACGTCGGCAAGTCGCCGCATTTTCGCTTCGGAACTGCAATCCTTATCCTCCGATCGGGCGAAGTCGAAAATCGCCTCTCCCATGAACTGCGGCGGTTCCGCCCGCTCAAAGAAGATGTAGTCCTGGTACTGCCGTTGCAGGACGTCGGCGATGAATTCGAGTTCGTTCCACAAGGCGTCGAGTTCACCGCGTCCGGTGTCGTCGAGGACGAGATCGCAGAGCGGGGCATCATCGCGGAAATACCCCTGCATCAAATGAAAGCCGGCGGTCAGCAACCGCCCCTGCCCGGCCCCCTTGGGATCGAAATAGGGCCCTCGATCATCCACGAAGAATGCCAGCGGAAACAGGTCACAAAACCGCCGCAAACCGGCAAGATGGGTGGCCCGTGCGGGTTCGTCGTCCGGCTCCAGCTTCAGAAAACCGGCCAGTTCCACGTGTTCCGCGGGCAACTTGTAACGGAGCTTTGTGAGGTCAGCGGCGGGTTCCCCTTCGTAAGCACGATGGCGGTTGGCGAGCTGTTGATTTCGCCACAGGACAAACGGCTGCGTGCCATCCGAGATCCCCTTGACGCTCAGGCGGGGGACATCCACCTTGAGCTCGCCGCGCCAGGCGACGATCAGGTCGCGAATCGCAGTCGCTGCCGCTCGCGGCGGTTCGCTCGAAGTGTTTTCGGGAACGGGAAGCCCATTCCAAAGCGATCGCACGGCAGCCAATGGCCCGACAGCCAGTTCGGCGTCGTTGAGTTCGTTCCAGAGCGTGGAGAGATAACGTGGGGAGAGCCGTTCCGCAGTCGCAATTTCCTCGAGTGTCGCCGTCGACTGGCCGAGTTTGTCACGGTAGCGAAACCGCCAGGCGGCGAGCAGATAGTCGCGAGTGTCGACTTTGTGCCTGCGGTAAAACTCAACGATGCGATGAACGCAGTATTTGTCGCGGTCGGTATCGGTCGCGATGGGGTGCGGGGCGAATCTCAGACCGTCAGGAGCGAGGACGGCGTGGTCGGCGACCTCGCGCATGGCGGCGACATATTTGCGGAACAACGCCGGCGACATCGACAACGACTCACCCGAATTGTCAAACCCCGCCTCGTTCGCCGGGTCGACGGGGAACCCGCGCGACGGACGCAGTGGGAACCCAGTGAGATCGCGAATGGAGTGATCGAGTTCCGCGTTACTGAGCCGGCGAGCGGGGACCGGCCCGGGATCCCCCGCGTTCCGCTCCGACTCGAACTTTCGCCAGTCGCGGATCCAACGAACCATCCGGCCCCGTTCTTCATCGGAGGGCTGTCGTTTCGCATCGTCCGGAGGCATTTCACCCGATTCGACACGTTCCAGTACCGTGAGCCAGGTTTGCGGCTGACGGGCGAGGCCGTCCAGTGACTCGAACTGATCCAGCTGCAATTGCGCGGCCGGCTTTTGCTCGCCATGGCATGCGACGCAATGCCGTTCCACGAAGGGGCGGATGTCGTCACTCCAACGCTTCGCCAATTCGGCGTGAGACGACGCGTCATCCGCCGACCGCACCTCGCCAATGGAAGCGACCACGACCGCCACGAGCCCCAAACGGCTCCACACCCTGCGAAAATGTGTCATCGATCACTTCCTGGGGAAATCGTCTAAAGCGGCCGGAGCGTCGAAGTCCACCTCCAGCGATTCGCCACTTTTCGGATTGTGAATCGAAGTGGCGTGCAACGTTTGGCTTCCCGCCTCGTGCCAACCGGTCACTTTGAGCAGCGCACCGACGGTCGCCACAGACCGGATAGCGTCGGCCGACTGAGATGGAAAATGAACGGAGCGACCATCGGCGAGTCGAATACAGTCGATCAACCCCGCCGGGCAAAGTTTCAACTCCGCGACCTCCGCCGACAACGAAAACACTTTGCGGTCACTCGCCGAATCCGGTTCCTCTCCCTCCGCACGTGGCTCCGCGCCACTCGACACGCGTTTTCGAGAACCCGCGTCACGGGAGGGCGAAGCTCCTGCTGAGCCGCCGCTGTGCGCCTGCACGTCGAAATCCGTCCTTTGGGCAGCCTCGGACCCCCGTTCATCGTCAGCCTGCGTGCCATCCGCGGTTTCCGCCGGCGGCGAACTCATATCTCCCACCTCGGACTCCGTTCGCAGACGATACTGCTCCAGCGCCTGCCCCAGCGCTTTCAGGTTCTGCTGCATCTGCTTCCGTTTCGCGGCTTCGCGGGATTTGAAATCGCAACCACACGAGAACAACACCAGAACGATTGCGATCCAATGAAATGGGCGCATGGAGGGTCACCTGAGACGGAGGAACGGAACGGACGCAGAATATCGTGATCTTCGGCGGGAGACAAACCGCTCGAATTCGTCGAATACGATCACCCGCGATCGCTGAAGTGCAATTCCTTCAGACTCGGCACCTGCTTCGACTCAATCTCCCACTGGATGCCATTCTCGGCCACAGAGAATGCTACCGAGGGGGGACGCTGGCACAGTTTATGACAAATGAGGTCGAAACGATTGGGATGGGAAGGGTTCTGATCAATATGCCACAGCGCGCCGACCGATTCGACCAGCATGGAGCTGCCAAACGCTTTCGCCAGTGTGACTTTCCCAGCCGACAATCGCGCCGGCAGAACCGTGAGCGGAGTCACCAAGAGGATCGCCATGTGGCGTTCGAACGCCAGACGGTTGAGTTGATCAAGCAGCGTGCGCAACTCCGACTCGCGCCATTTCGCGACCTGCCGGGGCAGGGCTTCGATCACCAGAAGCGCGACCGGTTCGTGTTCGGGTGATCGAGGTATGGTCAAGTGCGCGGGGGGCAGATTCTCCGCAAATCGCCACTGGCGCAACAGCGGGAAATCGGCCGGCAGGTTGAACGGTCGCTCACACGGATTCCCATCCGGGCCGGCGGGTTCGACAACGCCACTGGCGAGGTGCAACTGGTCGAGCCGACCGCCAGCCAGCGCAACCAGCCGACCGAAATCGCGCCGTGGATCGCCTCCAGCGGTCACGACGGCGACCTGTTGCGCGAATTGCCTGCAGTACAGGCCGGTCGGCGGGCCAAGACCGGGAAACGTGGTGCCCGCAGTGACCCGGGCGACCAGGTCGGCAACCAGCCCCGAGAAATCACTTCCCGAGGGAGTTCCCAGCACCGTGACTCGTCCCCGGGGAAGCCAACGTAACCAGATCCAATCGGGTTCGAGCAGCGACTCTTCGTCAACGCTCCAGTCCCGGACCGGAATGTGTTCAACCGTATTCTGTGTCGACTCGGAAGCTGGCTGGGGTCGTTTCCCCCGACCCGTTCCACCCGGGTCAGATGTGTGAATCACCCTTGAATTCATGGGACACCGTGTTCGGATCTCCTTGGAGCTGCGTCGATGACGTACTCATGCGTTTCAGTATACTGACGTTTCTATAGGGGTCAAGTGTGAAGTGGACCTTTTTCCATGTTTTTGGGAATTGGGGCGGGATTTTGAGATTCACAACGGCGAAGGGGCAAAGCCCGGCAATGGCGTTTTTTCGAACTGCGGGGTTGTTGGGCCCGTGTCGCGACGACGCTCCTGCGGCGTCGCGCCCGACGGCGCAGCCGGCGGCCAGGTCGGTAAGCGTCACCCAGTCTATTTTCACGGTGGGGAGGCTGAATTCCGATCCGATTCCAAATCCATCACCAATTCGCAAACTTCAATCGCGTCCTGAAAATCCGCTTCGATCATCGCGTCGCGCCACCACAGAATACGCAACCACCCGCACCAAGTCAGATACGCTCCCGTAATCAGCATTCCCACCAGGAAAAACCCCAACGCAATCCAATCTTCGGCCGTGAGCAGTTTGTCACCCGGTTGCCCCTCGCGTATTTCCCCGAGTCCAGCGACCACTCCTACCCAAATCCCGACGCCGACCACCATGTTGAGCATTCCCAGCGCGGCTTCGAGAAAATGCGATAGTTGAAGCCAGACACGAAACTCGGCCCACGCGAGTGCCGCGGACGGAAATAGCACGATCATCGCAGGGAGGACCGTGAACGGATCATTCCATTCACCGACCATGACCCAGACTGTGCACAATGCCAGGATCGTCCACCACGTGACGTTGATCCCGCAGAACCACGCGCGTTGTTTTTGGTGATGATCGAAGATTGACAAGTTGACTCCACGTGGCCGAAAACCAGGGGTCTACGTATTGCCGCGTCTGTCACGAATCGGGCGTCGATAGCCGCTGACTGGCGTGCGCGCCTGTGGTGGAAACTCTCAATTTCCGCCGTGTCGAGTCGAACGCTCACGCGATGATGTCATGGACCACTTCGCCGTGGACGTCGGTCAGGCGAAAATCGCGGCCGCCGTACTTGAACGTGAGTTTGGTGTGTTCGAATCCCAAGAGGTTCAGCATCGTCGCGTGCAGGTCGTGCAGGTGGACTTTGTTCTCAACCGAGTAGTAGCCGTAGTCGTCGGTCTTGCCGTAGACGAGGCCCGCCCTCACGCCACCACCCGCCATCCACATGGTGTACCCCTGCGGGTTGTGGTCCCGCCCGTCGTCACCCTGCGCGACCGGGGTACGGCCGAATTCGCCTCCCCATAAGACGAGCGTCTCGTCCAAAAGTCCCCGCGACTTTAAATCGGTCAACAGGGCGGCGATCGGCTGATCGACCTCCATCGCGTTTTTCGCGTGGTCGGCCCTCAAGCCGCCGTGCTGGTCCCACTTGTAACTGTGCGTGCATTGAATGAACCGCACGCCACGTTCCGCGAACCGCCGAGCCATCAGACACTGGCGACCGAAATTCATCGTCTGCGGCTGATCGAGTCCGTACAGTTTCTGCGTCGCCTCGCTTTCATCCGCGATGCTTTGCATCTCGGGGGCCGCCGCCTGCATCCGGAACGCGAGTTCAAACGAATTGATGCGCGCCTCCAGCGACGAATCGGGGCCGGTTTCAGCCATGCGATCGACGTTCATCTCACGCAGCAGATCCAGCTCCATCCGTTGCAAGTTTCGCGGCGTCCCCTCGGCGTTTTCGATGAACGGAATCTTCGCCCGGTCCGACGGGATGCTGGCATTTCCCAACGGGGTTCCTTGATACACCGCTGGCAGAAACGCCGAACTGTATGCGTTTACGCCACCATGAGTCAGGGTCGGGCAGATCGTGATGAACCCGGGGAGATCCTGGTTATCGGTTCCCAGGCCGTAGGTGATCCATGAACCCATGCTGGGTCGGACAAACGTGTCGCTGCCGGTGTGCAGTTCCAGAAGCGCTCCCCCGTGTCGTGAATTCGAACCATGCATCGAATTGATGATGCACATCTGATCGACCTGCTTCGCGACGTGAGGAAACAGGTCGCTCACCCACGCACCGCTTTGGCCGTACTGCTGGAATTTCCAGGGCGATTTCAGCAGGTTGCCAGTGGCCGACGAGAAGACCCGCGGTTTGGCGAACGGCAGCGGTTTTCCGTGATCGCGCTCCAGTAAGGGTTTGTAGTCAAACGTGTCGACCTGCGACGGGCCGCCGTGCATGAACAGAAAGATCACCCGCTTGGCGGTGCCGGTGAAGTGCGGCTGCTTGGGAGCGAGGGGATTGGCCGACGGAGCGGCGGCGGCCGAACTCCCCAACAGTCCCGCGAGCGCGAGCGAGCCAAAGCCAGCGGATGACCGCTTCAGCAATTCGCGACGCGATACGGGAGCCTCGTTGTCGAAACACCAGGAACGTGTCATGGCAACGCTACTCCATGTAGATGAATTCATTCGACGCCAGCACGCTCCGGCAGAGACTCTGCCAGGCGCGTTCACGCGGCGCGGTGTTCGTGGCGGAGGCCGGGGCAGTGTCCGTGATGGCCGCCGCCGCGGTGTAACGATCGAGGAACGCCAGCGCCCGGGTGGTTTCCGCGGTACGCGGAGGTCGGCCCAGTGCGGTCCGGTAGAGTTGGTCAACCCGCGCCGTGTCTTCAATCGGCTCGTCGAGCAGTCGCCGCGCGAGAACACGGGTCTGTTTCAGAACCAGGTCGCTGTTCATGAGGAACAGCGCCTGCGGAGCGACGGTCGTTGTGTCACGATGGCCCATCTCCACACTCGGGTCGGCGAAATCGAACGCCTGAAAGACGTCGTACAACGCGCTCCGCACCACCGGGAGGTAAATCGAACGGCGGGGCGGGTCGTAAATCACCGGATTCACATTCGCCGTGCTGGTGACGTACGCCCGGTTCGGCGTGGGTAGGAGAGTGCCACCCATATTCGCGTCGAGAGTTCCCGCGACCGCGAACACCGAGTCTCGCAGCGACTCGACCTCAAGCCGGCGCCGGTTGAAACGCCACCAGAGACGGTTTTCGGGATCCGCCTCGGCCGCCTGTTCATTAAAACGGGTACTCATCTGCCAGGTCGCCGACAGCAGGATTTTGCGGTGCAACGACTTGAGCGACCAGCCCCCGCGCTGAAACTCCAACGCGAGATGGTCGAGCAGCTCGGGGTGCGTCGGCCGTTCGCCCAATCGACCAAAATTGTCGGGAGACCGCACCAGTCCTTCCCCAAAATGCCACTGCCAGACCCGGTTCACAATGACCCGACTGGTGAGTGGATGATCGGGGTCGGTCAGCCACCGCGCGAGTTCGAGTCGGCCCGATTGCGCCGGGTTGACCGACTGATTGTCTGCCAGAGACACCACCTGCAGGAATCGGCGGGGAACTTCCGTCCCCAGATTGAGGTGACTCCCGCGCAAGTGAACACGCAGATTCTCGGGAGTCGCGTCACTGACCGCCATCGCCTCCGGCAACTTGGGCAGGGCTCCCTCCAGTGTCTTTTGCTCCGCGCGTTGCTCGGTCAATTCCATCTGTGCCGACGCCGTGAACAGTTCCTCTACGTTCTTGGGCGTCGCCAACGGTCCCGACGGATCGTAGGTGAACTTTCGAAACGCTTCGAGAACCTCGTCGGAAAGCGCGGTAATGGATTTCGTTTCGGCGCGGGCCTGCAACTCTTCCCAGCGACTCGTCGCTTCCAAAGCGAGCTGCTGGTAACGGGGGGCCAGTTCCAGAAGCGTCTTCGGCGCGGGTTCGGCGAGTAATCGCGCACGAATCGCCTCCGCAAGTCCTGTCGCCGGCGCGGGGGGAGTCTTTCCCTCTTCCAGCGCGGCGAATTCATGCCATGTCGCCAGGAGCGACTCCGGCTTGTCGCGGGTCGCGGTGAGCGTGGCTGTGAAGGATTGCTGGAATCCCGCCACGAGTCTCGATTTCTTCTTTTCCGCGTCCCCCGACGGCTCGTTGACGACTGGAGGCGGCGCGACAGCGTTCCCCTGGGCGTCTCGAGCCGGGGCGATCAACAGTTTGTCGATATGTGGGAATGGACAGGGATTCTCCAGTCGGACGACACTCTTTCCCGCAGCGAGCGGCACCAGTGCTTCAATGTTCCACGTCTGCGTGTCAGGGTTCCACGACCCGGTCACTTTTCCCGCCGCGTCGGACTTGAGCAGTCGACCGCCTATCGACAGCAGATTCGGCCGGGCGGCGGCGGCGGCGTAGCGAATTTCGATCTGGTACACCCCCGCGGTCGGAATTTCGATGTCGTACTCTGTGAAGTTGGGCAATTCTCCCTTGTTCACCAGCACGCCGATCCCTTCGCCGTACCCGTCGCGGACCTTTAAGACATTCCCGCGGACGAAATCCTCAGCTTCAATCAGAATCGCGCCGGCAGGAGCGGGATCACCCGGTTTCGGACCGAGAGTCGTCACCGAAGTCAGCAACGCGTCGAGTCGGGATTGAGTGTGCGCCGCGTGCAGCAGGTCACCCACCTCCCGACGCGCCTGCCGCAACACGACTTCGGTCTCGGACTTCACCTTCTCGGCGATCGCCTGCTTCGTCTGGTCGATCCGCCGCTGCTGTTCAACACGCTGCGCCACCACTTCGGGAGCCGCCAGAGGCAATTCCTGCCAACGGGCGACGACCGAGAAATTCTCCATGGTTTTTGTGCTTTTGAAGATCCCCGCCAAGCCGTAGTAATCTTCGATCGGGATCGGGTCGAACTTGTGCGAGTGGCAGCGGGCACAGCCGAGCGTCAATCCCATGAACGCCCGACCAAGCGTATCGACCTGCTCGTCGATGATATCCATCTGCATTTTCACCGGGTCATCCTCGGCGAGCATTTTCGCCCCGAGCGAGAGGAACCCGGTTGCCACGGTCCGTTCGATGCGGGCTTCGACATCGTCGGTCGCGGGGAGCAGGTCGCCTGCGAGCTGTTCGGCGAGGAATTGATCGTACGGCTTGTCTTTGTTCAAAGCCGCGATGACATAATCCCGGTAGCGCCAGGCGCTCGCGTACGCAAGATTTTCATCCAGGCCATTTGAGTCGGCGTAACGTGCGACATCGAGCCAGTGCCGCGCGAACCGTTCGCCGTACCGCGGCGAGGCGAGCAGGCGGTCGACCACATGGGCGAATGCGTCGGGGGAACTGTCGGCGAGAAAGGCGTCAATCTCAGCGGGGGTTGGTGGGATCCCGTGCAGGTCGAGCGTCGCGCGGCGAATCAAATTCCGCTTGTCGGCGGCGGGGGCGGGAGAGAGCGCGGCGGACTCGAGTTTCGCGAGAATGAACCGATCGAGGTCTTCGAGTGCCCACAGTTCGTTTTTCACCGCAGGCTGGGCAACGGGCCGAACCGGTTGAAATGCCCAGAAGTTGCGATCGGCCTCGGTGATTTCAGTCGCAGTCGATGCGGATTTCACTCCGGGTGAAGGCTCTTTGGACTGGGGCCAGATCGCTCCCTGTCGCACCCATTCCACCAGCAACGCAATTTCGGCGTCTGGGAGCTTGGATTTGGGCGGCATCTTGAGGTCGCCCGCGTAGCGAACCGCCTGAATCAGCAGGCTCTTTTCCGGCTGTTTGGGAACGACGACGCCACCACTGTCGCCCCCCTGAGAGAGTGCTGCGGGAGAGTCGAGCCGAAGCCCCGCCTTTTGCTTCGCTCCGCCGTGGCATTCGAGACACCGGTCGACCAACAGGGGCCGGATCTTGCTTTCAAAAAACGCCTCGGCCTGGGCGCGGTCGGCTGCCGAAGGTTCGGCGACGTCGACCGGCTGGTTCTCGTTTTGACCGAAGACTGTCCCAGTCCAGCCGACCGACAGGAGCAATGTACAGCACAGGATTCCAAAAACTGATACGAGAGGCGGCCGAAAATCAAGTGATTTCGCGGTGCCTCGCCCGCGAGGAATTGGTAACCGTTGGCCATTGCCCAACGGCTGCACGTCAACATCGCGGTTTCCGACGTGCTGAGAAGAACTCCGCAACGGCCGACGCGAGCGCGGCGGCAGTACTGTTCGGGTCAAATCGCAGGGGAGGAGGGAAGCGTTCATATATGCAGAATAACCGATGGAAGTACCACAGGCGAGGGGCGAGGAGTGGGGAAATCGGACTCATCCGGTACAAACGCACCGAGCGAGTCAGTGAATCAAACAACGACGGATTCGACCTTGGGCGGGATCTAAACCGACGCCCCTGCCCGGACCACGATCTCTCCCCGCCCCACCGAAACAAAATCCCCCCGGTAGAAATCGAACTCAGACTCGAGCAGCGACGCATCGAACGCCAATCCCTTGGAGCGCAAGTCGCGCAGCAGCATTGGCAGGACGGGGGTGCGCTGAGTCGAAGCGTAGCGAAAACTGGGGAGCAGCCGGCACGGGTTTGGTCCGAGGAGGCCGATCATTCCCCGCCGCATTCCCGCGCCGGGACGGATCCCGCATTCACCAAACCCCAGAATCGTCCCCGCGATCATGTTGAATCCCAACATGTCCCCGGTCCCGCCCCCGATCGCGATCATCCCCCGGCGCATCGTCAGGCCGATCTCGTTTCCCGCGTTGCCGTCGACCAGAATCGTTCCCCCGGTCATCCCTTTCGCGGATCCGCGGTACGCCGCCCCAATCAGGTGTCCGCCGTTTCCTCGCACGTGAATGAAACCGCCGCACATTTCGGCACCGACCCAGCCCCGCGCATCCCCTTCCACGCGAATCTCTCCACCGCGCATCTGGCTCCCGACGTGCCTGCCGGCCCGGCCGCAAACGCGGATCTCGCCACTCACCATTTGAGCGCCAATCCAGTGGACTCCGTACAGATCTCCGTGAAACTCCCATTTCTTATCGCTGGCATCCCCCTCGACACGAAACATCTCCGCCAGCGGAATTTTGCGGTTTCCGTGAAAAATCTCGAAGCGTTCGATCTCCGCAGGTGACTTGTCGCAAGCCCAGTCGGGGGTCAGGCCTTCGATTTCGACAGGAACCGCAGTCTCGCCACGATAGGTCAGTCTCAGTGTCATGAATCGAGTGGGGTCGGGGCGACAGATCGAGGCGGGTGGTAATTGGGCAGGGCCGAAAACTATCCTCAAGCTATCCACTGAACGACTGTCGTGCAATTCCCAGACAGCTCCGATACGATTTTCGAATGAAAACCGGTGCGATCATTCTCTGTGGCGGAAAATCGAGTCGCATGGGACGCGACAAGGCCACGCTTCCGTTTGGAGCAGAATCCATGCTTCAGCGCGTGGTCCGACTGCTGTGCGACGTGGTGCCGGCGAAAAATTTCGTGGTCGTTTCGGCACAGCACCAGATTCTCCCCGAACTTCCGGCGGAGATCACGATCACGCAGGATCTGCATCCCGAACGGGGGCCACTGGAGGGATTGGCGGCCGGTTTGGCGGTCGTTGATCCCGCGCTGGATGCGGTTTATGTCACCAGTTGCGACGTTCCGCTGCTGGCTCCGCGATTCGTCTCGCGAATGTTCGAATTGTTGGACGGACATGCAATCGTCGTCCCGCGTGATGGTGCCTTCCACCACCCACTGGCGGCGGTCTATCGGCCCGGCGTTCTGCCAACCGTGCGGAATCTGCTCGAGAACAATCGCTTACGGCCCCGCTTTTTGTTCGACGAAGTAGACACCCGGGAAGTCGACGTGGAAGAGCTGCGGCGAGTCGATCCCGGGTTGCACACGCTGCGAAATCTGAACACTCCCGAGGACTATCAGACCGCGCTTCAGGAAGCGGGTTTTTCAGGTGAGAATCATGGCGACCACTTCCCCAACAGACACGGGGGAATCGAGCGGAAGTAGAGTGCCCGTGATCCGTCCCCGGCAGGGGGCAGAGATTTCGCAGGTCGCTCCCCCCACGGCGATTTCCACAACCGGTTCGTCAATCTCGACGGTTTCCCCCGATTCGACATACCAGGCGCTGATGCGCATCGGCTCACCGGCGGCACCCAGTTCGGGAATCAGGATCGGGACAGTCATGGGGTCAGGGGTTTGTGGTTGAAGAACACGGAGGAACTCCATCCGAACGATTATCACAAGGTACTTGAGGAAGCGGTATCAAACTCCCGCTTCCTCACGGGCGCGGCTCCATCAAAATGTTTCAGCGCGCACCGCGCGGAGTATAACCAGCAAGTGGGCCGTTGAATTTTTAGACAGGATGAAAGGGATGAAGAGGATGGACAGGATTGCTGAGGCGACTGTCGATCGTGTGGAATGGGAGGTTTTCGATTTCAGCCACTTATCCAGAGAGCAGGAATGGCGAGCAACTCCATCCTGTTCATCCGTTTCATCCTCTACATCCTGTCGAATTCCCTCCGTCGGTCGTACACACTCTCAGTTGAACCCGTTCTCCCTTGACTCCAGCCAGTGAGTCTCGAAGATGACCCGCCACGGTCTTTCCCTCCACAATCTTCCCCCAGCCAGCCGAGTCTCTGTTTCATGACGCCGATTCCCGACCCGCCCACATCGCAGGGACCGCCCGAGTCGAGTGAGGGCGCGTCAATGGAATCGGCACGCCCGCTCGGACCCCACACGATCGTCGTGGGAGGGGGACTCGCAGGGCTGGCGTGCGCCGCCGCGCTGGGTCTTCGCGGACACCGCGTGACACTGCTCGAATCACGCAATCGGCTGGGAGGGCGTGCGAGTTCGTTTCTGGACGCGACGACCGGCGAATGGCTCGACAACTGTCAGCACGTCACCCTGGGATGTTGCACGAACTTCGCGAAATTCTGCCGGGATGTGGGGATTGACCACTTTTTCGCTCGCGAAGACCGGCTGATATTCGTGGGGCCTCAAGGGACACGCCATACCTTCGCGGCGAGTCCCCTCCCGGCCCCGTTGCATCTCGCGCCCGCGTTCGCGCGGTTGTCGTATCTGTCTTGGAGTGACCGCCTCTGCCTGGGACGGGGACTGCGCACCCTGGCGCGAACCTCTCCCGATGCGCTCCGCGGTGTCCGGTTCGACCAATGGTTGATCGATCATCGACAGACGCCGGCGGTGATCGAGAAATTCTGGCACGTGGTTCTGGTGAGCGCGCTGAGCGAAACGGTCGACCGGATCGACGCGTTCCATGCCCGCAAAGTCTTCGTCGACGGTTTCTTGGCGAATCGGCTCGGCTGGGAAGTCTGGTTGCCGACGGTTCCACTCGATCGGCTGTATGGCCAGGAGTTAAAGACCTGGCTGGTGGAACATGGTGTCACGTTGCGACTCAACGCGGGAGTCAAACGGATCGTCCCGGACGGGATGGATGCAACAGGGACACCCACGGAAGCGTCGAGGGACACTTCTGGCACCACACAAGACATTCAACGCCAGCCGTCGGTGGAATTGCGGACAGGCGAACGCCTGACCGCGGATTCTATTGTCCTCGCGGTCCCGCAGAATCTGGTGGTCGATCTGGTACCGCAATTTGCCGAGTGGTGGAACCGCTCGGAAGGGCCGGCCCGGTTGGCGACCGCCCCGATTTCCAGTGTCCACTTGTGGTACGATCGCCCGATCACCGACGATCGGCACATCACGTTCGTCGGCAGAACGAGTCAGTGGCTGTTCAATCGCGCCAAGATTCACCCGGCGGAGTCAGCCGGGCCGACAGCGGAGAATGGTCACACCGCCGGCGTGAACTGGTACGGCCAAGTGGTGATCAGCGCCTCGCATGATGTCGCCGCCCGTCCCGCGAAAGAGACGATCGATCACGTTGTGCAGGAGCTGGCGGAACTCTTGCCCGCCGCCCGCGACGCACAGCTCGTGCGGTCGCGTTTGGTGACGGAACATCGTGCGGTTCTCGCGATGCTGCCGGGTGTCGATCGCTTTCGTCCCGGACCGGAGTCCCCGGTACCCGGCTTGTTTTTGGCTGGCGACTGGATCCAGACCGGGTGGCCCAGCACGATGGAGGGGGCGGTTCGATCGGGGTGGTTGGCGGCGGAAGCGGTGTTGCGCCGGTCTGGCCATCCAGAATCGCTGCTGCAACCCGATCTCCCCAGGGCGCGTTTGTCGAAGTGGCTATTTGGGTTGTAAACTGGCGAAGTCATGACTCACGTCGCGTTCTCCATGAAGGCGGAAACCCCAGAGATCGGCCGTCGCCTGCTGCTGACGGCGACTCTGCTGTTGACGTTGCTGATCGTCGGGTCCGTCGGATTCAAATTCTTCTCGCCCGAATCGAGCTGGATCGACTGCGTCTACATGACCGCCACGACCATGACAACGGTCGGCTATGGGGAGATCATTCCCCTCGGGCCGGGGGGGCGGATCTTCGTCATCTGCTTTCTGGCGGTCGGGATCGGCGTCGTGTCGTATTCCGCGTTTCAATTCGGACAATTCCTGTTCAGCAATGATATTCAGCGGATGTTGGAGGCCCGGCGGATGCGCCACTTGATCGAAGGCTTGAAGAATCACTACATCGTCTGCGGATTGGGACGGATGGGAGTCACGATTTGCAGACACCTCGAAGAACGGGGGAAACCGTTTGTCGTTGTGGATCGGGACGCCGAGCTGCTGAGCAACGACGCCAATCCCAAATGGTTGCGGCTGGTGGGAGACGCGACCGACGACGCGATCTTGCTGGAGGCGGGAATTGAGCGAGCCCGGGCCCTTGCGACCGTGTTGCCGACCGACGCCGACAATATCTACGTCGTGCTGTCCGCGCGTCTTCTGTCGAACAAACTGGAGATCATCGCCCGCGCGGGAGACGAGGCGGCCGCTGTGAAAATGGAGCGGGCCGGGGCCAGTCGCGTCGTCAGTCCCTACAGTACCGGCGCGATCAAAATGGCGCGGTTCATGCTGAACCCCAACATCGAAGACTTCCTTGAAATTGGCGATCAGCACGGTCGGGATCTGGAGCTGGCGGACGTTCAGATTGACGAAGCGAGCCGATACGTTGGCAAACGGCTCATGGATACCGACCTGCGCGAGCTGGGGGTGATTGTCGTCGGAATCCGCCGTCGCAATGGCGACCGGTTGATGCCCCCGCCGGGAAACGCGATGATCGAGGCGGGCGACTGCCTGTTCGCGTTCGGAAGCACGACCGCAGTGAACCAGATGATCGGGAGCAGCGGTCACGACGAGGTGTGACTCTCCCTTCGCCCGAATACCAGAGACTTTGGATACCCTGCCGTCATGAGCGATTTCAATTCCGAACCGCAACTTGCCCCCATCACGTCTTTGACGAAAAAGCAACGTCGTGTCCTGGGGACGTTGATCGAAAAAGCGCTGACTGTACCGGATTCCTATCCCCTGACGATCAACTCGCTGATTTCGGGCTGCAATCAGAAGTCGAATCGCGCGCCGCTGGCGAATTACGATGAGACCGATATCGAAGACACGATCAACGAACTGCGTGATCTCGGGCTGGTGGCGGCGGTGCATACGGATGGGGCGCGATCCGAAAAATACCGTCACTACGTTCGTCGACGGTTCACACTCACCGAGCCACAGATTGGGATTCTGACAGAACTCCTGCTGCGTGGTCGGCAGGCTGTGGGGGAATTGCGAGCGCGTGCCGGTCGACTCGCTCCAAAGAACTCACTCGATACCCAGGAGCAATTGCGGTCGGAACTGCAGGGGCTGCTCGATTTGAAGCTGGTTCAGGTCGATGGCCCGCTGGACCGCCGGGGAGTCGAGGTTGACCACAACCTGTATGCGGCCCAAGAGGGTCAGAAGCTGGCGTATCGGGAGTCGGTTGAGGGGGATGTCGCGGAGGATCGCCCCGCGGTCGTGGCGCGACCGATGACCGCCGCGGCACCGTCCATGGCACCGCCGGCGTCGACGAGCGGAGGGACCACCGACTCCGCCCGATTGCGGCAGTTGGAAGCGGACTGTGCCAAACTCCGTACGGAACAGGTGGACCTGCGCTCGCTCTGCGACGAACTGAAACACCAGGTCGAGGAACTGACAGAAACCGTCGACCGACTGAAACGCGACCTGGGAGCGTGAGGACGGCCGGTTAGAACCCGTCCAAGATACCCTGAAGGGGTTTCATCTGGAGCGAACGCCTGAATCGAACCAATGGTTCATGGATTCGTTCCGGAAATCAACGAGTTGTTCCTTCGTGCTGCCGGGGTGGAACCCTTTCATGATACGGCTCCGTGACGATTCCTAAACCCAGGGTAGGTCTCGCTCCGCTCGACCAACCCTAGGCTATGGAATCCAACCCCGTTGGGGTAATCAGCCACTCGATTACAGAATTGATCTTGGACAGATCGCTAGTTGCGTCGCCTCTCCAACGTCTGCACCACGGAATCGATTTTCCGTCAAGAACTCCACTCTCCCGAAAACCCCTGAGTCCCTGCGATCACCGACATGCCCGTTCATTCCTGGATCCTCACCGACGTCGCCTCCCGTACCTGGGTCGACGAATTCACCATCGCGGTCGCCGGCTCGGCACCACAGCCCGGTTCGATTGAAAAATACACCCTCCGCGGCGGCGTCTCGGACGGAGTCGATGTGATTGAAGTCGACAACGGGAGGCTGTCGTTTTCCATTCTCCCGACGCGTGGCATGGGCTTGTGGCGGGGTCAGTGCGATGGATTGGCTTTGGGATGGCAGTCGCCGGTCGCGCTTCCCGTCAATCCCGCGTTCGTGAATGCCCACGACCGGGGAGAGATTGGCTGGCTGACCGGCTTCAATGAGTGGCTCTGCCGTTGCGGGCTGGATGCCAACGGCCCGCCGGGCAACGGCGCGACACTGCACGGACGGATCGCCAACATCCCGGCACATCAGGTGCGGGTGTCGGTCGATACCGACGGCCCCGGGACGATTCGCGTTTCGGGTGTCGTTGACGAAACGACGATGTTTGGTCCCTGCCTGCGCTTGACGTCGACCATCGTCACCACGCTGGGTTCGAATTCGCTGACGTTGATCGACGAAGTGACCAACTTGTCGGCGAAACCGGCCGACCTGCAACTGCTGTATCACACCCAGTTTGGTCCCCCGTTCTTGGGGGAAGGCTCGTTGTTGGAATTGCCGGCGGCAACCGTCGTGCCGCGCGATTTCCGGGCGGCGGAAGGGATCGACTCGTGGGACGCGTTTCGGGGACCGGAAACGGGGTTTGCCGAGCAGGTCTACTACGTCGACCTCGCCTGCGACGAAGTGGGCAGAACCGTGACGCTGTTGCGGAATGCGGCGGGGAACCACGGAGTCAGCCTGAGATTCGCCAAGCGCGACCTGCCCTGCTTCGCGTTGTGGAAAAACACCCAGGCCGAGTCCGACGGCTACTGCACCGGTCTGGAGCCGGCGACGAACTTCCCCAACCTGAAGGCGTATGAACGCGGTCAGGGGCGGGTCGAGGTTCTGTCCCCCGGTGCGTCGCGAACGTTCACGCTCGAAATCGCCGTCCACAGCGACGCGGAAGCGGTCGCGGGGATCCAGAAGCAGGTGGCGGCTCTGCTGGGTGGTCGCGCGCCCGTGGTGCATCGGTCACCGCAGGCGGGATGGTCGGCGGCTGGGGGGTGAGGCTTTGGTGACGAAGATCTGCTCTGGACTCGTGTTTCGAAGGATTTGGCTTGCGTTGTGCAGAAACCGTTCATTGACGTGGCGTGTCCAGACCCCATCCGGCTCGTCCGGATGGTGAATCAGATCGGCAGCTAGATAAAAGTCCCCCCTTGCGCAAGAGTAACTGCTCAATAACCCCTCGGAAACTGGTATTTACTCAAAGTCGGTTTTTCGGGGAATGTATGGCGCATGAGCCAGTCAGACCCCCAGCCAATCCAACCGATCGTCATCGCGGGAATCGAGATCCCGGCGGCGGAGCAGACG
>CAMATH010000039.1 GCA_945860955.1 Planctomicrobium piriforme
TCTCGCGGCGAGGTCTCCATCACCGAGCGAAACAACTGAGCGACCGAATCGAGTTCGTCGGCCGACGGACCGTCGGCGCTGGCGGAACGGTGCGGCATGGTGCCTCCTTGCAAAAATGGCAGGTTTTCCAGACAAATGGAAGACCTGTCGCCCAGGCGCAAAAATCATGCCAATCGTTGGGGGCGGCGGAAAAATTCTTAAAGTAAGTGGCATTGGGCGTCAGCCCCCTGCCGGTGTCACGACGCCCACTTGCCTCACGCCAGGAGTTTCCACGACCACAGCCCGCGAATTCCTTTCAAAAACCCGCTCGGTTCATTTCCGCTTTCGAAGTTCGCCCGCTAAGATCCGGATGCCACGCACGGCGCATGGCCCCCGGGATTCGGGGAGGTCGAACGTCACGGAGGGAAGCGCGAGATGAAATCTCGGCATCAGAGTCGGACGGCGCGGGGCGCTTCTCGAACATTGCAGCCGGTCCCTGTCATTGTCGACGGGCTTTTGAAGCAGGGGCGATACAAAGAGGCGCTCACCCAGTCGCTCAACGCGTTCCGCAGCGATCCCACCACGGAACACCGGCAAACCACCGAGCGGGCTTATTTGCGCTATGTCGCCGACCTGGTCCGCAGTGGCGCGCTGACAGCGGCGACCGAGGTCGCGAAGCGTTTCCTGGAATTCGGATGTTCGGGGGTCGAGTCGCTTGAAGCGCTGTTGCCGTTGCTGGCGGCGCTCAAAATGACCACCGAGTCGGCGAAGCTGATCGAGAAAATTCAGTCGCCCGAGAAGATCGCGGCCCTGAAGGCGAACATGGCCGACCAGGCGGTGCGGCTGGGGCGCGACCAGGATTGGCCGTTCCCCGAAATCCGGCCGGGAACGGCGGCGGTAACCGCCGCGATGGAGGCGTTCGACGCGGGCGAAGAGGAGCGGGGGCTGGGGCTGCTTCACGAGATCTCGCGGCATTCTCCGTTCGCCGAGTGGCGGCTGTTCTTACGTGGGCTCGCCGCGCAGCGGCGGGGTGACAAAGACACGGTGGAGGCGAACTGGAGCCGGCTGGATGCGAATCGCCGGCCCGCGAAAATCGTGGCGAAGATTCGCGGGCTGTCGACGGACAGCGCGGCCCCGGGGGGAGGCGGCGGCAAGTCGCTCGAACAGATCGAACGCTCACTCTTCGGTGGATCGGTGACGGGGCTGCTGCGCAGTGTCCGGCAGGATCTTGTGGCGGACGAATTGGAGCGTTTCTTCGAGCAAATGCCGGTTCTGGTCCGTCGGCTTGCGAGTGTCGATCCCAAGTTCCCGCAGCGGCTGACCGAGATCCTGCTGCGGGACGTGGTTCAGGTCGCCAATGAGTTGGAACACGATTCCGCCAGGCGGTTCGTCAAGGATTTTATCAAGGTCGCGCAGCCGGTCTCCTACGATCCAAAATTCGATCGTCTGCAAGCCCTCGTCCATCAGTCGGGCGGAGGGTTTGACGCGACGCTGAAGCACTGGCGGAACTTCCGCAACGGTGTTCGCGACGCCGCCCCCTTTTCGCCGACAGATCGAAGAAGGCTGGAGGCGATGATTCTGCGACACATGTCCGAGGGGTTGGCGACAAAGGCGCTGCTTCCTGAGGAATTGCTCGAACTTGGAGTCGATTCCGGCGCGGCGACGACGCCGGACAAGTGTTGGACGGAGGCGCGGGGGGTTCTTGAAGAGTCCATTGAACTCGATCCCACAGCGCGCAAGTCGTATCAGGCGTTGTGGGATCTCGTTCTTAAAATTCCCGATACCGGTCCGGAGGATCTTGTCGCCGTCGCCGAACGGACGCTGCAGGCGTTTCCGGGAGATCTGGATTCAATGCGGTATCTGATCAACCACTACTACGTGACCGAAGATTCACAGCGGGGCAAAGAGTATGTCGAGGATTTGCGTCGGCGGGTCCCGCTCGAAGCCGAAGCCTTGCGGTCTGAGATTCGAAACCGTTACTTGCTGGCGCGTGACGCCGCGCTCAGCGGCGACTTTGAAGCGGGGCGCAGCCATCTCGCGACCGCCGAGAGAATCTGGGACGATCCCGAACGGGCATTCGCGCCGTTCGCCCGGCGGGCAAGCTTTGAGTTTCGCGCGGGCGAGACCGGGCGTGCCGAGGCGCTGGTGAAGGACGCATTCGCAGCCTCGCAGGCGAAGCTGCCGGTGCTGTTGGAATTGGCCATTAACGCGGCCCGTTACGATCTGCCCGTGATGCTGTGCGCTCGGTTTGACCGGGAATTGCTGGTGGAAGCGAAAAAGAAGGTGACGGCTGAGTCCGCTGCGCATTCGGCGATGGCGATGCATGCGATACTCACGTTCCGGCGGGGATACCCGACGCGACAAACACATGTCGACGCGACAATGGCCCACGTGTTGCGGTCCAGCCGGGTGAAGTTCAGTCAGACCCAATTTGAAGCGATCAGCGAATTCCTGCGAATCGCGGGGGCTCCGGACAAGGACCAGTTGAAGATCCTGCACCGTGCCCAGCGGGAGTTTCCCTGGGCGCCTTCGCTGGTGGTTCAGGAAATTGAGATGGAGCGTGCGAAGCCACCGGAGAAGTGGAATGTCAACAAGTTGATCACACTCGTCAACCACGCGATTTCGCTGGCTCAACGTTCGACCGAAAAAGCGGACCAGGAAGTGCTGCTGCCAGAACTGCGCGATATGTTGGAAGCGTTGCGATTCATGCAGCTCAAGAATCCCAAGATGGGAAATCCGGGACGAAAAGGCCGCCCCATGGATGTGCTGGAGTCGATGTTTGAGAACTTCATGGGTGGATTCGACGACTCGTCCCCAGGTTTCGATCCCTTCGGTTTTGATGACGACGAGGACGACCAGTCGGCAGGGGGGAATTTTGGTTCGCCGTTCCCGCGCCCCGCTCGGAAGAAGGCTCCGCCGAGGAAAGGACGTTGATCATGAGTGATCCTCTTGAGATTCTGGGACTGCCCAACGACGCCGACGACGCGCAGGTCCGATCGCGGTATCTGCAACTGGTGCGCGAATTCCCCCCCGATCGCGATCCCGAGCGGGCCGCCGCCATTCGCGAGGCGTATGAGGCGGCGTGTGATTCGAGAAAACGACTTGATGACTGGCTGTTCTTAACCGGGGAATTCGACACCATTGAAAAGCTGGCGTCCGATGTCCGGCAGCGTCTCCGGCCCGAGCGCTTGTCGATGCGGGTGCTTCTTTCGCTGGCGGACTCTCCATGATCGACGAATCGCGCGAAGAGCGCATGCTGGAGCGGTTTCGGGACTGGTTGCGCGCAGTGCGTGACGAGCGGGAACCGCTCCTGGAACAGAACGACCAGGAAGACTCATCGGACAACAAGTCGTCGACTCCTGAGTTTGGCCTGATTCGACTGGTGGAGGAGTTCACGTCGTTGCGTCACGACCTGAAACTGCAGACGCGGGGTGCCCGCGCTTTGGAGGATGAGGCGCGAAACGTCTTGGGAGGATTGCAGCAGGCGATCGAAGTGTTTCAAACTCCGCCCCGCGAACCCGCCCCGCGTGAGTCCACCCCTGCCCCGAATGCCGGGAAGGGATTGGCGGTGGCCCTGGTGGAACTCGACGAAGCGCTCGACCGGGGCCGGCAGCAAATCGAAAAAATCCGCCAGCGGCTTCTCGCGGAACAACCGCAGCCCTTGTCGACGCGGGTTGACGCCCTCTACGCGGGGCTCTCCGGGTTCCAGCGCTGGATCGCCCGTCTCTACCATGCGGCGGTTCAGAAACTGCTTCAAGAAGAGCCACGCGACGAAGCGCAAAAAACATTGCAGGCGATGCTCGATGGTTATCGCCTGATTCACAATCGGTTGTCACGGGCTTTGGCGTCGGAGGGAATCTCCCGCCTGGACGCGGCCGGCCAGCCGGTCGACCCCGAAACGATGATTGTGGTGGAAGTGGTCGACGCCGAAGGAGTCCGGGGAGGCGTTGTCGTCGATGAGCTGCGTCGCGGCTACATCTGGAACGGTCGATTATTACGCAGCGCCGAAGTACGCGCGTCGCGAATCCTGGAAGACTGAGACAAGGATCGATGGGAATGAGTGCGTCAGAAACCGTGCCCGAGGTGATTCTGGGCATCGACCTGGGGACCACCAACAGCGAGGTCGCGATTCTTCGCGACGGTCGACCGGTCGTGCTGTCTGAGGATGGAGACCCGATTGTCCCATCCGTTGTCGGTCTCGATCCCCAGGGAAAGCTCCTGGTGGGACGGGCGGCGCGCAATCAATTCGTCCTCGCCCCCGAACGGACCATCCGTTCGATCAAACGCAAAATGGGGCAGGAGGTGCATGTCAAACTGGGTGACCAGAGCTTCACCCCGCAGGAGATCTCCGCGATCATTCTCCGCACGCTCAAAGAACGTGCCGAAAAATCGCTGGGGCATGCCGTTTCGAAAGCGGTCATCACCGTTCCCGCGTTCTTCACGGAGGGGCAGCGCGAAGCGACGCGAGAAGCGGGTCGCCTCGCGGGACTGGACGTCCTCCGAATCATCAATGAACCCACCGCCGCTGTACTGACCTACGATCCCCATCCTCCCGAGATGGAACGGCTGCTGGTGTACGATCTGGGGGGAGGGACGTTCGACGTTTCCATCGCGCAGGTCGAACAAGGGGTTGTGGAGATTCTCGCCAGCCATGGCGACACCCAGCTTGGTGGCGATGACTTCGATCAGAAACTGCTCGATTTTGTCTGCGACACGTTTGAGTCGCAACACAAAGTCGACTTGCGGCAATCGCTCTCCGCGCGGTCCCGGCTGCTGCATGCGGTTGAAGAGGCCAAGAAGAAACTGTCGTACCAACCGTACGTGATGATCACCGAGGAGTTCATCGCCGAGAAAGAGGGGTTGCCGCTCAATCTGGAAATCGAGGTGACGCGCGGCCAATTCGAAGAGCTGATCGAGCCGTTGATCAAGCGGACCCTCGATTGCCTGGAAAGCGCGATGACCGACGCGAAGCTCCAGGCGACGGACATCGCGAAGGTGTTGCTGGTCGGGGGGGCGACGCGGACCCCGATGATTCATCAGGTTCTCACGCAACGTCTGGGTCGCCCGGTTCATTCCGAAATCGAGCCGGACCTCGCCGTCGCGATGGGGGCCGCCGTCCAGGGGGGCTTGATTGCGGGGATCGATGTCGGTCCGGTTCTGGTGGACATCACGCCACACACGTTGGGTATCGAATCGTTGAACAGCGAAACCCGCAATCCCTATTTCTTCTCACCAATCATCGACCGCAACACGGCGCTCCCGTCCCGGAGGACGCAGAGTTACTTTACGGTGCATGACGGCCAGGACGCCGCGGAAATCCGGGTGTTTCAGGGCGAATACAGCGATACCCGGCGGAACACGTTGTGTGGCGAATTTCGCATCGAAGGCTTGGCGGACCTCCCTTCGGGGAATGAGATTCTGGTGCAGCTCGACCTCGATCTCAGCGGGTTGTTGAAGGTGACCGCGACCGAGCGGGCCACGGGAAAGTCCAAACAGGTCGTCATCGACAACATGATGGAGCGGTTCCGTCGCCGGGAACGGGTGGACGCACTCGAACGTCTCGACGCGCTGTTTGAACAGTCGGCGGTGGAAGTCGACGACATTGTCGACGAAGAGGAATTGGACGACGAGTTCGACGATGAATTCGATGATGATGCGGACGGAGACGATTCGGACGATTCGGACTCCGACACGACCGATGACGCGGAGGCCGACGAGATCACCGACCTGATCGCGACCGCGGAGGCCGCCGCCGGCAAGGCGAATGCGGAAGATGCCGCCGAACTGCGCGGAATGCTGTCGGACCTGCGCGCCGCGGTGCAATCAGGCAATCGTGCCGAGATTCAGCCGATCGCCGAGGCCGTAGAAGATCTGCTGTTCTACCTGGCGGACCGCTAAGGAATGGGGATGTCGACTGGAGGAGGACCGACCGGCTCGATGCGCTGCCCGACCTGTCGGGCGGCGCAAGAGTGGTCGCACGAATGCCGGCGGTGTCGGTGTGATTTGGCGCTGTTGCGTGAGGCGACAGCAGCGGCGGAGTCGCTCCGCCGCCAGTGTCTGCTCGCCCTGAATGCCAACGCCCCCCGGCAGGCGGTCGAACTGGCCGAGCGCTATGTCGAACTGGTCGGGGATGACAATTCGAAAGAGCTGCTGGCGGTTTGCGCGCTGCTGGCGGGGGATTGGCGCACTGCGAAGACGGTTGCGTCTTCGCTGGTGCGATGAGGGGTTGTGACAGTGAGATTGGTGGGTGACGGCAGGGGGCGAATGCCCCCCGCTCGCCTGTGGGAGGGTTAGCGCGCGAAGATCCCGGTGCCGAACCAGGCGCCACCAGGCGAATGCACCATGTCAAGCGCGTAGACCGACGCCGGGGGACTCATCAGAACCCAGTGCGACGGGGAATTGCGCCACTGGGTGACGAGTTCACTCGCCGCGTCGAGCAGGTACGAATTCCCGGTCATCGCGGCGACCTCGCTGGGTGAGCGTCCGGTGGAGGCGGAGACCTGGCCGGCACGTGTTCCCCAGTCATGATGCCCGACGCCATGACTGGTCATCAGCACCGAGTGATTGTTCGCCAGCGCGCCAAGATAGCCGCTGAACATGCCATAGTTCGCTCCCTGAGGGGCCGAGGGATGCGTTCGCATCGCGTAAACGAGCGCCCGCTGAGTGATGGTTCCCGGAGGCAGCGACAACATGGTCTGCACCGTTCCGACCCCTTCGGCGCGATGGGCCATGAACGGATGAGCCGACACAATTCGGCCATAAACTCCCGAACCAACACTCGCCAGGTCGATCATCGCCAGGCCGGGTGTGCGATACATGAACGAGAACGAAGGATGATCGAGAAGCCGCTCGCGTTGTCCGTTCGTCAGCGGACGGCCGTAATCTGTGGAGGCCGCCGGCACCACGACGCGCGCCACCCGACCGAGCGCAGGGGCGAGGTGCGGACTCGCGAGAACAACTCGTTCAAAGTTGTCGTAGTAGGCGGGGTTCTTGTCATCGCGAAAGAACACCAGCAGCATCTTGCGCTGCTCGCGCGCCTCGCGATACGCGAATTTGTAATCGGTATGCCAGGCCAGGCTGCCAATAACGCGTGTGGGGATGACCGGAGCCGGCGCGGGCTCGGCGACCGCGGGAGTCGCCTCTTTAGAATCGTTGGCGGTCTCCTTTGTCGCGTCCGATGTCGTGACGACAACGGCGGGCTGTGCCGGCTCTTCGAAGGCGATGGCGAACGGGGCGGCGCACGCGACAAACAGACCGGCGGCGACAAAACGGAACTTCCTCATGGCTGTTTTCCTTTCGGGAATCCAGTGGTGATGGTTCGACGAAGCTTTGTGCGGGTCCGCGCGCAGCGGTCCCCCCAAAGCTTCGTTACTCACAACGAGCAGGTTCCCAGCCTGAACCTTGTTCCCAGCCTGAACTCGCGTCGCGATCCGCGACGCGGGTGCCTTTGTCGGCCAGAGATCCCGCCTGAAGGGATCCCTAAGCCCGCAAGTCAGACCCGCTTTCCGGAAATGCCCCAGCCGGCATTCACAGTCTTTGGGCCGTGTCGCATCCCGCGACCTTGCGTACGTTTGTCACGCGTTCGTGTTGACGGCGTCGCTTCCCGCGACGTCTGTCTCACAACCGCGCGCCAAACTGTCGGTGAGCAGGGAATCACGGGCATATTGCCTTGGAATTCCCCCCAGATTGCGATGCGCGACCAGCTCGGCCACGATACTCACCGCGATTTCGGGCACCGTCTGCGATCCAATGTCGAATCCCAGCGGGGCATGCACGCGTTTCAACGCCTCCAGCGAAATCCCTTCCGCCACGAGATCGTCGAAAATCAGTCGGATTTTTCGTTTGCTGCCGATCATTCCCACGTACGACGCGTCCGTCTCGGCGAGGTGGTACAACGCCTCCTCATCGTGGTTGTGGCCGCGCGTCACGATCAGACAGTACGAATTGTGGTCGATCTCCAATCCCGACAACACGGTGTCGACGGGACCGACAATCAACCTCTTCGCCTCGGGAAAACGACCGCTGTTGCAGTATTCTTCCCGGTCATCGACGACCCACACGTCGAAATCGACCTCAGAGGCGAGCTCGGCGACTTTTTGACCGACATGGCCGGCACCTACGATGATGAGTCGGCACCGCCGCAAAAACGGCAGGTACGAAATTCCCGACTCCACATAGGGCCGCGGACGGCCTCTGGACGGGCGCAAGTGTTGAACCGCGGTCGTGGGGAGACCCAACTTCGCACGGGCGGCAAGCACTTGACCGGCGTCATCCAACAGGAAGCGATCACCCGGATGACCACCTCCCGAACGTTCGCCTTCCAGCACGACCGCTTCCGTCACCGGAGCGCCCGCCGCCAAAAGGTGATTCAACGTCTCGAAGTAGGAGAAATCCTGACCTGGCCGCACCGGATCGACCAACAGCTTCATCCGGCCGCCACAAATCAGTCCATCGTCCCAACCGTAGTTGTCGTCAAGCTGAAAGGTGAGGAGATCCGTCTCCCCTACGTCGAGCAACCGCAACGCGCGGCGCTTGACCTCGGCTTCCACACAACCACCACCGAGCGTTCCAATCTGCGATCCGTCGGGATACACCAGCATGGTCGCCCCGGCCTTTTGCGGCGTAGACCCGCGAGTCTCGACGAGGGCCGTATAGGCCGCCGACTGACCCGCACGCAGCGTTTCAGCAAGGGATTCCAGAATCTTGCGCATCTTGACCAACCGTCAGACTTGCTCAGGGCTTCCCAAACGCGGGAAGGGTAGAGGAACCATAGTGGGAGGAATTCCACGCGCCAATCAACAGACGCTTGCGCATCGGGTTCGGCATACAATCAAGTGACGTAAGTGCCTTAGATACAGTGGTTTATAATTTTTGGACGGATCTCAAAAAAACCTCCCCGGGAAGGCTGAACGCGGCATCTTCCGGGTGAAATCGATTTGGAATCACCAGTACTCATTCGGACCGTTCGGTACCTTGATCAGCGCCGTCGGCAGTGGTTCCACCCGTTCCCCGTGCCGTTCATGGATCGCGTTTGCGATCTCGTCAAACTCGGCGACACTTTCAAACTGTCGCAGACGATTTTCCAGGTCTTCCGGAATCCCCAGCCGCGCGCCATACCAGGCGGCGAATTTGCGGAAATTTCGGCAGCTCATATATTCGCCATGCTGCTCGACCAGAAGTTGAAAGTGCAGCCGCAAAAACGCGATCTGTTCGTCGCGTGTCGGAACAAAGTCGGCCGCCGCGCGTTCACCGCGTTCCGCCAGCGCGATTCTGCGGAATATCCACGGATCGAGCAGCGCCCCGCGCCCAATCGCGACCGCCGCGCAGCCGGTGACTTGCCGCATTCGCAACGCGTCGTCGGCGGTCCGCACGTCTCCGTTGCCCACGACGGGGATCTTCTTCACCGCTTCCACCACCGCGCGAATTCCATCCAGGCACACTTCTCCCCCGAATCCCTGCTGCCGGGTTCGACCATGGATTGTGATCGCGACGACACCCAACTGTTCGAACTCCTCGGCCAACAGCGGCGCGGTGAGTCGGTTGCGATCCCACCCGAGCCGCATCTTGACCGAAACCGGCAGCTTGACCGCGTTCACCACCTGCCCCACCAGACTGCACGCGCCATCTCCATCGCACATCAACCGCGCTCCCCCGCCGGAACCGGTCATTTTGGCCATCGGGCAGCCCATGTTGATGTCGATCGCCTGATATCCATGGTCTTCGAGCCAGCGGGCCGCCGCGACCATGTGTTTCACCTGACCGCCGTAGATCTGAACGGTCAGCGGATTGTCGTCGGGATGTGTCTGCACGAGTTCGCGTGCCCACCGTGTCCCGGAAACCAGATGCGAGGCCTGCACAAGGTCGGTGGTACACAGGCCGACGCCCCCCAGCGAGCGGATCACCCTGCGGAATGACAGATGCGTGTACCCGGCCAGCGGCGCGAGAAAATACCGCGACGCGAGCTGGCGGCCGCCGAGAGTGATGGGGCCACCCACGGGAGTCGCGACGTCGGCAAGCGTTCGCGACGCGGGTTCCAGGGTCAACAGATCGGTCATGTGCTGAAAGAAAAAAGGGATTCGGTGGTTGCGACGCCGGCAGTTCGTGGCGGAAATTCTACCGCGTTCCCAGCCCCGCCAATTCGACCTTGTGTTCCAGCTTCGCAATCGCCTCCCGGAGCGCGATCGGGACCGGGATCGGCTTCTTTTCCACGTAATCATAGGTCACGACAACCGAATCCCCCTCGGCGGCGATTCCACGCAATTGCCCGCTGACGACCCGGTGTTCCATCGTCATGCTGGTCCGGCCAATCTTCGTGATGCGGGCCCCAATGTGGACGGTGTCGGGAAAACGAATCTGCTTGCGGTAGTTGCACGAAATCGCCGCCAGAATCGGGGCGACGGTTTGCGTCGCGTCGAGTTGCTCGAATCCCACGCGATGACTGTAGGCGATGCGGGCCGACTCGAACCAGCGGAGATACACCGTGTTGTTGACGTGGCCGAACGCGTCCTGATCACCCCATTGCACGGGCAATGTCAGGTAGATCGGAAACCCGTCCAGAAGTTGTGAGAGTTCAGCGTCCATCAATGGCGATCCGTTCCTTCTCGAGTAGTCGTATTCCGGTTCCGCGACGTAGCAGGTCAAGAAACCGCGCCACGAGAGGGCGAGGCTCCTGCCGAGCCGCCGCTGCGTTTCCGCAGGGCGTACGTCATTCTCCATGACGGAACGTCGCGACAACAGATTCACCGCAAGTGTACCGACTGAACTCCGTCTTCCCCACCAAGGATGATTCACTCCCGTAACGCGGTCTGAATCGTCGGTCGCGCCCCGGTTTTTTCTAAATTCACATAGGTCAATTCCGTTCGGAAACCGCCAAGGCCGCGATCACGCCGCCGACGATTCCGGACCTTTCGGCGAGATCTTGCGGGTTCCCTTGCCGTGCCGGGCTTTGAGGTCGAACAGTCCGAAGATCTCCGACGCGTTCATGCTCAGGCTGAGATTCGTCGCCTCGCTGTCTCCCAGCACTTTGGCAAACAGTGCCCGCTTTTCGTCGAGAACGCGGTTGATCCGCTCTTCGATCGTATCTTTCGAAATAAAACGGGTGACGATCACCTGGCTCTTCTGACCGATCCGGTGCGCCCGGTTGATCGCCTGGTCTTCAATCGCCGGGTTCCACCAGCGGTCGAACAGAAACACGTAGCCCGCGAATTGCAGATTGAGCCCCACCGCGCCGGTGGCGTAGCTCATCATCAGCAGATTCGCGTTCGGATCTTCCTTGAACCGCTTGAGAATCGGTTCCCGTTTTGGGGTTGGGACCTTGCCGTGATACATCAGCGGCTTGAACCGCGCCAACTTCTCCTCCAGCCATTCAATGGAGCTGACCCATTGACTGAACAAAATCGCCTTTCCTCCCGAGGCGGCGATCTCCTCCATGTCGGCTTCAAGCCGTTCGAGCTTGGCGCTTTCCCCTGTCAGCGGATCGTAATTCGTGATCTGTTTGAGCCGCAACACGAGTTCGAACACATGCTGAATGGTGATCGATTCCCCCATGCCATCGAGCTGGATGACCCCTTCTTTTTCTGCGGCGTCGTACGCCAGACGCTGGGCCGGCGCCAGTTCGAGATGCTCATCGCGATCGAGCCGCGGGGGCATGTCTTTCATCACCAGATCTTTGGTCCGCCGCAGGATGAACTGCTTCGAGAGCGCTTGCAGTTGCCGCAAGTCGGGAGTGGCCCGGGGAGGCACCACCTCCATGAATTCGTACAGGGCGGCCAGTTCCTCGGGACGGTTTTCAATGGGTGTCCCCGTGAGTGCCCAACTCCGTTTGCGGGGAATCGCCCGAGCGGTCGACGAGGTGCGCGAGTCGCGATTCTTGATCCGTTGCGCCTCGTCGAGAATCGCGAGGTCGAATTGCGGGATCTGGTCGCCAAACGCCTCCATGTCGCGAACCAGCAGTTCATAGTTCGCCAGCAGGATCGTCACCCCCGGCATCATCCACAACATCTGCCGACGGGCCCCCTCCCCCTCGACCGTGACCACGGGCAATTCGTCGGCCCAGGCCTGGAACTCCCGCTGCCAGTTCGGAATCAGCGGCTTGGGGCAGACCAACAGCACCCGCCGCACCTGGCCAGCTCGCAACAGCAGCCGGATCGCCGTGATCGTCTGCATTGTTTTCCCCAGCCCCATTTCGTCGGCGAGCAGTCCCGCCTTCTGCGAAAAGAGCCAGGCGATCCCCTCGTATTGGTAGGGGAACGGTTCAAACGGCATCACCAGTTCCTGCCCTTTCAGCCACGTTTCGAGCGGTGGCTGCAAGAGATAGAACAGGCGGTCTTCAATGGAAATCGCCTCGGCAGGGGGCTTGATCCGCGTCAAGGTCCCCCCTTCGCGCGGTGGCAACAGGTCGGCCAGCGTGGCGACCGGTGGACTCAACGGGACGGTCGGCGGCTCTGCCGATTGACCGTCGGCCGCAGCCTTGGTCGCGTCCTCTGCACCGACTGCAGCTCCGCCTACACCCACATCCCCGCCGCTGGCCGGTTCCGGCTTGGGCGGGAGCGTCGGCCGAGGGGGTTCGGGGGCTTCAGGAAATCTCAGGCCGATCGTCTTGGGCTTGGGCCATGTGGGCCGCCACCTTTCGACATTGATAGACAAGGGAGACAAAGGAACAGTCACTGCCCGCAACCGGGGAGCCCGCTGGAGCGCGCTGTTCATTCCGGAAGCGAACACCTCCACAACCGGCTGACTCATCGCAGCCCCCCGTTCTTGAGGGTTTCCTGCAGCGCTTCGCGCACCCGCAGAAACGGTTCCCGCAGGTCGGCGTCGGCGGGAATCTGCTGCGCGTCGGTGGTGACGGCGGCACTGTCGGTGGTGTGGGCCGAATGAAACCGGATCGTCTGTCGACCAAGTTTCATGCTGGTCTCCGCCGCCCTGTCTTCGGGACCGTCGACCATCACCACGGGGACGTCGATGTGGTTCCGAAGTTCCAGAATCTCAATCCGATCGGTCAGAATCAACTGGGGTTTGACCGACGATTTGTCGATGAGCGTCCCCCCAATCAACTCCCCCAAAAGGAACGGCTGCAAACTGCTGCCGTACAGAATCTCTTGTGTCGAGTTGGGTTTCACCGGGGTCGTACACTGGAATTCCAGCGGTCGCCCATAGTGGTTGGTCACCAGCAGCCCTCCCGAGAAGCCTTTGTCGGGCACCTCGATGGCTGTCAGGAATCCGAGTCGCAGTTGCTCTGGTTTGCCTTGGGTTGCCATACTCTTCAACAGATCGACCTGCGCGAAGGTAGGACTTGAAGCGACACTCTTTCATTGCGGTTTCCCGGTCGGGATGCCCTTGCCGGTTGTGTCGCTTGAGCCTTTTGGGGTAACTCGCGAACAGTCGGGGCACGCAATGGTCGTTCTGGCGGATTGAATCCGAATAAATGGATAGGATGGGAGGAGTGGTCAGGATTCGTGGGGATCCCGGGCCTCCCCATCCAAAGTCGCGAGATGCCTGAGTTCACCTCCAGAAAGAGCGGTCGTCGGAATCAGGTAGACCTGTGATTTGCATTGCGTGGAATTCGCATTCACCTATTCAGTGCGATTCTCGGAATCCTCCTTTTTCCCCACAATCTTCTCCATATCTCCCATCGTTTCCGAAAAGACAATCGGTGGGACTCCACCAAACGGAATCAACCGCGGATCCTTGTCATCCTCCGGTTCGTCGTAGGTGTAGCTGCCCACGTTGACGCTTCCCGATTTCACAAAACAGATTTCCTGAAGCGTGATCGACTCCTCCATTCCGATGCCGATATACAGCCCATCCACCCCCAGAATGGCGTCGGCCCCTGCCCCGGGAAAATTCTTCCGGTAGGAGGAAATCGAGCCTCCGTCGACCACGGAACCTCGCTGCCAGCCCAACCGCTCGGCACGTCCCCGAAACGTCATCGCGTTGAGCTGAGTCCCGCTAAACTGCGATGAGAATTTGATCCCCTTCTGCTCTTCCGTTGGAAAGACCACCGGGCGCTCCATCTGCAGGAACGGAGTTTCCACCCCATAGTCGGCGAAGTGCCCGCGCCACGCCCCGCGCTGTTCCGGGGTCAATTCCAGCGGATGCAGAATTCCCACGGTCGCGTCTCCCGACGGCAATTCGACCGCATCGTCGGTTTCATTGGTGAGCGTCCGGTCTTCCAGCGCGCGAAACGTCGCGACCAGCTTGCCTGTGGAGTCGTACGCGCCCCATGCGAGCCGGGCGGCGAAGGGAAAGAGAACCGGGTGATGGAGAAACAGTTCCTCCCACCGCGAAACCGGCCAGCGGAACTGGCGGACCATCAGATTCTCCAAACGAGTGAGCTGACCCTTCAGCACTTCACGCAACGTCGCCCCGAGCTCTTTGAATTCCTCTTTGACCTCGGCACCGGCCGACGCGGGCAAACTGGCGATCTTCTTCCCCTTTTCCCGATCACGGAACTCGATTTTGAAATCGAGACTCACGCGGGCTTCGATCTGTTTCGCCCCCGCGGCGATCAACCGCGGCTGGCCAGGTTCAAATCCCAACCAGGGGACAACGCGGTCCCCCAACTCATCCACAGTGATTCCCAACCGGTCGGCCGCGTCAGCGAACGCTTCGGTCGCCGCCTTCCCGATATTCTTCTGCTTGCTCCGGTAGCGGATCGACAGCGTGTCCACCGCGCACAGGGCCGTGTCGGTCCCGAGCAGGGCGAGCGCCTGGGCGGCATACTCGGCGAGCTTCCCCCGGTTGACGTCGACCCACTTGCGGATCTGCTGCATCAGCACGGGAACCATCCGGTCGTCTCCCAGCAGCGCCGCCACCGCAAGCGCCCAGCGATCGTCCGCAGACATCGCGCTCCCCAGGTATTGTTGCAGCAGGGACAATGCGAAGTCGCCGCTGGTCGAATGATCGATCAACGCGTACAGCGGTTTCACTTCGACATCGGGGCGCATCTCCTTGGCGCGCGACTGCCGATACAGCAGGTAGCGAACGGTTTGTGAATCGAGCTGTTGCGCATCGGGACCAATGTAAGACAACGGCGGCAGGCGGGATTCTTGAACCCACGCGGCGACAGGTTCAGCGATCTTCGCAGCCGCCCGCTTGACCCGCTGTTCCACATCAGCCCGGGTCAAGACACGACCCTGCTTCTCCCAGACACGCTCCAATGCCAGCAGAATCTGGTCGCGCACCTCTTCGTCGGTCTCCTGGTCGACCCGCGCCTCCAGTGCTTCCGAGCCGGCGTCGGTTTGCGCGATGGATAACAGAGCCACCGCGGTCGCCCGAGTCGCCGACTTCTTCGCCGAGAGGAGTCCAATCGCCTGCTGGACGGCGGCGTCTCCCGCGCGGGCCAGCGACCGCGCGACCGCCATCCGGACCGGTTTCGACTTGTGTTCAATCAGTTTCCAAAGCGCGGGCTCCAACAGTTTGGGCTGCCAGCGTCCGGCAAGCTGGATGAATCGAATGACGATGGCGGAATCTCTGTCGCCAAATCCCGCTTCGATCCGCTCGGCGAGCAGCGCGGAGTGTTCCGGCAGATTCCAGTCCACCAGGTAACCCAACGCCGTCAGCCTGCAACTCGGTTCGTGATGCCCAGCCGCCTCCTCGACACCCGCCACCCCCTCTTTTCCGACCAGATCGACGAGTGTTTTAAGATTCAATTCGGTGAACCGTGGATTTGCGTCTCCGCGAAAGTGAGGTGCCAACTCGGAATGAATCGTCGCGCCGAATCGTTCGATCAGCCAGCGAAAACTGTCCGTCACGTGATAGTAGTTGAATTCCTGGCCATCGTCTGCCACCACCTGGACACTCGAAGCGCGGGCCGCCTGCAGGTATTTCTCCGGAAATCGATCTGCGAGGAGTCGCAACACAGCGGACTTGGCATCGAAAATGGACTCATTCTCCATCGCCTGCGCGACCACCGGCTCGTAGGTCGCCGAATCGAGGTCCAGCAGTCGCCGACAATTCTCAACCGCCAGAACTCTCCGTCGTTTCCGTGAATCCCCGTCCCGGAGAAACGTCTCGGTGAGTGCCGCCACGCGGCTCGGCGAATGGCGACAGAACAGGCCCAAAACATCCCCATTCGAATCCACCAGACGGCCGGCGGTGTTCAGCGTCTCGTCCGAAAGCGACAGGAGGTACTTCCCTGCCGCATTGGGTTGCCCCTGGAAATCTTCCAGCGAGTTTCTCAGTTGTTCCATGACACATCGGACGCAGTCCAATTCCCCCTCGGGGTCGCTACCGAACGATTCTTGAAACACCGCGAAGGCGGCCGCGTGGTCGACTGTGGGGGTTTCCCATTGCCGTTGCAGCCAAACGACCAGCTTGTGCGGAACAACCACCGCCATCACCCGCAGCCCCCGCGTCTCCTCGACCGACAATTCGGGAGGGGAACCGATCAGCGCCCAGACATCGTCGAGGACATAACAGTTCCATTCTTTCCCCAATAAAAGCTGACGGCCCCGTCGCAGTCGATCTTCTTCTCCCGTGGTGATGAATTCCATCAACGGTCGGCAGAAATTCGGGGCCGAGGCGGCGGTACAGATTTTGGCGAGAGTCTCAAGATATGCCGACATGGGAGCGCACCCTGTTTTGAGTCCAACACACGAGCCAAACGCCCCGAGCCAGATCGTGCTCGTGGCCACACCACCCGAAACCGCGTCTCAACGAAGGCCTGTCAGGATCGCATACCCGAATTCCGGGAGCAACCGAAAAGCTTTCTGCCTTGGCTTCCGCAACACTCCAGGGGGTCGAAAACCCAGTCTCTTCGCTGAGCCCCGCAATTGTCTTTTATCAGGCTGTGCGAGATGAGAGTGCGTACGACCGACGGAAAGAATTTGACAGGATGAAGAGGATGAAAGGGATGAACAGGATGGAGTGTGCGGGGCGCGCTGATCAACGCCGTCGAGACACGACAGCATTACCTCCACTGCGGCGCAGCCGCCGGTCGCATCCCGTTAGGGATGCAATACAGTAGCCGGGGGTCGCAGCGCAGCGGAGACCCCCGGATAGCTGATGAATTGTGTGCATCCCAGAGGGATGCCAGAAGCGTGGTTGCCGAGTAAGACTCTCGCATGGATTTCAGCGTTTCGCAGCATACGATAGAATCGCTCTCGCACCTGCCTGACAGCGCGAAATTGAGAATCGTGACCGAAATAGCCGACTACGATTCTGGCATCCCTCCGGGATGCTGTTCTTGCCACGCCACTTCCCGGGGGTCTGCGCTGCGCTCCGACCCCCGGCTACTTTCTGGCATCCCATTCGGGATGCGTCGGCGGCTGCGCCGCGATGAACCCTTCAAACGACAGATTTAATCTTGGACGGGTTCAAAGAACTTCATTCGCCACTGGTCGCGGCGTGTCCACAGAGACCATCTCTCAGCGCAATTCGCGAACTCCGTTTTTCAAGCCGTACAACAGCCGGATTTCACCATCGGTGAGGGCGTGGTCAAAGATCGCCAGATCATCGAGATGACCAACGTAGGCCGCTCCCAGAACGACGAGAACCTTCTCTGGATCCCAGCCGAACGTGAGATCCCAGTTTTCAATCGTCCCCTGCAGGCGACCATTGATGTGCAGTCGACCGATCTGTGGCCGACTCTTGTCGTTCACGTTCTCCAACGAGAAAACCACATGCGTCCAGGTGTCGCGGGAAAACGGAGCTTTTTCCACCTGCACCATCGGCCGCTTGTTGAACGGAATGTCGCCCCACTGAACATTGTCGGGATTCCAGATCGGAAACAGCGGGCGGATCGCGTAGCGGAAAAACCGCGGGGTTTCATCTTTGGACCATTCCAGGAAAATGAAGCCCTTTTTGAGGTCGTCTCCCACAATCTGCACCGGGTCACAATACCCCGGTTCCAGGTCGAGATCGGGGTTCAGCTTGAGCCAGACCGAAACCGATCGGCTCCAGTTCCGGTCGTTATAACCAACCGCCCCGGTATCGCAGTACGCGGGACGCAGATTGTTCTTCTTCGTGAAGTGCAGTCCGCCGCCGAACCGCCCCGCCGTCGGAGCCAGCTTCACGTCGTCGTTCACGGCGGCGGCCACCAGATTCGCCCCCTGCTGGACGTAGCACTTGCGATCTCCCCGCGAAAAGTCGGCGTCAAGTCCATCGTCGAACGAAACATGCATTGCCAGCCCGCCGGCCAACCGGGCTCTATTTTCCAATTCCGCCGCCGAGAGAATCTGCTTCCCTTCTTCCGAACCAATTTCGCGGACGAAGATGTTCTTCCAACGGATCTCGCCGCCATGCGTCTGCAAATGGATCGGTCCCTTCACAGGAATCGCTTCCCCCCGGGCGCTGTAGTTTTCCAGCGGCGCGTCATCGACCACCAGTTTGTCATTCAGCCAGACCCAGGTGCGATCTCCGACTTGCCGGATGCGGAATTGGTTCCACTCACCAAACGGTCGGTCGGCCTTCAATAGCGGATCGCGACCCGATGTGCCCGGCGTGTTGTTGAACAGCCCCCCCGAGCCCAAATGTGGCTTCCGGGTCGGGCTTTTGAGATCATAAACCTGGTTCCAGTCCCAAATCTGCACTTGGGGGAGGCCGCGTAGATAAATACCGCTGTCGGCCATCGCGACAGTCTTATAGTCGACCAGAAACTCAATATCCCCCAGGTCGAATTCCGTTGTCGCATACGGACCGTGCCCATCGTTGACGAGTTCGCCGTTCTCGACACGCCAGTGTTTGGCGAACTCCGCCCGCTCCTCGGCGAGTTTCGCCTCCTTCTTGTCACCTGTCAGCCCGGTCAGGTTGTGGGGGTTCAAACCGAACCAGCCGTTCAGATCTTTGCCGTTGAACAGTGCCCGAAAGCCGGCGGGAGGACGCGGTTCCTCCGCCCGGCAGGTCGTCCAGCCGGCGATTATCACCAGACCACAGAGTGTGAACACAACTCGTCGGACAAACGCCTGCATGCTGGGACTCCAAAGACTCGATCCAGGTGGGAACGCGGGGAGACGCAGTTCGCTGTTGCGATTATCCCCCTCGGGCTGTTCACGCGCATGCCGAATGGTCGGTTCGACAGTCGCCCCTGTCAAGCCGATCGTTATCCCGCCCGTTTCAACTTCCGTTGTTCCCGCTTCTCGCGCGTCTTCGGAACGCTTTTCCAACGGCGATGGACCCAGAAGTACTGTTCCGGTGCCCGGCGGATCACCCGTTCGAGTGCGGCTGTGTAGCGCTGGGTGATTTCGCGGAGCGCGTCCCCCGAGTCGAACTCGCGGGGGTCGATGACCTCTTCACATCCGAGTTCGAAGCGAGGCCAGCCGGTCGACGTGGTCGAATCGAGTCGCCGGGCGTAGCCGACGCAAATCAGCGCCTCATATTCCATCGCGAGCAGACCAATCGACTTGAACGTCGAGGCGGGTCGTCCGAAAAAATCCACGAACAACCCGGATCCGCCCGCGTCCTGGTCCCCGAGCAGCGCCAGACTTCCCCGGCGTTCCAACTGCTCGACCATCAGGCCGCTCCCCCCTTTTTTACCGATCTGAACATGCCCGGTATATCGGCGGAACCGTTGAAACCAGCGGTGCAACAGGGGGTTGTCGAGATCCCGCGCGACGAGTCCCATGGGGAAGCCAAACAGCCCAAAGACCGACACTGCCATTTCCCAGTTGCCATAGTGTCCCGAGAGCAACAGCACCGGTCGACCGGAAGCCATTGCCCGCAGGACGTCTCCTTTGTTGCGGAATTCAATCGCTTCGGTGAGGCCGGCGACACGCAGCTTTCGCGGCATCAGCACGATCTCCCCCACCATACGAAACAGATGAATCCACATCCGGTGGATCAGGTCGTCCATCTGCTGGTCGGAATAGCGATCGCCAAATGACTGTCGCAAATTGTCCCGGGCGACGTAATAGCGCGTCAACTTCCGGGGAAGCAGGTGGTGGATACACCAGGCGAGTCCCCGGGCGAGACTGTCGCAGGTTTGACGCGGCAGAGCTTCGATCAGCGCGACGAGCGTGCGAAACACCAGAAACTCGGCCCGATGCCGCCACCCGACCGAGGGGCGTGCGGGAGCCGTTTCAGAGGAGTCGGGAGATTCCGCGCGGTCCGCGTCCATGCGTTTCGCTGTTCTGGTGGGGGTTGACGAACCGGGAATCTCGCTGGAATCGATCGAATCGTCAATGCCGAATCTGATCAGTCGGGCGGTTGGATGAGTTGGGAATGCCAGGAAACGGGGGAGTTTGGGGAGTTTTGTGGATCTGGGGTTCACGGTCGAGATATAATCTCAACAACCGTGACTGCGGGACCGCGCGACGATGGTTCGCCGATTCGCGGGACGTCCCTTGAATTGACGACGAGAGTGCCCGTTGTGAGCGTGGAAACCGAGACTCCCCCCCGCGTGGAAGAGGCTGCCCCCCCAGTTCGAGGAGGGAGCCCGTTCACAGACAAGGTCCGTTCACTCCGGATCGCGCCCCCTCCGCCGAAAGAGCCGCGCCCCAATCGACTGGCGTGGGTTCTGTGCCTCCTGCTGGCAAGTGGCGCAGGCTATCTGGGATGGCAGGTGTATGAACTGCGGGAGGCCGCCGCCAATCTCGAGGAAACCGATCCGCTCAAAATCCCCTCCACGAATGACATTCCCCGATCCGCGTTGAATTCGGGAACGTCAGCGAATGCGGGAGTGGCCGACTCGGGAGGAGTCGTTCACGAGTCGAAGGGCTACATTCTTCCACGACACCAGATTCTGGTCAGCCCCAAGGTCGGCGGTATGGTCAAGAGCCTGCGGGTTCACAAACCGGGGGCCAGTCCCGAGTCGGGAGAGTCATTGATCGAAGGGATGCTGGTCGAAAAGGGGGACATCCTCGCCCAATTGGAGACCACCGACTACGACGCCGACGTGCTGCGGGCGGCCGCCGACCTCGCTCGGGCGACCTTGCGTCTGGAAATGGAACGGAAGAATGTGCCGCGCGAGATTGAACGGGCGCAAGCCGATTTGTCGGAAGCGATCTCGCAGCGGGACTTCTTCAAGGGGCAGCTCGATCGCTGGAACAAACTGACCAAATCCACCACCGTCAGTCCGTCGGATATTGAAAAGGCGCAGAGCGATTTTGACGCGGCGGGTTTTCGTGTGGAACGGTTGCGGCGGACGCTGGATCTGCTGATCGAACCACAGGAACAGAGGCTCAAAGTCGCCGAGGCGGATGTCGAGTCGGCAAAGGCCGAACTATCGAAGTCGAAATGGAAGCAGGGCAACACGACGATCGCCTCCCCAGTGACGGGGACGGTCCTCAAGAAGAACGTGGAAGAAGGGAACATTGTGAACCCGGGCGCGTTCAACGGCTCGTACAGCATTTGCGACCTGGCCGACCTGGCCGACCTCGAAGTCGAACTCGACATTCAGGAACGGGACATCTCGCGGATTTTCGTCGGGCAGAAGTGCGTGATCCGGTCGGAGGCGTATCAGGACCATCCCTACGACGGTTATGTCTCGCGATTGATGCCGATCGCGAACCGGTCGAAAGGGGCGATTCCCGTGCGGGTGAAAGTGAGAATCCCGCCCGGGATGGAAGGGATTCACCTGAAGCCGGAAATGGGGGCGATTGTGTCGTTTTACAAGGTTGCCGACCCGCAGTTTGAGGCGAAAGAAAAAACGGCCGAGCGGGAGTAGCCGTGGAGCATCTCATTCTCCACGGACAATGGTTTATTCACAAACCAGTCACCGTAGAACGCTTCCGTGCGCAGCCCGATCTGCGGTGCGTAAATGTTGTTGGTGGTCTCCCAGGAGTCCATTGTGATTTCTTTGACTTCAGACTCTTTCGCTAGATCCATCTGGGTTCTCTCGGCCAGACGCAGATACCGAAACCCACCCAGAAATCCCAGCCTGTAACCGCTCTTGACGCCCCCCGGCTCGCAACAGATCTCTTCGAGGGCGGGCAACTTCAGAAGATTCATTGAAGCTCCCTGAAACGAACTCGCACGAGCAGGGGCGACGAAGCTGGCTGAATCCACCACAACAGGTATTCGGCGGAACTCCAGACTCGACTGCCCGGAACGGCCTGAAACGGTTCCATGAACCCGGCGGTTCCCTGCGAGACCAGTGCAGCCTCGGTGGATTCCGGGGCGGGTACCGATTCCAGTTCCTGAGATGCGGCGAAAGCCGCGGATCCCATCGCAACCGATTCGCATTGGTTTCGCGCCGCGAGAGCTTCGTCTTTGAGACGGTTTTGGAGGGCCCCTATCCCGAAACTACGCCTTCCCATGCAGCCATTCCAAAAACTGCGGGATCTGCTGCGTGAACAACACCAGCAGTGACATTCCACAGTAGAAAACGCCGCAGCTTAGGATTCCGACCTGCTGGTACCAGCGGGGCTGAAGCGGTTTTGGCAGCAGCGTGGTGTTGATCCACCAGACGTGAAACGACGTGATTCCAATCGCCACGTTGTTCAAGTTGGCGATCACGATCGTCATCAGTCGCGGACTGCCGTACGCGTTGAAAATGTACGTCCAAACCAGCGACCACAACACGTAAATGGTGAGAATCGAGTAGTAAATCCACGACACCTGACTCCCGTGAAGGCGGTCGCGGACCCGGGAGACCCCCGACCAGAGAATGTCCGTCCAACGCCGACTGAAATCGTCGACGATCGACATCTGACTGGGCAGCATCACCAACAGCCCCACCAGCAGCGTGATAATCCACAGCGCGTGCTTCATCCCCTCAGAGAATCTGGGGTCATGGCTGATGCCGTCGGCGGTGATCAGCGATTGCAGCCATTTGTTTTCCTTCCCCTGCAAGACCGAGTGGCCGGCGAATTCCAACGACAAGAGCGCCGGAAGCGCCATTCCCATGAAACACCCGGGAGCCCAGACTAGAACCTGATCGGTCAGAATGTACCGCCACCACCCCTTCCATTTCCGCAGACTATCGGCGGTCACTTGAAACACCGTTCCCAAGTGACTGAGAGACAGATGAGTCCCCCCCACCGCGCTGGGAATCGCCCCCACCAGACTCCCCATTCCCCAGCCCTTATCGCGCACAAAATTGCTGTACGTGGCGTTCCCCAGTCCCCCGCCCCCGGCGTAGCCGGCGAACGCGCCAATCAACGCGATGTTCGCCATCGCCACCACCGGCCAGTCACCACCCTCCAGCCAATTGGTCACGACATTGACGGTCGTTTCCCGATTGTCGGCATCCACCGTCGGAACCGAGCCGAACTTCAAGAACCCGCTGAAAACGTTGTACCAGTTCGCCGGGCTGACCCAGAGAGCCCCCACCAGCAGGCAAAAACTCAAGACGGCGAAGACCTTCACCGTCATCACCGCCTGTAACATGTTGTAGATTTTTCCCCCCACAAAGATCGGCAGCGTGACACCCAACAAGAACAGGTATCCAATGGTCTTCACCATGAAGTCATCGTCGGGCGTTGGAGGATGACCAAGCCACAGTGCCGAGAAAAGCACCGCGCCGTGAGCCGACAGCCCCGGAATGAGGGCGGCGAAATTCAGAATCCCGATCACGCCAATCCAGAACATCGGGCCGGGAAACGTCCGCATGAACCCGGTGAAGACCGGCTCGCCGCAGTACAGGGCGTAGCGACCACACTCGATGTTGTAGAAGACCTGCACAATGATGGCGATCGAGGCGATCCACATCAGCCCACCGCCATACCGGGCGGTGATATCTGGCCCCAGCAACCATTCCCCTCCCCCGATCTGGATGCCCATCATCACCAGTCCGGGACCAATGAAGCGGTACCACTGTCGCCAGGAGAGCGGCTTGGGTTCTGGTAGTTCTCCCACCGACCAGGCGGGGAGGCAGGTTTTGGGCAGAGTGTCAGCGAAGCTGTCGTCGGATGAGCGCATAATGTCCTCGAGCGTTCCCGGCATGTTAGCGAACCCGCCGGGGGTTGACGACGGACTGGACACGTCCCAGTTAACGGGGCGGGAACAACCTCCTTCCAGGGTTTTCTTCCAAGGAAGGCAGTTTTTCGCGGGTCGCGGGTTCCAATGCGTAACCGCCAACCAAACCACGAGATTGGGACAAAATCCGACGCGACGGGAGGGCGAACGTCCTCGTGAGCCGCCGCTGTGCGATCAACCGCCAAGAACCGCCCACTGGGCAGAGCTCGGCAGCCAACCGAACCGTGATGTCGCATTGAATCCGATGTCGTGGACACACGGAACACGCGATTCGACCACTGCGAAACGAGCAGCGGATTCCGAGAGAACGTGGGTCGATGGCTGCCCGGAGAACGTCGTATTGCGCTCGAAAGCACATTGGCGGCTCAGCAGGAGCTTCGCCCTCCCATGACGCTCGGTCCCAATGCGTAACCGCCAACCAAACCACGTGAAGGGAAGTAATCCGACGCGACGGGAGGGCGAACGTCCTCGTGAGCCGCCGCTGTGCGATCCACCGCCATGCACCGCCCGCTGGGCAGCGCTCGGCGTCCAACCGAACCGTGTTGTCGAAATGAAATTGATGTCGTGGACTCCCGAAGCACGCGTATGGATCACCGCGTATCCAGCGGCGGTTTCTGAGGGAACGTGGGTCGATGGCTGCCCGGAGAACGTTGTTTTGCGCTCGAGAGCATACTGGCGCCTTCTGAGGAAACTGTTGTAGGCGAGACGCTCCGCGGCTCGCCTAGACGCACCGCAGGTGCTGGCCGCAAGCATCGACGGACATTCATTTCCTCTCCACCACCTGTCGCGTGCCGCGACTGAGACTGGTCAGCAGTGGCTTTGCCCTTCTTGTGCGCCGGAGTTGCGCACACGTCGAAACTCGATGAGTGTTGTTTGTTGTGTTTTTCACCGGTTCCGTCTTGTCCTTCGGCCCCAACGGCGATTGTGATCGCGACCCATGCCGGGTTCACGCAATTCGCCGACTGGAATTGTTGTCTTGTCCCTTGGTTCTCCTGTTTGTTTCTCGTTTCCTCAAGAAGGCCCAACCATGCTCAACCCCATCCGCTCCTGGCTCGATTCCCTCCGCAATGGCACCATGCGAACTCGCGCGACGCGCCGAAGACGAGCCGCCAGTCCGTCGTTCGCACAGGTGCAAACGCTGGAGTCGAGAGTACTCCTCGCGTCAATTGTCGGAACCAACGGAAACGATGTCCTGAAAGGGACCACTTTGGCCGACACGATCTCCGGACTCGACGGCAATGATATCATCACCGGAGACGCCGGGAACGACGATCTGAATGGCAATGTGGGGAACGACTCGGTCTCGGGGGGAGCGGGGAACGATACGGTCGGCGGAGGTCAGGGAGACGACCCGTTGGTGGCGGGAGACGACGGCAACGACACCGTCAACGGTGGCAAGGGGAACGACTACGTCTACGGCGGGACCGGCGACGACATCGTGAATGGATATGAAGGAGACGATTGGGTTGTTGAGGGGAACGAGGGAAACGACGCGGTATACGGTGACGATGGCGACGACAAATGGGTGCAGGGCAACACGGGGGACGATTTCGTATCCGGCGGAAATGGCAACGACACTGTCCATGGAGGACAAGGGAATGATACGGTCAGCGGCGACGCCGGAATCGACGAGATTTATGGCGACCTCGGCAATGACCAGCTCTACGGAGGGACCGGTGCCGACCGCTTCGTGTACCTCGCTGACGCGGGATCGATCGACGTCATCAATGATTGGAGTCTTTCGGAGGGGGATCGGATTGATTTGGCCGCGTTCAACTCGACGGTTGGCAACGCGTTCGCGCCAGGTGTTATCACCGACTTCGGATCGCTGGTACTGACGCAGTCGGGAGCGAATGCCGTCATCGGGCTGCCGACAAATCAGCAGATCGTTGTGACTGGTGTGGAGATCTCGGAGATTCAGCCAAGCTGGTTTTCCGGCTACGCGTCGATTGATCGTCGCGGGAACGACACTTTACAGGCGAATGCCGCGGGGGAACAGTTAAGTGGTCGCGAAGGGGACGACACCATTCGCGGCGGTGTCGGGAACGACAATCTGAACGGCAATGTGGGCAACGACTCTGTCTCGGGTGGCGCGGGGAATGATACGGTGGCCGGCGGCAAGGGAGACGACCCGTTGGTGGCGGGTGAGGACGGAAACGACATCGTCAACGGTGGCCTGGGGAATGACAACGTCTACGGCGGGACCGGCGACGATATCGTGCATGGATATAACGGAGACGATTTGGATGTTCTGGGGAACGATGGCAATGATGTCGTGCGCGGCGGACAAGGGGACGACTGGGTTTATGGTGACGCGGGCAACGATCTCGTATACGGTGACCTCGGTGTCGACCAACTCTACGGCGGGATCGGAGCAGATCACTTTGTGTTTATCTCGGAACCGGGTGTGACCGACACGATCAATGACTGGAATCCCGGACAGGGAGACAAGATTGACCTCTCGAGTTTCGACTCGGTGATTCGCGACTTCGACTCGCTGTTGATCCAACAGATCGGAGCCAACACGCGAATCACGCTCCCCGCTGGTGAAAAGATCGTTTTGGTCGGGATCCAGGCGTCGACAGTCACGCGTTTCCAGTTCCTCGGAAATGCCAGCCTGCACAATGATTTCTCCCCGGTCTTCACCTCGGCCGCGAACGTCTCTGTCAACGAAAACGAATCCACAGTCTTGACGGTGACGGCGACTGACGCCGACACCCCCACGCAGACCGTGGTTTTCGCGATCACAGGTGGTGCTGACCAGTCGCGGTTTTCAATCACCAGTGGCGGAGTGTTGTCGTTCAAGTCGGCTCCGGACTTCGAATTGCCCGTGGATGCTGATTCGAACAATGTCTACCTGGTGCAGGTGACGGCGAACGACGGATATGGCAGATCAACTTCGCAGAACCTGACGATCACTGTTCTGCCAGTCAATGACAATAACCCGGTGTTTGTCACGGCGGCCTCGCAATCTGTCGCCGAAAAGACGACTTCCGTGCTGACAGTCCGGGCGACCGACGCCGACAACCCGGCGCAATCGCTGACCTTTGCGATCACCGGGGGTGCCGATCAGGCCCGGTTTGCGATCACCAGTGGGGGTGTGTTGACGTTTCAGGCTGCCCCCGATTTTGAAACGCCGACTGATGTCGGGGCCGACAATGTCTACAATGTCCGAGTCTCGGCGGATGATGGCAATGGACGAACGACTGTTCAAGATCTCGCAATCACCGTCACCAACGTCAATGACGCGCCTGTGTTCACGTCCAGCCCGGCGGTGAACGTCGCTGAGAATTCAACCTCGGTCCTCACGGTTCGCGCGTCGGACGCCGACCGGCCCGCACAGACGCTCAACTTCGCACTCACCGGGGGAGCCGACCAGGCGCGGTTCGCGATCACCGGTGCCGGTGTGTTGACGTTCAAAGTCGCCCCCGATTTCGAATCGCCGAATGATGTGGGGACCGACAATGTCTACAACGTGCAGGTCACAGTCAGCGATGGCAATGGTGGAACGGCGGTTCAAAACCTGACCGTCACGGTGACCAACGTCAGCGAGGGGCCGGTCATCACCAATTCGGCGGGAGTGGTGACGTACACGGAGAACAAGACGGCGATTGTCGTCGACGCGTCGGTGACGGTCACCGGGGGAAGTAGCGCGGCTTTCAGCAATGGGAAACTGACAGTCGACTTCCTTTCAAACGGCACCGCGGACGACAGGCTGGCTATTCTGAACCAGGGAACGGCCTCAGGCAAAATTGGCATTGCGGGAAGCACCGTGAACTACTCCAATGTCGCGATTGGGACCATGGCAGGGGGAACCGGCACGACGCCCCTGGTGATCACCCTGAATTCGAATGCCACAGTGGCCGCAGTCCAGGCTTTGGCGCGTGCAGTCACGTTTGTCAACGTCAGTGACGCGCCGTCCACCGCTGCCCGCTCGGTCCGCTTCGTTTTCACCGGCGTGGCCGGTGATTCCGGCTCTCCCTCGACAAAACAAATCGCTGTGGTCGCGGTGAATGACCTGCCGGTCGTGACGACTTCGCCGGGAACGACCAGCTACCTTGAAAATTCCGCCCCGGTCATCGTGGATGGTGCCGTGACCGTGTCCGATGTGGACAATCCCTCTTTCAACGGCGGCACATTGACTGTGAATTTCCTCGCGAATGGGGCGGCGACCGATCGGCTGGCCATTCGGAACCAGGGAACCGGTGCCACCCAGATCGGCGTTTCGGGAGCCAACGTCACCTACGAAGGGGTCGTGATCGGTAGTTTCGCGGGTGGGGTCGGAACCGGTCCGCTAATCATTTCACTGAATGCCCAGGCGACACAAGTGGCGACCGCGGCGCTCGCCCGCAATATCACTTTCGCGAATGTCAGCGAGGCTCCGGGATCGCTGACACGAACGGTGAAATTCGTTCTGAAGGATGGATCGGGTGGAGTCAGTGCCTCCAAGACCAAACTCGTCAGCGTGACGGCCACCAATGATGCGCCCGTTATCGGTGGCGTGAGTGGATCGTCCGTGTACGTCGAAAACGCGGTCCCGGTGGCCCTCGCCGCCACGGCGTCCCTGATCGATCCTGATCTTCCAACCAGTCTCGCGGGGGGAACGCTGACAGTCGATTTTCAATCGAACGGGACGGCCGATGATCGGCTCCAAGTTCGCAACCAGGGTGTCGGGGCGAACCAGATCGGGATCGCCGGGACCGACGTGACATTTGGCGGTGTGCACATTGGAAACATCACGGCAGGTACGGGAACCACGCCTTTGGTGGTCACGTTGAACAGTAACGCGACAACCGCCGCCGCACAGGCGCTGGCCCGAAACATTGTGTTCTCCAATGTCAGCGATGCGCCGGCCACGTCGGCCCGTACGGTCCGGTTCGTCGTGACTGACGGTCAGGGCGGAACCAGCGTTCCCGTCACCAAGGCGGTGACGGTGACAGCGGTCAACGACGCTTCCGTAATCACTGGCTTGCCCGCGAGTGTATCCTACGCTGCGGGATCGGCTCCCACGCGACTGGCCGTGTCAGCCAATGTGATCGACCCGGATTCGGCTGACTTCTTGACCGGTTCGCTGACTGTCAGTCTGCCGGCGGGCGCGACGGCGGCAGATCGCCTGACGATTCTGAGCGTGGGAGTCGGTCCTGGGCAGATTGCCGTTTCCAGTGGAGGGGTGACCTATGGAGGCGTCTCGATTGCAACGTTCACCGGCGGCACAGGGACGGCACCGCTGGTCGTGTCGTTCAACACCAACGCCACCGTCGCCGCCGTCCAGGCGCTGGTGCGGAGCATTCAGTTCCAGGTAGTGGGCGCGATCAGCGTCAACTCCAGCCGCACGGTTCGGTTCGTTCTGAAGGATGGAGATGGCGGGATCAGCGCGAACTACGACCTGTTGCTCAACGTGATCGGCGCGTAGTGGGGCGTTGCCAAGCAACCGGACCGACTGGCCAAGTTCAGCCGGGTTTTCAGACTGGCCAGCGGCCAAGTCGGTCCGGATGTGGCAGCCGATGTCACCAGTGACCGTGAATTCGGTCACTCTGACCCTGCGTTTGACTTCTGCGTCGTGCGAGCTGGTGTTTCCGATACGACGTTTCAATCTGTCTCCACTCAACTCTGCCGAAGATGTCCAGACCGCGGCGTCGTAGGAACGCCGTCCGCCACATGTCGCGACGACGGCGTCGCAGCGAGGGGGATTACGCAGCTCGACTTGAATCGGATCCTTCTCCCCGCTTTCGGGGAGAAGGTGGCCGGCGGCCGGATGAGGGGCAACGTGGGTGAAGGGCAAACAATGCGTTACCCGGGACGGAGTCGTTACCTGCGATGGGTGTCCCCCTCACCCCCGGCCCCTCGCCCCGCAACGGAGTTGAGTTTGCCGTGCAATGTCGCGCGCGGGGAGAGGGGGGAAAGCGGCGGCTGCGCCGCGGGTTGTTACCGATGCGGCGTTTCAATCTTCTGGATCCATTCCGCCCCCCCCAATACGGCAACTCCGCAACCAGACGAGCGACCATCGGGAGCGGTCGCAGGCAACCTCGAGCGGAAGCTCGGACCGGGTCAAGGGCCGCGCCCTTGTCAGGGGACGAGGTAGTGGTAGGCGAGCCAGAGTGCGATGGTGCCGGCGATTGCGGTGAGGGTTCCCGCCAACCGCTTTCGGCGGATCGAGAAGAGCAGTACCACACCGGTGATAGAACTGACGGTCATGAGCAGAGCCGACAGGTCAATGACGACGATCCAGGGGATTCCCGAGTCGCGACCTTTGTGCAGATCGTTGATCAGCGCGACCAGACCGTGCCGGGTGATGGAGAGGTCGTACCCGCCGGTCGCGCGTAGAATCACGACATCGGCCGCGTAGGCCGGTCCTTCAAACGCGATCGAGATTTCTTCGTCATCCACGCGAAAGTCGGCGACCGAGCCGTGCAGCGTGTGCGTCTTTCGCAAGTACTCCGCGATCTTGAGGCGATCAACGCCGCCGTAACTGTCGGCAGACTCGTCGCCCACCGACTCTTTCAGACGGACCCAAGCGGAATCGAGTTCGCCCGACAAATGCTCAGTCCGTTCCCCCACACCACCAAACCAGGTGGGGTGGTTCAGAGTGATGCCGGTGACGCTGAAGAACAGAATCGTGGCGAAGCCGAACATCGACAGGTAGATGTGCAGCCAGCGAATCAATCCGAAGAAACGGGTTGAAAACCGCTTGCCGCGAGTCGGGTTCGAGTCAGCTTGTTCGGAATCGGACGACTCACTTGTCGTCGCGGTCGGACTTGCGTTTGCGGTATTCAAGCGAAGCGGCCTTGATTTCTGTGTTCGACTCGAGTTTTTCGCCGACGGGCTCTTGATCGAGCTTGATCTTTTTCCGTGTCACCTGATACGTGCCATGTTCGCGAACCGCTTCAATCGAAACGGTGTATTCGCCCGGCTCCACCAGTTCCCCAAGATCGTCGGTCCCATCCCACACCAGAGTGTACTCCCCCGGCTTGCGGGTCGGTTCCGAGATCGTGGCGACCAGATCGGTTTCGTCGTTGAATTTGCGGACATGGTCGGTCTTGTACCAGCGCTTCAGATCGGGAATCCAGCGCGGTCCGCGTCCCGTCCCCTGCACCCACAACGCCAGCGTTCTCACAGGAAACCCGTCACCGTCTTCAATCCACACAGCGACATACGGTCGACGATAACGCCTCCCTGCACCCGCGTTGTTGATCTCCAGCTTGACGGCCAATTCGAAACCACCGTTCCAGTCGGGAGCCGCCGGCTTGTCGGCAGCGGCTTCCTTTTTGCCAGACTGCTGCGGAGCCGGTCGACCGCGCTGAACCACAAGGCCAGCTGCGTCGTTTTGCGCGAGTTCAATCTGGGCCCAGCCCGCCGAGGTGAATCGGTTCCCCTCACGGTCGATCAGCAGGCATTCGACTCCGTCAAGAGTGCGGGCGAGCTTTACGCTGTCGTGGGGCGCCAGTACCGAAAACGCGGTGGCCAGCGCGTCGGCGTCCATCGCGGTCGACGCGACGACGGTGGCGCTCACGACCTGTTCCACCGGCCAACCGGTCCGGGGATCCAGAATGTGTGAAAATCGTCTCTCCCCCACGGTGAACCCTCGATACGCGTCGCCGCTTGTGGCGACTCCCCGATCACCAATTTCGATCCCCATCAGTCCCGACTGATGGGCGGCCCCTCCCGGATCGCGAATCGCGATCGGCTGCCGCAGATCGCCCATCGCCCGCAGATCCCCGCCGATTTTCACCAGAGCGGCGGAGATTCCCTCGGCTTCCCGCATCGCCGCACAGGCGCGGTCGATGATGTACCCTTTGGCGATCGCGTTCAGCGACACGGGATACCGCCCGACGCGATGCGCCCGATTTGCCACAGGATCAAGCTGCCACGGGACGGTCCGCAACTCCTTGACGATTTCAGCCCGTTGTTCTTCTGTCGGAAGAGTTCCCGAACGCTCCGCCCGCTTCCAGAGCGCGGTCAATTGCTGAGCCCCCGGGTGGAATGCGCCGGAACTCGCTTCGCGCCACGTGTCCGACGCCGCCAGAACCGTGAACAATTCGGGCGAAACCCGGGTCGGCAGGTCCGCTTCCACCTGCCAGCGACTGAACTCGCTGTTCGAATCATAGGTGCTGAAGATCGCGTTCAGACGGTCGATTTCCGCCAGCGCGAGTTCTTCGGCACGCTCGGCCGCGGTCGAATCCCGGGCGATCATCCGCAGTTCCAGCGACGTTCCCAGCACGTTTTCGTGATGGGAAATGTACAACTCTCCCGCTGCGACGGGCGTCACGCACGGCAACCCCGTCAACGCGACAACCAGCGACGCCAGCAAAACCAGCACGCGATGCCAACTCGCGGGAAACGCGCAATCGCGGAACATCTCAAACCTATCAGGCGGTGGGATCGGAATAAGATTGGCCCCGATGATGTCGGCGCGCAACCTCCCGTGCCTCACCGAACACCCAACAGGCAAACAAGTTGCGGGAGTAGTGAAAAAATCTGCACAGGAGCAGCATGCAAAAAAGGTTGCCGCCGAGAATTCGATCGGATTTTCTCGCCCCAGATCATACACGGATCGGGCAGGTGGACTGTCGAGATCGTCGATCCGGTTGCGTATTTGCCACAGCCGGTTGTGGTTCCGCTTCGCGGGAACCGCAACCGGAGCGACGCCGCGGAGCGTCGTCGCCACAAAACCGACAGCCCCATCCACCTTGCGCTCTGTCGATCAAATCAATAAACACGAGAGAGTCCGCACCCCGGAGTCCACCCAAGGGCTTGATCCCGTGTATGGTCAATCGTCTCTTGAAGTCAATTCTCGCATTCCGTTTTGTGACGGGAATGCCGGGCACATCGTTTGCCCCCATGCCTCCCCGGTGGTAACCTCACAATCCCACCCGAAACGTCCGCCCCTCGCCCTCAGGCGCACTCATGAAACACCTCTTCCCTCGCGTCGCCTTGCTTCTGACGGCGCTGCTCTGCCAGGTCGCAGCTCCGGCGTTTGCCCAGAAACCCGGCTCGGAATCGCCCGCCTCCAGCTTCGCGACGCTCGACGCCGAATATCAGCGCGACATTCGCCCGATCGCGAAAAAATTCTGTCTGAACTGTCACTCGACAGCCCAACAGGAAGGGGAACTCGATCTCGAACGGTTCGCCGCCGTCGCCGACGTCCGCAAAGGGACTGCGGTCTGGCTGAAGGTGATCGAGATGCTCGACAACGGCGAAATGCCCCCGAAAGACGCCAAGCAGCCGACGGCGGACCAGAAGAAGGCGCTGCGCGCCTGGACCCGCCGTACGCTCGATGCCGAAGCGCTGGCCAGCGCCGGTGACCCCGGCCCCGTCGTACTGCGCCGACTGGGCAACGCCGAATACACCTACACCATCCGCGACCTCACGGGCGTCCCCCTCAGTCCGGCCAAAGAGTTCCCTGTCGATAGTGCCGCGGGCGAAGGGTTCACCAACACCGGCAACGCGTTGGTGATGTCTCCCGCCCTGCTGACCAAGTACTTCGACGCCGCCAAGGGGATCGCCAGCCACGCGGTTCTCCTCCCCGAGGGGTTCCACTGGTCTTCGGAAACGACCCGCAGCGACTGGACCAACGATGCCCTCGCCCGGATTCGCGGCCTCTATGGCCGTTACTCGGCGAAACAGGGGGGCTCGCAGGTCAATCTGCAAGGGATCGTGTTCAACACCAACGATGGCGGCCGGCTGCCGGTCGAACAGTATTTGGCAGCGACCATCGAACAGCGAGATGCGCTGGAATCGGGCAAGAAATCGATCGCCGACGTCGCGAAGGAAAAGAAACTCAACACGAAATACCTGGGTCTCCTGTGGAGCGTGTTGCACGAAAAGGAGCCATCGCTGCTGCTGGCGGGACTGCGGGACCGCTGGAAGACGGCGCAGTTGACCGACGTCAACGCGATCACCGCCGACATTGTGAAGTGGCAGGGGGCGCTCGTCCGCTTTCAAAGCGTCGGTCACATGAAATCATGGATGGCCCCGGTCGATCCGCTGACCACCCAACAGGAACTCAAATTCAAGATCCCGGTCGCGGAAGGGGCGAGTGAAGTCTCGCTGTTCCTGTCGGCGACCGACGCCGGCGACGGGTCGGCGAGCGATTATGTCGTCTGGGATCGTGCCCGACTGGTCGCACCTGGTCGGCCGGATCTGCTGTTGCGCGATGTGCGTGAATTCGTTCGCGACATGTCGGCCCGGCGTGAAAAACTGTTCGCCTCGACTGCGAAAGCGCTGGGGGCGGCCGCCGAGGCGGCGAAGCTGACCGGCGAGATCGACCGCAAGGCGCTCGCGGCCAAGCATCAGGTCGACCCCGACTCGCTCGCCGTCTGGTTCGACTACCTGGGAATCGGCGGCAGTGCCGAAGTGAAGCTCGATCTGTTCACCAACAAGCAGTCAAACCTGTCGGGCTACGCTTTCGTCAACGGCTGGTCGACGCAGGATCTCCCCAGTCTGGTCGCGAATTCCTCGGACAACGCGGTGCGGATCCCCGGAAATATGAAGGGGCATGGCGTCTGCGTGCATCCCACTCCCACGCTAGCGGTCGCCGCCGGCTGGCGCAGCCCGGTCGATGGAGTGGTCACGATCTCGGGTGCCGTCACGCATGCGCATCCCGAGTGTGGGAACGGGGTCACCTGGTCGGTGGAACTGCGGCGGGGCGCGACCCGACAGAAGCTCGCCAGCGGAATCGCGCATGGCAGCAAGTCGGTGCCGTTTGGTCCCGTGGAAAAGGTGGCGGTCCACGCGGGGGATCTCATTTCGCTGATCATCGGCCCGCGTGACGCCAATCACTCGTGTGACCTGACCGACCTGGAACTTGACATCGCCCTCACGGGGGATGACGCGAAGAAGTGGAGTCTGACCCGCGACGTCTCGGGGGACATCCACGCAGGGAATCCCCACGCGGACAAAATAGGAAATGAACGGGTCTGGCACTTCTACAGCGAACCGGTCGCCCCGGGTTCGCAAGGCCCGGTGATTCCCGCCGGCTCGGTGCTGGCCCGGTGGCAGTCGGCCGCTTCCGCCGACGAACAGGGGAAGCTCGCCGCCGAGGTGGAAAAACTGCTGACAACCGCCGCTCCCGCCGACGCGAAGCATCCCGACGCCGTTTTGCGGAAGCAGCTCGCGTCGTTGGGTGGCCCCCTTCTGGCTGCCGGCTGGAAGGCGGTCGCCGAGCGGAAATCGACTCAACAGCCCGCTCCCGCCGCCGACCCGGCCAAAGACTTCGGGTTGCCGACGGCTCTGTTTGGAAAACATCCCAACGGGTCGGCGGTCGACCCGGCGGCGCTGTGTGTGAAGGCCCCCGCAATCCTCGAAGTTCGGCTGCCCGCCGACCTGGTCGAAGGGTCCGAGCTGGTCGCCACCTGCCGACTGCACGCCGAGACTTCTCCCGAGGGGAGCGTGCAACTGCAGATCGCGGCGGCGAAGCCCGAGGGGGGCAATGGACTGCGGCCCGACGCGCCGGTGGTTGTGGCGAACGCCGCGGCCCAGACCCGCTTTCAGACCGCGTTCACCGATTTTCGCAAGTGGTTCCCTCCCGCTCTTTGCTACACCAAGATCGTTCCGGTCGACGAAGTGGTGACACTCACCCTGTTTCATCGGGAAGATGAACCGCTGGAACGCCTGATGCTGAGCGACGCCGAGTCGGCGGAGCTGAATCGGTTATGGAACGAACTGCACTTTGTCGCGCACGACGCTCTCACTCTGGTGGATGCGTTCGCTCAACTGATGGAGTACGCCACCCAGGACAGCGACCCCGGTCTGTTCGAGCCGTTCCGCAAGCCGATTCACGACCGGGCGGCCGCCTTTAAGAAAGAATTGGTCGCTGCCGAGCCTTCGCATCTTGACGCACTCGTCGCGTTCGCGGGCCAGGCGTATCGACGTCCGTTGACCGCCGCCGAGGCGAAAGAGCTGCGTGGACTGTACGCCCGCTTGCGCGAACAGGAACTGCCCCACGATGAGGCGTTCCGATTCACCCTCGCACGCGTGTTTGTGTCCCCCGCGTTCTTGTACCGTCTGGAACAGGCTCCGCCGGGAACCGGTTCCGGGCCTGTCTCGAACTTCGAACTTGCCAATCGGCTCAGCTATTTCCTCTGGTCGTCGCAACCCGACGCCGACCTGCGCGGATCGGCCCAGGCGGGGAATCTGCGGGAACGGGACGTGGTGCTGTCACAGACCCGGCGGATGCTGGCCGACCCCAAGGTGCGTCGCCTGGCGACCGAGTTCGCCTGCCAGTGGCTGCACATTTACGACTTCGACACGCTCGACGAAAAGAGCGAACGCCACTTCCCCGAATTCACACAGTTGCGGTCCGACATGTATGAAGAGGCGATTGTCTTCTTCACCGACCTGTTTCAGCGCGATGGTTCGATGTGGGAGATCTTTGACGCCGACCACACGTTCGTGAACCCGAAACTGGCCGAGTTCTACGGGATCCAGCTCAAACCGTCGGCGGACGGGACCGCCAGCCCGGCGGCGTTTCAGCGGGTGGACAACGTCAAAGCGCTGGGCCGGGGGGGAATTCTGGGCCTATCGGCGACGCTCGCGAAACAATCGGGCGCGTCACGAACCAGTCCCATTCTGCGCGGCAACTGGGTTTCGGAAGTGTTGCTCGGCGAGAAGCTTCCAAAGCCTCCCAAAGACGTTCCCCGCCTCCCGGAAGATGAGACGGCGATCGAAGGGCTGACCGTACGACAACTGGTCGAAATGCACAGCAGCGACCCCCGCTGCGCCAACTGCCATGTCCGGGTCGATCAGTTCGGCTTCGCGCTGGAAGGGTACGACCCGATTGGCCGCAAACGCGAGAAGGATCTCGCGGGCCGGTTGATCGACGCGAAGTCGGCACTGCAGGATGGCACGAAGTTCGATGGGCTGACCGGCTTGCGCGACCATCTGGTGACCGCGCGTCGCGATTCCGTCCAACGGCAATTCTGCAAGAAGCTATTGGGGTATGCGCTGGGACGGGGAGTGCAGCTTTCCGACGAGCCGCTGCTCAAGGAGATGCAGGTGGCCCTCGACAAGAACCAAGGCCGCATCTCGGCGGCGATTGAGACGATTGTTCTCAGTCGGCAATTCCGCGAGATTCGCGGACGGGACACGGCGGTAGCCGAGGCGGAGTAGCGGTTTGGATTACGTTCCGGGACCGCGTGACTCGTCCTACGTTCAAGCTTTGTAGCCCGCACTTTCCAAGTGCGCGGTCCGCTGTGCGTGCGGCGGTCGAGAGACGCACTGGGGGTTGCCCACGATGTTGACCGAATCGTACGGCGAATGGGCAGCGTTGAATGTGTTGCCGAAGCGGCAGCGCCTGGGGTCGTTCGTGTGGCCCCGGTGCGCGTTGTTTCGCATCGAACGCACATCGGGGCAGGCACTCAGAGAGTGCCGCCTACGTTGTTGCAGTCGCCAGCAATGTAGCCCGCACTTTCCAAGTGCGCGGCCCTCTGTGCGTGCGGCGGTCGAGAGACGCACTGGGGGTTGCCCACGACTTTACCCGAATTGTTCGCCGAATGGCGGACAAAGAACTGAAAGTGCCATCCCTATATTCTGACGGAGTTGCCCGCATGCGTTCTCTCAGAGTCCCACTGCTCGCGGTCGCGTTGCTGATTCCCATGGCGGCTCCAATGGGGCGTGCCGCCGACGATCCTGCGGATGCGCGTTGGGTCGATATCTCAACTCCGGTTGTTCAGAAGCTGACAGATGCCGGCGAAAAGACCGCATGGCCGGGCGAGACCGCGGGGGTCGCGGTCGATTCGTCGTCGGGTGATGTCTACATGATCGTGACCGGTCTGGGGGTCTGGAAATCGACCGATACCGGGAAGAAGTTCACCCGTGTCGATGGAGGACTGGTCGGCGGGCGGTGTGAGACCTCGTTCGCACTCCAAACGGACAGTGGCGGCAAGCGACTCGCCTGTTTCATGCTCGACGGCAAGTGCGCCTGGTCGGGCGACTCGGGCAAAACCTGGAATGCCTTCACCGACGTCGGCCGGAACTGGGACTATGCCGCCGTCGATTGGTCCACCGACAAGGTGACCACCATTTTCGCGGCACTGCACGAGTCGGGGGGGCAGGTGCTGCTGAGCAGGGATGGGGGCAAGTCCTGGAACAAACTGTTTGAGGATGCCGAGTTTGACAAGTCGGGTGGGCTGGGAATCTTTGACGCGAAAACACTGGTCTACACGCAAAAGGGACAGGGAATTCAGCGTTCGATCGATGCCGGCCAGACGTGGACGAGAATTGACGACCACGAGCCCGTGGGCCGCGTTGTCCGCGTCAGCCTGGGAAAGGGCTACTGGCTCGCAAAGGAAGGCCTGCTGGTGAATACCGATCAAGGTGCCACCTGGAGCGTTCAGGGAACCGCGGTCGACGCGTCCATCGGCCCCTATCTCGATCCCCGGAACCAACAGCGAATCGTCGTCGCCGGGGGCAAAGGAATCTTCTGGACCGGGGATGGCGGAGAGTCTTGGAAGAAAGTTGCCGACCTCCCCGCTGGTTTCGAAAAGCTCCCCAAGGCAGGCTGGTTCACCAACGTCGCCTGGGATCCCGTCCGCGACGTTTTCTACGTCTCCCGCATGGGCAAGCCAACGTACCGACTCACCTGGAAGCGGTAAAACCCAAAGGCAACGATGGATCGCCTCCGCAGAAGGACAAGCACGGCGGTCGCGCTGACTTTCCCATTCTGTTCGTGCGACGACCGTCTACTCAATTTCGGTGACTTGGTTCAGCCTCGTCTTGAATTTCCATCAAAACCCGTCCACCGGACCGCCATCCGCGCGGTGGCCGAGTTGTCGGTAGATTGTCGGGTGGATTTCAATGGAGAGCGATTTGACCGAGCCGTCGACGAATACGAATTGAACCACACCGTTGTGAAAACTGCCGAAACCGCCAACGAACGCGGGATTCTCCGGCTTCACGGGTACGGTCGCATTCGGCGTGAAGGGGCCGGTGTCAAACGGGAGACTGGTGTTCCGGAGCGTTTGAGCGGAACCGGATCCCCACGGGAGGAGGAATTCTCCATGCGTCTCACCCACCATCAGGGTATTGGCGGTTCCGTCGTCAATGTCGCGCGGGCGGATGGAGCTGTTGAGATACATCACCCCCGAGTTGTTGACGTCGATCGGGGCTTCCACGTCGTGGTGAACCGCCGCATAATGCCCACCCTCCCCCAACAACTGGTTGATTTTGTAGGGATTCGAGGGACAAGCGTAATCGCCGGGGGTTTCGGTGAGGAAGTTCGTCGAGTCGGAGGCCCCCACTGCGAAGTCATAATCACGAAACAGAGCGCGGTGACCCAGTTGGGGCAATATCTGCACAGTCCACCCGATCGCATGGACCCCGGGCTGGTTGAGAACCGGTCACTGCGTGTCGACGGCACCGGGCGGAAACACGCGATAATTCCCCTCATAGTGCCAAATCGCCAGGCCGATCTGCCGCAGTTGATTCTGGCATTCATGGCGTCGAGCCGCCTCGCGCATCTGCTGGATACCGGGCAGCAAAATCGTGATGAGGATCGACAGAACACAAACGACGACGATCATTTCGATCAACGTGAAGCCGGTTTTGCGCCGGGGGATTCGTTTCGTGGATCCGTTCGACGTCGCGTTCCACGACCCCGGGGGGCGTGTCGCCTCAAGCATCAAAAATCCTCCACCGGAGCGCCGTCGGCGCGATGCCCAAGTTGCCGGTAGAGACGGGCGTCGATATCGAGGGAAATCGATCGGACGGCACCATCCGCAATGAGGAAGTTCACACCCGTGATGTGTGGTGCGCCAAAACCCCCGACAAAGTCCGGTTTCACAACGGCTGACTCGAGCGGGCGTTCCAGCGGAATGGGTGTCACCTGATTGAATGGAAGCGACATGTTGCGCAGCATCTCGGATGTCCCCGACGTCCAGGGCAGCCCGACCCCTGTCGCTTTCTCTCCGAGCAGGGCGGTGTGAGACGACCCGTCGGGGATGTCGCGGAGAGGGAGGCTGCTGTTCAGAAACAGCAGTCCCTGGTTATCGATGTCGATCGGGGCTTCCCGGTCGTGGTGAACGCCGGCATAGGAAGTCATGGAGCCGATTGACGAGGGGCATATCAATTGAGGGATGCGGAGTGCGTTGATCCGGGAATTGGTCGGCGAATGGGCTCCCTCTTGAAAATCGAACGCGTCGAAGACGTTGTCACGTCCCAAGCCAGGAAGAATCTGTACCGCCCAGCCAACTTCGTAGCCCTTCCCCGTGTTGACGATCGGGCGCTGGACATTGACCGAGCCGGGGGGGAGTCTTCGGAACGTTCCTTCGTACTGGTGCAGTGCCAGCCCCAACTGCCTCAGATTGTTCTGGCATTGCGATCGCCGGGCCACTTCGCGGGCCTGCATGATGTTGGGGAGCAGAAGTCCGGCAAGAAGCGAGAGGATCGCTACCGACACCAGCAGTTCGACCAGCGTGAATCCCGCCTGTTTTCGCACGTTTGTCATGGCGAGATCCAAAAATTCGAAAAGACATTCCCTGTCGTCGAGTCTGGCATATCAGTATTCCCCCGCCTCGGCTTCATCCCGCCGATTGGCCAGTCGCCGGTACACTTCGTAATCGATGTGTTCGTCGGGGAACGTGACCCGGCCATCCCCCATCAAGACGTGCATCCCTCCCTGGTGAATGCTCCCGAAGCCGCCGACGAACAGGTCTTTGTCATCCTCTGATTGAGTGCGGGGGTCAATTCCGGGGGAGACCACAAGATCGACATTGATCGGGCATCCCGCGTTGCGCAACGTCGCGTTCGTCCCGGAGGCCCAGGTACGTGCCGGCCGGGGACCGGTCGTCTCCGCCACGAAAATCGTATGACTCTCGCCGTCAATGATGTCGCGAAATCCAATGCGGCTGTTGAGAAACAGAACCCCGTTGTTGTCGCTGTCGATCGGGGTCTCCGAATCGTGGTGCATGCCGGCGTAGGTGGTCGACACCCGGGAATCATCGAATTCCACAAACGACGGACAGCGCAAGATTCGGATGCGTTGTTCCCCCGTCACCCGATTGGCCGGGTCATAGACCCCCGCCTGGAAATCCCAGTTTCGCCAAGTGTTTCCCTCCTCCATGAATGGGAGAAGCTGGACGATCCAACCGACGTGATAACCCCGGGGGACGTTCAGAATCGGGCGCGAGGGATCGACGGATCCTGGGGGAAGCCATCCATGGGCGATCTCGTAGTGCTGCAGCGCCAGACCGATTTGCGCCAGGTTCTGCTTGCATTGGGTCCGTCGTGCCGCTTCACGCGCCTGCTGCACCCAGGGGAGCAGGATTGACATGAGGATGCCAATGAACGCCAGCACGACCAATAGCTCAATGAACGTGAATCCTCTGAGCGCTCTCTGGTGCTTCTTGGATTGAGCTGTGTCTGTCGCCATGGCGTTTCAATATTCGTCCCCGAGGAGCGATCCATCGGCGCGATGTGCGAGGCTTTTGAAGATCTGGACACTGATATTCTGCGAAAGAAACTGCACGCTGCCGTCACCGAAGACAAACTGCGCTCCCCCCGTATGCCGACTGCCAAACCCGCCGACGATCAGGTTGGCGGCATCGGCATCAGTAGGGGGCAGGGCCGGGGAATTTCCGTTGGCGGGGAGGACTGGCGCGGATGTATTTGGCGGGGCACCAGCGTTCCGCAACGTGGCGTTGCTTCCCGACGCCCAGCCCCGCGGGAATTCGCTCCCCAAGGTCTCACCCACGAACAACGTCTGCGAGGCACCGTCGCGGAGGTCGCGATAGCCGACCCGGCTGTTGAGATACAGAACCCCGTTGTTGTCGATATCGATCGGGGCTTCGGTGTCGTGATGGACGCCCGCGTAGCTCGTCCCCCCGACGGCCGCCGACAGCAGACTCGACGGACAGTTCAACACGGAAATCGCCGACCGGGCGGCGGGGGCATTGGCGGGATCGTAGGCCCCGACGGAAAAATCCCAATGCCGCCAGGTGTTCGCTTCCTCCAGGTGCGGCAACAACTGCGTGATCCAGCCGACATGGTACCCCTGGGTCACATTGACAATGGGCCGGCCGGGGTCGACGCTCCCTGGCGGAAGCCACCGGTGTGCCATCTCGTAGTTGTGCAGCGCCAACCCGATTTGCGCGAGGTTCTGTTTGCACTGCGTCCGCCGAGCCGCCTCGCGCGACTGCGCGACGGCGGGCAGCAGCAGCGCCAGCAGAATCCCGGTGATCGCGATGACCACCAGGAGTTCAATCAGCGTGAACCCTTGTCGACAAAAGGGGCGCCGACAAAAGGGGACAGGTCCATTTCTCATGTGATTCGCGCCTCCCGGTCCAGAAAATGGACCTGTCCCTTTTTAGTATTCTTCGTGCAGCGCCCCATCGGCGCGGTTGGCGAGATTCTTGTAGACGGCGGGATTGATGCTCATGGACAGGTAGCGCACCCCACCGTCGCCGAACAGGAAATGCGCCCCCCCCACATGAGAACTGCCAAATCCACCAACGGTCAACATCGCCTTCGTCTGTTCGTCCCCTGACTGTGTGGGGGGAGCGCCCGTGGCTTGGCCTCTTGTGGCGGCCCCCGAAATGAACGGCAGCCCCCAGGTGTTGATCCCCGAGCCCGCGTTACGCAATGTCGCGTTCGTTCCAGAAGCCCAGCCCAGCGGGTCGAGATTCCCCATGTGTTCGCCGACAAAAATGGTGTGCGACGTTCCATCGGGAATCTCCTCATAGCGCAATCCACTGTTGAGGAACAGCACCCCGTTGTTATCGACATCGATCGGTGCCTCAGAATCGTGGTGACAGCCGGCGTAAGTTCCCGACCCCGGGCTGCTCGCCGCCCAGTTCGACGGACAGCGATAGCTGACAACCGACGACACCCGTGCCGGCTTATTGACCTCGTCGTAAACCGAGACCCCGAAATCGAACCGCTTCCAGGCGTTTTGCTGTTCCAGCATCGGCAGAATCTGAACCATCCAGCCGACGTGATACCCCTTCGCCTCATTCCGGATGGGACCGGTCGGGTTCACGGTTCCCGGGGGCAGTCGGCCAAACGCCATTTCGTAGTTGTGCAGCGCCAGCCCGATTTGCGCCAAATTGTTCTTGCACTGCGTCCGGCGGGCCGCCTCTCGCGCCTGCTGGACCGCGGGCAACAGCAGCGCCACCAGAATCCCGATGATGGCGATCACCACCAGCAGCTCGATCAACGTGAAACCACGTTTCCGAACCGGAAGCGATTTTCGTGGAGAATGGGTCGGCATGATTGTTCACTCCTTACGATGGACGGTGGACGCGGCCGCCGGCAGACGTGCCGTACGCGACCGGCGATTGGTTTGTTCGGTGTTCGCGGGAAACGTCACGAAGACGGTCGCCTCCCGCTGTTCGGGCAAGTCGGCCAGGGGCGCAATGGTGATTTCAATCCGGGCCGCCCCATCCAGCCCTCCCTCTCCCTCGGCGATCTCCCAGATCTCTCCCTGATATTCAGGAGAGACTGCCAAACGGGCGGCGGCGCGATCCAGCCCACCCTGCGCCAACCAGTCGGCTTGAACGGTCCGCTCTTCCAGTTTCAGTTGCCGGTCGGAGTGAATGACGGATCGCACCAGCGTGATTGTCAACATGGACAGAACTGCCACGCAGACCATGACAACGACCAGCATCGAGCCGGAACGGGATGCAGCGGGTTGGCGACCACGCGGCAGTCGACCAGCGAACCGTCGTGCGCTCGTGTCGACACGTCGCGAGTCCGTTTGGATCACCCGGGAACCGCTTCCTGACGGGCGCGGCTCTGGGGTGTGGAGGGTTCTAAAAAATCGCGGCGTGTTCATCGCTCGATCCTCCGCACGTAAACAGTCCGTCCGACAGAGGCGGCCAGTTGAAATGGCCGCCGGGCGGGACCGTACCCTGAAACTGCGGGTTGATCAACGGGCATGGTCGAACTGCCGATCGTCAATCGCACCCGACGCGGGTCAGCCTGCTGCTCCAGTTCAATCCGCGACGCGACCGGAAACGCGAATCGATCGCGATGCGTTTCTTTGCCATCCAGCATGACGTACCGTCGCAGGATGTGTCCAGCCGACTGGTACGACACCCTGCTGCCATCATTCTGTTCCAGATCCAACCGGGTTCCCTCCGGATTTGCGACAATCTCGGCCTGAGTGGCGTCCCAGGCATCGCGGCGGAAGAGTGATTCGAGGCGCGACAAATGAGCAGCGGTCTCGGCACAACGGGCGAGCCCGCGGTCGGTCCGCAGCATCTGCTGCATCAGCACTCCGGCAATTCCCAGGATGATCCCGCTCAACGAGACCACGACCATCAATTCCATCAGCGTCGCTCCCCAACGGCGACTCACAAGTTCCCGCGAACGGTGGAGCCGTTGTGATCGCATCATGACCCCTCCATTCGTCTGGGAAAGACCCAGCCACTGAGCGTCACCGGGCGATTGGGCTTGCCGACCGCTTCTTCCCAGGAAATTGTCACGGTCACCCTGCGGGCGGTAGGAGCGGACTCTTCGACAACCGTGCCTTGCACCCGCAACGCCGGAAAGTCCAGCGCGACTTCGGCGGGCAGCGTCAGATCCGGGAGATCGCCCGGGGGAAGGTCGGTCCAGGGACGGACTGTCAGCAGATCGAGCAGGTTGGACGCGGCGAGGATCGCGGACTGGCGACGTTCGAGCGCCCGTTGCGTGCGAACCACCCAGACGACGGCTGGAACACTGCCGGCGAAGACAATGCCCAGCAGCACCATCGAGACCACCACCTCAATCATGGTGACCCCCCGTCGCGTTGGGGACACCCAGACTCCACCACCCCATTGTGACAACGGTCGCCTGGCGCTGCACGGTGGTGGGCCGGACTTGAGTCGTGGGGTTGTTCTTACACGAAACATGGTTCAGGTCATCTTCTGGATCAGTTCGACCAACGGGAGAAACAACGCGACGGCAATCGTTCCCACGACGGTCCCCATCGCGAGCAGCAAGAGCGGATGGACACAATCGAGTATGAACCGCATACGGGTCGCCGCCTGGCGTTCGAGCGCCACGGCGGTCTGCCGCAACGCCCAACCAAGGTTTCCATTCTTCACAGAAGCATCGAACAGCGCCCCCTCCCGCGCGGTGATGAACCGCGATTGTATCAACACCTGCCAGGTGTCTTCCCCTGCGCCAACACGGGACGCGGCGAGTCCCAGTTGGCTCTGCAGGTACCGATCGCGCGTATGCGCGGCGATGCTCGTCAGCGTACCCGGGAATGGAACGCCTCCCTCCACAGCCAGTCCCATGCAGCGGAGCAGTAACGGGGTGTGGATGCGGGGAACCAGCATCGCCAGCCAGGTGCTGGGACGCCAATAGACTCCCTGCCCCAACAGTTCGGAGAGGAATCCCCCCGCTCCCAACAGCACCACTCCCACTCCCAAAACGGGAATCGCCAGCCAATACCAATAGTCCGCCAATCCCATGGGGAGATCGTAGAGCAGCCACTGTGTCACCGGTGGCAACGTGAGGTCGAACCCCTCGAAAATGGCTTTGAATTTTGGAATGATCCAGATCACGATAAACGTCAGAATCAAAACGCCGACGAGCGTTACACTCGACAGATACATGAGGGTACCGCTGGAAATGAGCGAGCGGCTCTCGGACTGCCGCCCGATTGTGTCGGCGACCTCACGAAGAGCCTCCGCCGGCCTCCCGGCGTCGAAACCGATCCGTATCGTCGCGAGCGCCTCCTCGGGGAGCAGGCCCGCCACGGAATCGAGCGCCTCGGGAATGGGGATGCCGGAAGCGAGCATGTCGGCCAGTTTCTGGACCCGCATCCGCCAGCTTCCTCCCGCCTCGTCGGCGAGCGCTTCGAGCACCGGCACAACCGGGACGTTTCGCTCGACGGCGACCGCCAGCGTGCGCACTAGCGCCTGCGCGTTCGCCGACCCCCAGCCCTCGAACAGGATCTGTCCGATCGCCGCGAAGATCCAGCGAAAAAACGCTCCCATGGGTTACCTCACGCCAGACTGTTCAATAGTTGCATCAACGGCAAGTACATCGCGACAACGATGATCGCTGTCCCGACGCCCAGAGTGATGATCAGGGACGGCGGGATGATGGTTGCCAGAAACACCAGCGCATACCGCACGCGGGCGGCGTAGACTTCAGACAGTCCCTGCAACCCGTCGATCAGACCGTCGGGGCCGTATGGGGCGAACAGAGCCCGCACAAATCCGTGCGAAAACGAGCGTCGTTTCCAATCGACACTCTCGGGACTGGAGCCATCTTCGATCAAGTTGGCGAGTTCCCGTGCGTCGGCGGCGACCGCCGGGTCGGAAGTCGCGTCTCCCGCCAGCCGCAAGGATTCCGGCAGCGGAACCCGGCCATGTACCAGCAGCGACAACAGCACCGAAAACCGACACAGCGCCAGGGACCGCACCACCGTGCCGACTCCCGGAATCGAATGCACAACTCTGCGGACTCCCACCGAGCCCAACGCCGCCCGAAATCCCAGATAAACGACCGCGATCAATCCCGCGATGGCCAAAAGGACGATCAGTGCGTACTCGCGGAGGTATTTCCCCGCCGAGAGGGTCGCCACGGTCAACCACGGCAAGGTGACCCCAAAACCCTCAAACAGGGCCGAGAAACTCGGGAGGACGATCCAGACGAGAAAGCCAAAGGTCGCCAGCCAGATCAGAAACGCAAAGGCGGCATACCCCAGCGAACCGACCACGATGGGCACTGCCCCGCGCAGCGCTTCCGACGTCCCCGCATAGCGCTCCAGCGCGTCCCCCAGGGTGCCCGATCGCGAGCCGGCCCGAACGACCGCCTGCAAATAGGGAGGGGCACCCGCGTGTTTCAGCGCCAGGTCAAGATTCTCGCCTCGCTCGAGTCGGGCGACAATTCCCCGCATGGCGTGCCTCAGGCGGCGGGACGGCAATTCCTCGGCGATCGCCGCCAGTCCCGATTCGAGCGGCATGCCAGCGAATACGAGTTCCGCCATGTGTCCCGAAAGTTCTGCCGATTCAGCGGCCGAGAGTGTGACGGCAGCGGCGGAGTCATCGATCCAAACCGATGTGGAGGATTCCGAATCCTCCGTCGTCAGGGCCCGAAACGATTGCACCTTCCAGCCGAGTTTGTCGAACTCGCCCACCAACGCGTCGGCGTGTGGCGCGTCCAGCTCCCCTTCGCGCAACCGCCCCTGTGGGTCACGCGCCGTGTAATGGAATCTCGTCAGTGTTTCAGGCATCGGTTCAATTCCGTCCCAGATTCCACCAGAGAGCGACCATCGGCCCCAGAATCACCGACATGTGTCCCAGCACGATCGATCCACCGACAATCACCGTACACGCGATTGGCAAACCGGTGCGCAGCCACAAAGTGTAGTTCATGGCCCGACGTCGATAGATCGCCGCCGCATGCCGCAGCAGTTTGGGCAATCCGTCCCGCCGAGCGCCGCTGGTGAGTGTCCAATGCAAGAACTGGGGCCAGCCCGATTTTTTGGGAAGGGAATCACCGCGTTCGGTCGCCCGGGCGAATTGCTCCGCCTGATTGCGAAACCGCCGATTTCCGGTCGTGGAGGCGGCGAGTCGAAGACTCTCGGGGAACGGCACACCGTGATCGCACAACATGGCCAGCAGTTTCGAAAAACCGACGTAGCGGTAGTTGCGGACAATCGCCGCCACGCCGGGAACCAGCGCCAGCGGAGACGACCAGCCCGACAGCGACAACAGCCCCGCCCCTCCCGAAAAACTCCACCACCCGCACGCCAGGATCAGAATCGCCGGCAGGAGCCACCACAAACGGGCCACCCATTCCCCGGCGGCGAACAGGGTGCGGAGCGCGAGCGATGGCGTCAGTTCCATTTGGAAAAACGTCTCGCGGTACCGTTCGAGCAGGTCGAGGCCAAACACCACCAGCAAGACGTACGACAACATCGCCAAGAGCAACGGGGGAACCATCGCCTGGCCGATCTGTCGGCGGACGGAACGCATTTCGAGCGCCATGTTCGTCATTGTTTCCAGGGCGGCGGGGAGCCGACCTGACTTGATGCCGGCACTGACCACCGCCAGGTAGATCGGCGGAACCGCCCCCTTCTCGGATTCGAGCGCCTCTTCGAGACTGGCTCCCAAACGCATCCGCTCGGCGAGTCGGCCACACAACTTCCCCAGCCGATCGCGCCGCTCGCTGGCCAGTCCTTCGAGCCCTGGTTCCAGGGGGACACCCGCCCCCACAATCGCGGACAACTGATCGTTGAACGCGGCGAGATCGTCGAGTGTGATCGGATGGGACATGGAAGCGGGAACAGAAGAAATCAGAGACGGAAAACCAGAATGTCGTTCGGAACCGGAAGAGTAACGTCTACGAGTGTCGGAAGAAACGCACAACGTACGGCGCTGGAAATAGGAAACCACGACTCGGGAGGGCGAAGCTCCTGCTGAGCCGCCGCTGTGCTTTCAGCCGCACGACAACGTTCTCCGGGCAGCACTCGACCCACGTTCCTGAGCCGTTACCGAAGTCGCATTCCACGACGTCCGGTGCAGCGAACCCGCGTGACGGGAGGGCGAAGCTCCTGCTGAGCCGCCGTTGTGCTTTCAATCGCACAACACCGTTCTCCGGGCAGCACTCGACCCACGTTCCTGAGCCGATACCGTAATCGCACTCCACGACGTCCAGTGCAGCAAGCCCGCGTGACGGGAGGGCGAAGCTCCTGCTGAGCCGCCGCTGTGCTTTCAACCGCACAACACCGTACTCCGGGCAGCACTCGACCCACGTTTCCTCGGAAACCGCCGCTGGATTCGCGGTGATCCAAACGTGTGTTTCGGGAGTCCACGACATCGATTTCATTACGACAACACCGTTCGGTTGGATGCCGAGCGCTGCCCAGTGGTCGGTGCTTGGCGGTTGATCGCACAACGGCGGCTCACGAGGACGTTCGCCCTCCCGTGGGGGTCGAGCGCTGCCCCGAGGACGGTGTTCATTCCATAAAGGCACACTGGCGGCTCGGCAGGAGCCTCGCCCTCCCGTCGGGTCGAGCGCTGCCCCGAGAACGATTTTCGACGTGCGGAAGCGCATTGGGGATTCCCGTGATGGACGGCACATCCTTCATCCTTCATCCTTCATCCTTCATCCTTCCCAACCCCCTCCACACCTCCGCCGCACTCGTCACCCCCGCCTCCACCGCTTCTCTTCCGCGCCGTGCCAGCGTCACCATTCCCGCCGCCACTGCCTGCCGTTCCAGTTCCGTCGCGTCGGCCCGCGACAGAATCGCCCGGCTGACCGCCGACTCTTGCGGCAACAGCATCTCGCACAGCACAAACCTTCCCCGGTACCCGGTTCCGTGGCACTCGCCACATCCCTTGGGAACCGACGCCCGCGTCACCGGCAATCCCAGCTTCGCCTCGGGTGCTTCAGACACAACCGCGCACGAACACAATCGTCGCAGCAACCGCTGACTGAGTATCCCCTGCACCGTCCCCCGCAACAGGTACGGTTCGATTCCCATGTCGGAGAGACGATTGATCGCGCCGGCGGCGGTCGCGGCGTGGAATGTGGTGAGAACCAGGTGTCCCGTCAAGGCGGCTTGCAGCACCACCTCGGCGGTCGCGGCGTCGCGAATCTCTCCCACGAAGATCACTTCGGGATCCTGTCGCATCAGTGATCGCAAACCGGTGGGCATGTCAAAGCCGGCGGGCAGGTGAACCTGGGACTGGGAAACCCCGGGGACGACCACTTCAATGGGGTCTTCTAATGAAACCAGACTCCGCCCACCACGCGTTTTGTCTGACAATTCCCGCAATCCCGCGTAGGCGGTGGTGGTCTTGCCACTTCCCGCCGGCCCGACCAGCAAGACCACTCCACTCGTTTGTTCCAGCAGATTCCGGTAGTCGCGACAGACCTCCGCCGGCAGTCCCAACTCGTCGATCCGTTGATACTGTCCCGCCCCCACAAACAGCCGAACCACCGCTTTTTCGCCAAACAGTGTGGGAAAGGTGCTGATCCGGGTCTCCTCCCCCAGAGCGTCGTCCCCACCCAGAATCCGACCTTCCTGCGGGACGTCGGTCCGGTAGGTGAGCAACTGCGCCAGTACCTTCAGACGCGCGACAATTCGGGGCGCGAGGCCAGCGGCGAACTCCGCTACCGGTTGTAACACACCGTCAATCCGCCAGCTCATCGCCAGCGTTTTGGATGTCGGCACCAGATGGATATCGCTCGCCGCCGCTGCCCGGGCGGATTTCAGAATCGCGTCGACCAGTTTGGGCACATACTGCGGGTCGGCTTCCGCCACCGCGGGGGTCGCGGCGCGAAAGCGATCTGCGAGTTGCGACATGGTGGTCACTTTCCTCGGTCGACAGGATGGGTCTAAACAGCGCGACGATCACGAACCTGAAACGACAGATCTCGACTCCCGTCTGTTTGGTCTCAAAAATGCGGCTTGTCACCGGATTTGGTAGGGAGCATCTGGCGAAAAATGCGACGCTGTCGTGCCGAAACTGGGGGGACAGCGTTCCCCCCAGCTTGCGCCCAACGGCTCAATCACTTGTTCGGCGGCGAGAAATCCAAGCCGCAAACAAGTCCTTTCCCCACGACTTCCCGTGGGAAATCCGAATTGGCCTGCTGCCTGTCAGCAGACCCCCGCTCCCTGGGTTTCCACATAGACGGCGTACAGCGACTGACTCGCCGCCATGAACAGCCGATTTCGCTTCGGTCCACCGAAGCAGAGGTTCCCGCAGATCTCGGGGAGCAGAATCTGGCCGATCCGTGTTCCATCGGGGGCGAACACCTGCACGCCGTCGTAACCATCTCCCACCCAGCCGGCGGCGGCCCAGATGTTGCCGTCGATATCGGCCCGGATTCCGTCCGCGAAGCCGGCGACCTTCTTGCCGTCCAGTTCCATCTCCATCGACACGAACTGTTTTCCCTTACTGAGCTTCACCCCGTCGATTACGTCGAACACCTGGATGTTCTTGGGGGCCTCGGGGTAATGCGACGCTCCGGTGTCGGCGATGTACACCTTCTTGTAGTCGGGGGAGAAGCAGAGCCCGTTCGGCTTGAACAGTTCGTCGGTCACCTTCGTGACTTTGCCATTCTTGTCGATCCGGTACACCGCCTCTTTCAGTTCCAGCGTTCCCTTGTTCCCTTCGTAATTCATTAGGCTGCCGTAGCCCGGGTCGGTGAACCAGACGCTGCCGTCGGGATGGACCGCGCCGTCGTTGGGGGCGTTGAACGGCTTGCCTTCGAACTTGTCGGCCAGGACGGCGATCTTGCCGGTGTGTTCGTAACGCACGACCCGGCGATTGCCATGTTCAAACGAAATCTGCCGGCCTTCGAAGTCAAACGTGTTGCCGTTCGAATTGCCAGCGGGCTGGTGAATGACGCTGACGTGCCCGTCTTCGTTCAGCCAGCGAAGCTGCACATCGTTGGGGATGTCGCTCCAGACGAGGTAGCGACCACCGCCGCACCACGCGGTCCCCTCGGCCCACATCATTCCGGTGTGCAGCCGCACGATGGGGGTGTTGCCGATCTTGATCTTCTCGAAGCGCTTGTCGAGCGCGATGACGTCCGGTTCGGGATAACGGGCGGGGCCTGCTCCAGGTTCGTAGGCGGTGGCGGGCCGGCCATGGCGGTCGGCGGCGAGGGCGGTCGACGCGATGCCGGCGGCGGCGGCGGCCAGAAAGCCCCGGCGACCGAAGGTGGGCGTTGACTGGGGACGGCTGGCGAACTGGGCGGCGATCTTCTCGGGAAACAGCATGGGGGTTCGAACCTCTGGAGAAACGGAAAAGAGGGACGCAATTCCGCTTGGTTGTAGCAGCCGACCGGGGGGAACGCCACAAATCGGTGGATACGATTTCCCGGTTGAAACTCTGCGCGGTCGCCGGGGGACGGATCTCTGACCCGACCGGCGGTGCCAACGACACTCGAACCTGAACTGGAATTTCGCAAACCAGACCCTATCATCGCGGCATGCCTCAATTCGCCGTCGTTCTCCCCGCCGCTGGAAAAAGCTCGCGCTTCAAACTTCAGCCGCGCAAGAAACCGTTCATCGAACTCCAGGGCCGAGCCGTCTGGTTGCGGGCCGCCGACCATTTTCAGAATCGCCCGGACGTTGCGCAGACCATCGTGGTCGTCTCGCCCGACGATCTCGACTGGTTCCAGACCGAATTCGCCCACGACATCAAGGCGATGCGAATCGACGTCGCCGTCGGCGGTGCCGAGCGGGCCGATTCGGTCGGAAACGCGCTGGCACTCGTCAAACCGGAGATCGATCTGATCGCCGTCCACGACGCGGCTCGTCCCATTCTCGCGACGGCGTGGATTGACCGGGTCTTCGCGGCGGCGATCCGGGACGGGGCGGCGATTCTGGCGACGCCGATCACCAGTACAATAAAACGGGCGACGGCGGCGGGAAAAGTCGCCGAGACCGTTCCCCGCGTCGGCCTGTGGGCCGCGCAAACCCCGCAGGTGTTTCGGAAAAAGCTTCTGATCGACGCGTACGCCGGCCGGGGGAAGATGGAACCGACCGACGAGGCGCAGCTCATCGAATCGTTCGGCCACCCGGTGACACTGGTCGAAGGCTCGCCCCTCAACATCAAAATCACCGCAGACGACGACTTCCATTTCGCGGACATTCTGGTCGCCAGAGGGCTCGGGCAGCCGTCGAAATAGACTTTGACGTTGCGAGTCTCTATTTCCGCAACATCACCCACGCCGTCGGCCCGATCACCAAGGCGGTCCCCGCCATGGTCCACGCGCCAATCGGTTGCCCCCACAACAAAACGTCGCACGCCATCCCAAACGCGACTTGAACCAGTCCCACGACGGCGACCCGGGCGGGGGAGCCATGGGTAAATGCCAGTGTGAGCAGGAATTGTCCGATCGTGGCTGACAATCCGACCCCTGCCAAAAGCAGCACCGAAATCGGGTCGGCGAGTCCGTCCAGCGCGATTGAGTGATCGAACACCGCCAGTGCGCCAAGTGCGGTCAGCAGCGAAACCAGTGAGAAATGGGCGACGATCGCGCGGGGATCGATCTGCTTCAGCCGATGCAGGCCGATCATCGCGAACCCGCTCATCAATGAACTGCTCAAGGCGGCCATCGATGCGTATCCGGTTCCCTCTCCCTCGGGCTGTTCGATCAGCACAACTCCCGTGACACCGATGGCGGCGGCGAGCCACACATCGAGCGAGGGGGCCTTCCCCAAGAACGGCCAGGAAAGGACCGCGACCCAGATCGGGTACAAGTTTGTGAGTGTCAGCACCTGGGAGATGGGAAGGTGGGTGAACGCGAAGAACGCCCCCATCATGCTCAGACTGCCGGCGATGCTGCGCATCCACAAATTCCACGGGCCAAACAGCACCAGCTTCGCTTTGGCAGAGAGCGCCATGCCGGTCGCCAAGAGCAAAGGGATCGCCGACCGGGCGATCATCGCCACCTGCCAGTCGCACCGGCTGCGCAGCCCGTGGGCGCACGCTCCCATGATTGTAAAGGCGGCGGCACCCGCCAGCATGGCCAAGTAGGGAGCCAGGTTGCGGTCCGGTCGATCGAGAGCGGGCTGAGACACAAGGAACAGAGCCGACGCTCTCAAGCAATGTCGGATCGAGGGAGTGGGGCGACTCGAATCACCAACCGGGAGAACCGGCCGGCGTCAGTCGCCGGGTCATTCGAGCCAAAAACCTGTCCGTGGCCAAGTGTTAGAACTCACTGGCGGGTTCGCCTTGGTGACACGAGTGTTGAGTATAGTCCGACAGCGACTGAAAATCAGTCTCGCGGGAAAACCCAAATTGAAATTGACTCCCTTGTGTCATCGCGACAGCCGCGATTCAAGATGGGTCGACGTGACGCCGAGCGCCTGTTTGTAGTTCGCCAGTTCCCCTGCTCGATCAGCCAACAGGCCGGCTGGCGTCATTTCCCGGCAGACCGCTCGCAGCAGCAGGTTTTTGGGCGTGTGTTCCAGGTCGATGAACTCGACCACCTGGGTCGCGTATCCTTCGATCTCGAGGACGAGCGCCCGCAGCGCGTCGGTTGCCAGGGCGGCGAACCGCTCTCGCAAGATGCCGTGCCGCAAGAGAGGGGTCAGCGCATCGCTCGCGAGCTGCGGGGCGAGTTCGTGCTGGCAGCAGGGGACCGCCAGAATCGCCTTCGCCCGCCACGCGATCGCCTGGGCCAGCGCGTCATCGGTCGCGGTGTCGCAGGCGTGCAGCGACACGACCAGGTCAATTGGCCCCTCCACCGCGAACCCCGCGATCGCCCCCTGTTCGAACTTCAGTCCATCGCACCCCAATCGGTCGGCGACCGACCGACATTGCTCAATCACATCGGTCTTCAGATCGAGTCCGGTGATTTCGACAGTCCGCTGTTCAATCGTCGTGAGCAGATGATGCAGCGCGAACGTGAGATAACTCTTGCCGCAGCCGAAGTCGATCACACGCAGCGGACGATCGGTCGGAAACTCGTGGACAACATCATGCACCAGTTCGAGGAAGCGGTTCACTTGCCGAAACTTGGGGTACATCGATCGCCGAACTTCGCCCGTGTCTGTCATCACCCCCATTTCCTGGAGAAATGGACAGGGGACTCCTTCGGGGATCAGGTAGTTCTTGCCGCGGTCATGCGCCGCGGGGACGGCAACAGGTTTCGCCGCTGGTTTACGGTTGGTCTGGCGTACCTTCCATTCCGACTGGCTTCCGCGAGGGGCCCGCAGCGACCAGTCGGCTTCGGTCGTCGACAGGGTCGCCTGCAGAAACGTCGTGTCGAGCAGTTCGGTGATGCGATGAAGCGCGTCGCGGGTGGAGTGGTTTTCATGGATGGCCCGATCGGCGCGTTGCAGGGTGAATTGCCACACTTTCACGCCGCGAAGGACGACCGGGCGGACGGTGACCTTGGCGATCTCGCGAGAGACATCCCGGCGATGTTCGCTGAGTACCAGCCGCAGACAGGTCGTGTTGGTGAATGCCTCTCGCAATTGCGCAGGAAGCAGGTCGGCGGGCATGAATTCAGTCTGTCGTCAAAAGGGGGGGAAAGAAAACAACGGCCCGCTTGGAGGCTAAGTTGGGTACCATGGCCAGTGAACGCAGCGAGTGGGCCGAGAAGCTGAACTGCGGAATATGGTTATGCAGCTATGAGGGTGCGTACGAATGACGGAAAGAATTTGACAGGATGAAGAGGATGAAAGGGATGAACAGGATGGAGTTGCTCGCCATTCCTGCTCTCTGGATTAGTGGCTGAAATTGAAAAACTCCCAATCCACACGATTGAACGTCGCCTCAGCAATCCTGTCCATCCTTTTCATCCCTTTCATCCTGTCTAAAAATTCAATGACCCGCGAGCGCAGCGAGTCGTCAGTGTTCGTAACAACGGGCACTGCTGTTGGAGTTCGGGAGATCCTCGCCCCGAAACGGGCCGTTGAAATAAAACGAGGCGGGTCAACGCAGACCCGCCTCGCAGGGCGACTTCCAGTTCATAGTGATTCGAAGTCGCGCCCGGCGCGGCTTCGCGGAGCGTGTCATTCGCTCCAGGGGATAGGCTACTTCTTCAGATACTCGCCCAGAGTGACGGTCACTTTGTCGAGGATCGGTTTCAGAATCTCCGAGACACCGGGGAGCCCCAGAATTGTTTCGATCTTCCCCTTCAGCGCCGTTTCAGCGGTTTTCACAAAGTCGGAGATCAACGGTTGAGCCGCCTCGGGCAGTCCCTTGACACCCCCCAACAGGGATTCCAGCGAAGTATGCAGATCTTGGATTTTGGGAAGGGCTGCGGTCGCGGTCGCTTCGTCTTTCACTTCATCGAGCGCGCCGGTGATGTCGGTGAAGAAGCTCTTCACCCCACCCATCGCCTTCTCTCCCGCTTCGCCGAGCAGGTCACCCGCTTTTTCCGCCACGTCGGCAGCGGTGTCGGCGGCCTTCTCCTTGGCGTCCTTAAGAGCGTCGGCCCCCTTCTTCGCCAGGTCGTCGATGGCACTCGCCCCGCCGCCGGCCGGTGTCTTACCGTCCTTGTCCTTTTCTTTGCCGCCGCCACCCAGCAGGAACCACGCGCCGAGGGCGACAGCCGCCAGAAGGATCGCGACCGGCAACAGTTTCCCCAGCGGTGAGGCGGCTTCCCCCGCCGCCGTTTTGGCCGAACTGACAGCGCTCTCCGCCAGTTTCCCGACATCTCCCAATCCCTGAACTCCCTGCAGGGCGTCTCCCAGCCCCGCCGGCATCGACCCGAGAATCTTGTTCTTCTGGCCCAGCAGGATCTTGGCGAGTCCCCCGATATCGAGCCCGCTCGACTTCATTTGCTTCGAGATCATGCTGAGAACGATCGGAGCGATCATCGGCAGCAACTTCGCGATCACATCCTTGTTTCCCAGGATCTTCCCCAACAGCGGCAACAGAGCCGCCAAGCCCCCTTTGCCCAGCAGCCCCTCAAGAATCGACGTCCCCTTCTTTGCCACTTCGTCCGACTTGCCCGCACCCCCCTTGAGGATACTGTCGAGGTCGAATCCGTCAGTGTCGGCGCTTTTCAGCGCGTTCACCACTTTGTCTGTGCCGGCAGGGCTGGAAACCAGTCCCGCCAGAGTCGCCAGCAGCGTGGGAATCGCCGCCTTGATCGCTTTTTCAACGTCCCCCGCTCCGCCTCCCACCAGGCCGGACAATTTTGCGAGCGTGTCGCCCCCAAATTGCTTCAGCAACATTTCCACCAAGTCCATCGCGCGCACTCCACAGTGTCAATTGAAACGAGCCAGCGAACCGAAAACACACCCCTCCTTGGACAGAATCAACCGGGTAATTTATAGCAGGCGGACAAGGGGCGGGACACCCTGGAGTCGGTCAACTTCCGGGATGAACTGGATTCGCCTTCCCATCGACAACCTGGTTGAGCAGGCGTTTTCGATGCGGCGGTTCAATCTGTCTCCACTCAACTCTGCCGAACGCGTCCAGACTGCGTCGTAGGAATGCCGTCCGCCACTGTCGCGACGACGGAAGGCGGGTGAAGGAGCTCGGTGGCTAACCGCCGCTGGTGCGCGGGGAGAGGGGTGGTTACGCAGCTCGGCTTGAATCGGATCCTTCTCCCCTTTTTTGGGGAGAAGGTGGCCGATAGGCCGGATGAGGGGCATCGTGGGGGAACGGCAAACGACGCGTTCAACGAGGCGGAGTCGTTACCGACGATGGGTGGCCCCCTTGTCCCCGGCGGGCGCGGGACTGGATCGATTTCCAGAGCGGGAGCAGTGCCACGTACTGAACGCCAATGAGTCCCAGCAGCAACGCGGCACCAAAAAGAACGTTGCCAAGAACCGCATAGAACAGAAAAAAGGCCGGTATGGCAGCCCCAATGGTCGCACTGACTGCAACGGCGAATAGCACCAAGCGGGATTGGCGATTCGGAATGGTCTTGCTCATCTTCACGACTTTGGTTTTCGGGAACGAACGGTCAACTCGCTCGGGGTAAGGTGCCCGCCCGCGCGGTGGCGGCCTCCATGATCCGCTGTTCCGTCGCCTCACTCCGTGTGAATTCTCCTGTCAATCGTCCCTCGCACAATACCAGTATCCGATCCGAAAGCGTCAGAAGCTCCGGAAGTTCACTGGAGGTCACGATCACGGCCAAACCCTCCCGGCAGAGTCCATCAATCAGTCGGTACAGCTCCCCTTTCGCCCCCACATCGACCCCGCGTGTCGGGTCATCCAGGAGCAAAACTTTGGGCCGCGTCAGCAAGCCCCGGCCAATCAGACATTTCTGCTGGTTCCCCCCCGAAAGATTCGTGATCGACTCTTCCGTTCCAGGGGTTCGCACCCGCAGTTTTTCGACGATTCCCGTGGCCTGCGCCTGCTCGGCTTTGGATCGAATCCAACCCAGGCGCGCCGCCTCGCGCAGGGTACACATCGTGATGTTCTGCCCGACGGTCAATTGCGAAAAGACCCCCAGCCGCTTGCGGTCTTCGGTGACCAGCGCCACCCCCGCCCGCAACGCGTCGGCGGGATGTCGAAATCGCGCCGGCTGACCGGCGATTCGAATCGTCCCGGTCGGTGGGAGTCGGCTCGCGCCGTACAGACACTCCAGAAGTTCCGTTCGCCCCGCCCCCATCAGGCCCGCGATCCCCAACACTTCCCCTTCGTGGACCTTAATGTCGATGTCTTTGAGGCGATAGGGTTGCGCGTGCCCCGGCCACGCCAGGGAAAGTCCCTCGACTTCGAGCGCGACTTTGCCCGGTGTGCGTTTCGCGAATGCGCTGGCATCCTCCATTTCACGCCCCACCATCAGGTGCGCGACCGAACGTGGCGACGAGTCGGCGGGCAGCACCGTGGAGACGAATTTGCCGTCACGCAGCACCGTGATCCGGTCCGCGAGCCGAAACACCTCGTCCATCTTGTGCGAGATGTACAGAATCGTCACGCCCCGCGCCTTGAGTCGGCCAATGATCCGCATCAGCCGCTCTGACTCGGTCTCGGTCAGCGCGCTCGTTGGCTCGTCCATGATGACGATTTGCGAACGGAGCGACAGCGCTTTGGCGATCTCGACCAGTTGTTGATCACCAACGCGAAGTTCCCCGACCGGCTGGGTGGGGGCGGCGCGGCACTCCAATTCCGCCAGCAGTTCGGCCGCCGCCCCATTCATCGCCCGGTCATCGAGCATCCCCAACCGGGTGCGACGTTCACGCCCCAAAAAGATATTCGCCGACACCGAGAGCTGCTCCACCAGGTTGAGTTCCTGGTGAATGATGCTGACCCCCGCCCGCTCGGCGTCCCGGGTCGACGAAAACCGCAGCGGCTCCGCTTGAAAGAAAATCTGCCCGTCGTAGCGCGTGTAAACGCCCGAGAGCAGTTTCATCAACGTGCTTTTGCCCGCCCCGTTTTCGCCAACGATCGCGTGCAACTCACCCGCGGAGATGTCAAACGACACCCGGTCCAGCGCGAGGACTCCGGGGAACTCCACCGAGACTTCGCGGATGGAGATAATGGGGGTGGAGGGAGTCGCGGATGATTGGGTACTCATGAAGTCGACTCAACTTTCAGTTGAATCTTCCCTTGGACGTGCGCGATTCCTTCGGCCAGCCCTTTTGTAAGGCGATCGAACAACCGTGGTCGCGGTTGTTTCGACGATGGATCCGCTCCCCTCCGGGTGAGACGCGACTTCTTTCGGCGTCGACCTTTCATCGTGACCGTCCCCGAGTGCGCAACTGATTCACCGCCACCGCCAGAATCACCACGACCCCCACAATGATCCCTTCGTACAGAGTCGAATCGATCTTGATGAGATGCGGAATTCCATTGACAACCAGCGTCAGGAACATCGCCCCCAGTATGGTTCCGGTGATCGTTCCCGCCCCGCCCCGCAGACTCGCGCCTCCCACCACCGCCGCCGCGATCGCGTTCAATTCATACCCGACCCCCAGATTGGTCGAATTCCCCTGTCCCTCGCGGGCCGCGTAGAGAATTCCCGCGAGGCCGGCACAGAACGCGCCAATCGAATAGGCGACGAATTTCAACCCATCCGTCCGGATTCCGCTCAACCGCGCCGCCTCTTCGTTTCCTCCCAGCGCGTACAGGTGCCGACCCAGAACGGTCCGCCGCATCAGAATCATGGCGGCGATCGCCACCACCAGAAAGACGCACAGGGGCACCCACCGAATTCGTAGCGGCAGGTCGATACCCGGCACCGTGAAACTCCACGTCGCGTTGAACAGCGCCCGAAATTCGGGAGCCGACACCGACACTTTGTCGCTCTGAAACTGCCACTGCGCGATGACTCGCGCCAGGCTGCGCAGGCCGATCAGCGTCCCCAGTGTCGCGATGAACGGCGGGAGTTTCAACAACGTGATCAGCGTCGCGTGGAACAGGCCGATCACCAGCGCGAGCGACAACGTGGCGGCGGTCGCGGTGAGCAGCACCCCCGGCCCCACTCCCCCTTTCGCGAGCAGGGCCGGCAGCACCATCTTCTTGACGACAATCGTGAAGATGATGCTGCTGAACGCGATGATCGTCCCGACCGAAAGGTCGATCCCGCCACTGATGATGACGATCGTCATCCCGATGGCAAAAATTCCCAGCATGGTCGTCTCGGTCACCAGCAGCATCAGACTCTCGGTGGAACCGAAGTTGTGCTGCTTGTCGGCGAAGTAGACGACGAGATAGACGATCAGGTTCGCCAAAACCAACCAGAATTCCGACCGGTTCCACCAGCGTTCGCCGAAGGTGGTTTTCACGACCCTTCCAGTCCCTTCTCAGCGAGCCAGACTCGGAATTCTTCGAGCGTCATGCGGTATTGGCTCTTGAGTGGCGAGTCGGCCGACGGGACGACGACCTTCAGGCCCGTGTCGTAGACCTGACCCCCCTTGAGCAGTTCATCGACCCCCGCTTTGTCTTCCTTGATCATCCGATACAGCAGGGTCGCGCCGGTGAATCCCATTTCATAGGGGTTCTGCACCACCATCACATCGAGCATCCCCTGTTCCATCGCGACGATCGCGTTGGGTTCGGCGTCGAACGTCACCGCGGTGAAGTCTTTGCGACGACCATTTCCCGCCAGCACGTCGCTGATCGCGGGGGCGTTGTACGACCAGATGCCGGCCAGAATGTTGACGTCGGGGTGGTTCTGGATCGCCGCCGTCACGTTGTTGCGGGCTTTCGATTCGTCGACGCCGTCCTCCATCGAATCGATCAGCGCGATCTTCTCTCCCAGCCCTTCGCGCAAACCTTGAATCCGTTCTTTGGCGTTTTGCGCCCCCAGCAGTCCCACGAAGGCGACCGCTTTACCGCCGTCGGGTCGCAACTGAGCCGACAGTCGGCCCAGTTCACGCCCCGCCTCCAGATTGTTGGTTCCCACAAACGCCTCGCGGGCCTCGGCGGGTCCGTCGGAATCGACGGTGATCACCTTGATTCCCTTGGCTCGCAGCGCCTGCATTTGCTCGGCGACACCACTGGCCTGCGCTTCGAGAACGGAAATCCCCACCCCCTTCACGTCACTTTGGGTGCCCAGTTGTTCCAGCCGACGGATCTGGCCCCCCTCGCTGGCATCGTTCCGTACGAGTTCAACTTTGACCTTCAGCTTCTGGCCGGCGTCTTTCAAACCCCGGTCACAGGCGTCCCAGAAGGGGGAACTGCCATTGGTCACGATGACAATCTTGAAATCGTCGCCGGCTGTTCCACCGCCACCCGCCTCTCCCGCGCCACGGGCGGCGGTCGCATCGCCACCCCCTGCGCCAGAGGGAGTGCCGGCGTCGTTCGAACAAGCGACGAACACCACAGGAGCCAGACAACAGACGGCCAGTTTGAATAACCAGGGAAGACGCATGACGACGATTCTCAGCGAGGCGCAAGGGGAGTGAGCAGCAAACCACGACTGTAACCAAGTCGATTCGGCAGCGTCAATTCTGAGGGGACGGAGGTGGGGAAACCACGAAAACCACGAAATGGGGACACGGGATACAAAAGACACGTCGCCATGTTGTCCCGGACGTGTTGTGTCAATTGATCGTAACTGCTCAATAACCCCGCGGTCGGCGCGCGGTCCGGCGGCGCTCGTCGCAGGCGTCGATTGAGTGCGCGAGTTTACGGAGGTGGAGAAGTTGCCTCAGGCCGCTGCCATTATCCGGTCTCGGGTGCGGGGGTCGCAGTCGCTT
>CAMATH010000040.1 GCA_945860955.1 Planctomicrobium piriforme
ATGAGCAAAGAAGTCTGGAGCGTGCGGTATCCGGTGCAGTCGATCGGCTCGATCTTTCACGTCTCCGGGGCGGCTCCTCCTGGAAGCGACCCGACGGTCCCCAACGACGTGAAGGGCAAGACTCCCACCAAAACCAAAAAGGGTGTGAAGTAGGCGAGCGCTCGGTGTGGCGGATCACTCGCGGTGCCGATTCCCGATCTCCGCCATTTTCACCCGATTGAACAACTCCCTTCCGGGTCGGATTCCATGCGCATCGCCTTTGGCGGCCTGCTTCACGAAACCAGTACGTTCGCGAAGACCCCCACAACGCTGGCCCACTTCGCCAGTGGCTTCGGGATCTACCGCGGTCCCGAGATTCTCGCGCGGTTTCGCAGTGCGAACATCTGCACCGGCGGGTTCATCGACCGACTCGAACGAGAAGGCCACGATCTGGTCCCGCTGCTGTGGGCGTTCGCCTACCCCAGCGGGTTGATCGTCGCCGCCGACTACGCGGCGCTCAAAGGGGAATTTCTCGGCCACCTGCGGAGGGAAATCGCCTCTCCGGCGGGAGTCGACGGTGTGCTGCTCGACCTCCACGGCGCGATGGTGGTCGAGGGAATCCCTGACGCTGACGGAGATTTTGTCGCCGCCGTCCGGGAAGTTGTGGGACCCGACCGTCCGATCGTCGTCACTTACGATCTGCATGGAAATCATAGTTCGCCCCGCATGCGGTCGGCGACCGCCTCGATCGGGTTCGACACCTATCCGCACGTCGATATGGCCGAGCGCGGCCGCGAGGCGGCGGAGCTGATTTTGGCGACCCTCTCGGGAAAGGTCGTACCCGTCACGGCGTTTCGTTCGATCCCCATGTTCTGGAACGCGCCGTGCCAGGTGACTGCGCATCCTCCGATGAACGAGGTGATCGATCTGCTGCATGCCATCGAGCGGCGGCCGGGGATCCTCACGGCCAGTGTCTCCACCGGATTTCCCTGGGCCGACGTGCCCAACATGGGATCAAGTGTGTGGGTGACAGCGGATCGCGATCAGGAACTCGCCGACAGGACGGCACAGGAACTCGCCGACTGGATTTGGGAACGCCGGGCGCAGTGGCAGTGCCCCCCGCTGAGTGTCGTAGCGGCTCTCGACAAAGGGGAATCGCGCGGAAAGTACCCGATCCTACTCGCCGACCACGCCGACAACACGGGAGGTGGTGCGCCAGGGGATTCGACGGAAGTGTTGCAGACATTTCTTGATCGGGGTTTGAAGGACGCCGCCATTCTGTACATCGTGGATCCCGAGGTGGTCGAACTTGCCCACAGAGCGGGAATCGGCGCGATTCTGGACACGGAAGTTGGCGGAAAGTCCGATCCGATTCAGGGACCGCCGGTGAAGATGCGGGCGACGGTCCGGGCGCTCTCCCAGGGGGATTTCACCTACGACGGCCCGATGTATGCGGGCCTGACGGGAAACATGGGACCCTCCTGCTGGATCGAACAGAACGGGGTCCATGTGGTTGTCGTCACCGCGACCGAACAGCCGCTGGGGCCAGCCTTCGCGTTGACACTCGGGCTCGACTGCCGCCAGTTGAAGTACATCGCGGTGAAATCCGCTGTCCACTTTCGTGCGAGCTTTGAACCGTTCGCGGGACTGATCCTGAGTGTCGACGCGCGGGGCACCCACACCCACGATTTTCGGGCACTGAAATATCAGCACCGACCTCGTCCGATGTACCCGATTGACGACGTCAGGCCGGAAGGGTGAGTTTGCTTTCTCCATCTGCTACACTTCGCCCCTTTGGTTGTCGACCGTTGGGAATTCGGGAAAGCGTGATGCCTGAGCAAGATGTGTACCGCGCATGTCACTGTGGCAGCGGCAAGAAGCTGAAGTTCTGCTGTCTCTCCGTGATGGAAGAACTGGGGCGGGCGGCCGAGCTGGAAGAGCGCGAACAGTTCGAAAAAGTGGTGCCCTATCTTGAGGGGGTTCTCAAGAAGGGGGTCTCCGAACGGTCCGCCCGGACCGGTGTGCGGCTGACGGTCGCCATCAATCTGATGCGGCTCGGGAACGGCGCGAACGAGGCGATCATTTCGGACCGCATGCGAACTCTCGTCCAGGAGATGTTGAAAGACACTCCCGACCATCCTGAAGTCCTGGCGCTTGACGCCATGCAGGAGTTGCAGGACAAGGGATACCCGGCGGCGCAGAAGAAATTCTCCCGCATGCTCCAGAAGATCAATGGACAACAGTCCCCCTGGGGTGCGACGGCGCTCTATGCGTTGGGTGAATACCTGCTGAGAGACGCGCATTCGCTCGCGGGGATCAAGCACTATTTCCAGTCAGGATTGCAGTCGAACGCCGAAAACCGTGAGGCGTTGTTTGAAGACATCTCGCAACTCACCCGTTCCGGGGGTTTGCTCTATCCCTTTCGGTTGAATTACCAGTTGCGGCCCATCGCCGGCCTGGGGGCGTTGCAGGCCCAGTTTGAGACCGCCACGAAGCTGGCGGCGATCGGTTGTTTCAGCGATGCCGCGAAGGCGTTCGCCCCTGTCGCGCGCGAACGCCGGAACGATTGGCAGGTCTGGTGGAATATGGGGCTGTGTCATGCCTGGGCCGCGGAAGATCCGTTGGCGGTCATGGCGTTGACGGCGGCGTCCTCCGAGGCGGCGGCTGCCGATCCCGAGACGGCCGCTGATTGTCTCATGCTGGCCCGCCTGCTCGATCAGCCGGGCGATGACGTCGCCATTGAAACCCTTCAGCACGACTTCACCGTCGGTTCCATGACCCGGATCCTGATGCTGCTGGATGAGTCGAAGCGGCTGAGTCGGGTCGATGAGAAGCACGATCACGACCATGACAGCGCCACGGCGCATGAGCCACACAATCCCAGCTCGGTCACCTACGCGGTCCTCGACAAACCCCTGCCCGAGAATCCGGATCCGGACTTCGTCGACTGGCCGAATGTCTGCGGAACGCTCGTGGTGTTTGCGGGTGACGAAAAATCGAATACGCCAGCGAAAGCGCGGCTGATCGCGATTGGCCGCGAAAACGCGACCGGTTTGATGGCGTATTTGCAGGAGATCGCCTGCGGTGAACTGACGCCGACGGGCGACCTGGAAGTCGACCTCAAGCTGTTCCCGGAACAGGTGTTGTGTGACCGCAATGCGTTCATCGTCTCGAAATCGCCCTTGGCGAATATGCAGGCCGCCCGCGCCGCCGTCGCCCGCAAAATCGACCTTTGGTTCCAGCAACCCCAGTCGATATTGAGGGGCCTGACACCGACCGAGGCGGCCAAGGATCCGGAACTGGGAGTTGCACTCCGGGCGGCGGTGTTGCTGATGGAGGCCTATTTTCACCGCCGGGATCAACTGATCGAGGTCGACGAGATCCGGGAACGACTGGCACTTCCTCCGACTCCGAAATTCAGCGTCACAGATGAAGAACTGCGGGATCTGGGGCCGCTCTCGTACCGACGGGTCGATTTGACGACTGCGCCGGAAAACGTGGTTCTCAAGTTGTTGCTCGATGCGCAGGGGACCGAGTCCCCGATTCTGGTTCCCTGTCTGCGAGAGGTTCCGCGTCGGCCCGCCACGTTCAACGATCCACGCATCACCGAATTCGCCCAATTGTCGCTGGTGCGGTTTCTGCAGCGCTACATGCGACTCGAGGAATCGCTCGCGGTGTGTGCCTCGGCGGTCGAACAGGGGCGCAAGGCCAAACAGCCGATGCAGTTGCTGGCCACCTGGGAACTCCGATTACTGGTCCAGTTGAATTTCCTGGAACGGCGCGACGAGGCCAAAGAAGTGGGGCTGCGACTCTGGACGCAGTACATTCCGAAGCTGCCGGAACTTCGCAAGGAGCTGGTCACGGCTTTGCGCACCCAGATTCCGGAAGGACCGTGGCATGCCAGCGATGCGATGATTCCGACCGCCGGAACCACCACAGCCGGGGGAATCTGGACGCCGGGCGCGCCGGCGGCGGAAGCTCCGGGCAAGTTGTGGATTCCGGGATCGTAGTCTCGCCACGCTGAAGTGTGGAACCCCCAGTCAGCCGCTCGACAAGTGAGTGTTTCGCATGAGCCAACTTCCCGCGTGGGGCCAGGACGACCTCCCCGAGCCTTTGCCGTTCAACGTCAAGAATATCTTCAAGACGATTGGCCCGGGAGCGATTCTGCTCGCCGCCTCGATCGGCGGAGGGGAGTGGCTGGTCGGACCGGCGGCCGCTGTGAAGCACGGTGTGGATATCTTTTGGATCGCGACCACCGCGATCATTCTGCAACTGATTTTCAACCTCGAAGCGATCCGTTACACGCTGTACACGGGTGAGCCGATGATCACGGGGATCATGCGACTCAAGCCCGGTTCGTCGTTCTGGGGAACGCTCTACACCTTCATCACGATCATTCAGTTGGGAGTCCCCGCGCTGGCCGTGGGTTGCGCCCCAGTTCTGTTCGCGATGGCGACCCATGGGTTGCCGGGTGAAGGGGGCGAACACAAATGGGTGCTGGTGGCGATCGCCTACGGCGTGATGGCGCTCGCTGTCGTCCTGCTGATGTCCGGGGGAAAAATTGAGCGGACGCTGGAACGCCTGTCGTGGGCGATGATCGCGTACATCTTCATTTTTCTGATCTTCGTCAACATCTGGTTCGTGCCCCCCGAAAAATCGCTCGAGACATTTCTGGGCTTCTTTAAGTTCGGCACCGCGCCACGGACGGAAGGGGGCAAGATCGACATGCTGCTGCTGGCGACGCTGGCGGCGACCGCGGGAGCGGGAGGGATCGGGAACCTGACGATTTCCAACTGGGCGCGCGATAAGGGATTTGGCATGGGAGGCAAAGTCGGCGCGATTGGCAGCGCGTTCGCCACCGAGACTCATGAGCCTTCCCACGTTGGCAAGGTCTTCCCGCTGACCGAACTCAACATGCGTCGGTGGGCGACTTGGTGGAAATACGTGCAGATCGACCAGGTCTGGTTATGGGCGGCCGGCTGCTTTTTCGGAATGTTTCTCAACGTCAATCTGGCGCTGGCGGTGGTCGACCCCAGCGTGCAGATGGATGGAATTGGAGCCGGTGCGTATCAGGCCGACCAGATGGCGAAGCAACTCTGGAGCGGCTTGTGGTATCTGGGGTTGTTGAACGGCTTCTGGATTCTGTTCTCGACGCATCTGGGCAATACCGACGCGATGGTCCGCAACGTGACCGACATCCTGTGGACTGCCAATTCCCGCGCCCGGGCCTGGAAGGGAGGGAGCATCACCCGCATCTATTACACCGTCCTGGCGGTGGTCACTCTGTTTGGCGGTGTCGCGCTCTTGTTCGGCAAAGCGATGGACCTGTTCAAGTTCCTCGGCTTCATCGCGAACATCGTGCTGGCGGTCGGGGCGATTCAAATGTTGATCGTCAACACCAAACTGCTCCCCAAACCCCTGCAACCCTCCTGGTGGCGGAAGGGGCTGTTAATTGTCTGCTGCCTGTTCTACACCACGACCACAACTCTGACTCTGTGGCAACAGCTTGGTTTCGACGCGCAACCGAAAGTGGAACAATCCGAGGACGAGTGAGTTTGGTGGCAAATTTCGCGATTTCGCTGCGAACCCCCGCGTGTGATTCCCGCCATGACAGTCAAAGAAGTTCTCACACAGCTAAAGTCCCTGGGTAACAAAACCCGCCGCGAACACAACACCAAGGCCGGGGCACCCGAAAACCAGTTCGGCGTGAAGCTGGGCGACCTCCGGGTGATCGCCAAGAAGATCAAGACCGATCACGAACTCGCGCTTCAGCTCTGGGAGACCGGCAACGTCGAAGCGCAGCTCCTGGCCACGCTGATCATCAAGCCCGGGGCGCTCTCGACGGAGGAACTCGACGCGCTGACGCGTTCCACCACCTGCGCGCAGGTCGCGGACTGGCTCAATGCCTATGTGGTCGCACAACATCCAGAGAAAGACACGCTCCGCGTGAAGTGGATGAAGGACAAAAACCACTGGGCGGCCCGCGCGGGTTGGAATCTCACCGCCAGTCGGGTGAACAAGGGAGGCGACGGTCTCGACCTGGTCGCGTTGCTCGACCGCATTGAAAAGGAGCTGCCGAAAGCCGAACCCGAAGTGCAGTGGACGATGAACAACACGCTCGGCGCGATTGGGATCAAGCACGCGGAACACCGGGCGCGGGCGATCGCGATCGGGGAGAAGATCGGACTGTACCGCGACTGGCCGGTGTCGAAAGGTTGCACTCCGCCGTATGTGCCGGTGTGGGTTGAGGCGATGGTCCAGCGGGTCAAGTCGCACGTCCATGCCACTTGACTTCTCGCGGCTCACACTCCCCGTTATGATCCGGCTGTCGCTCCCAGTTGCCCACGAACGCCGCGTGAAGGTCGAGATTTCAGGGCAAAGGAACATGTCGCGTTCTCCGCGGAGATCGCCGACCCCCTGAACCGCTCTCATTCCCAAACGAACCACTGTGAACATTCGATTGCTCCCCTGGAAAGATTCCCTCGGGAACGCAAGCCGACTGCCGGTCGCGCGCCGTGATTCGGCCGCTCCGATCTCCGCACGGGAGCTGGCGATTCTCGTTGTGTGCGGCGTCGCATCGGCCCTCGCGGTCACGACACTGGAATTCAAACTCAAGCTCCCCGGCCACTCGATACTGCGGGCCGTATTTCCGATGGCGTTCGGCTTGGCGCTCGTGCCTCGTGTGGGGGCGGGTACTGTGATGGGCATCGGGGCGGCGACCGCCTCGATTCTCATGACTATGGCGGGCTGGGGGGAACGGGGACTGGGAGCGGTGACCAGTTTGTATCTCATTGGTCCCTGTCTCGATCTGGCGGTTTGTCGCGCAAAATCGGGTCGGTGGATTTACCTTTCATTGGTCAGCGCGGGGCTAATGGCCAATCTGGCGGCGATGGCCGTTCAAGTGACCGCGAAGTCCATGGGCTGGAAAGTTCAGGGAATGGGAAAATCTCTGGCAGAGTGGTTGCCGTGGGCCGCGATCACTTATCCCTTGTGCGGAATTCTCGCCGGCCTGCTGAGCGCGGTGGTCTGGTTTCGCTGGAATTCGGGGCGTCAACACCCGACGGACGCGCGGTCGTGATCTACGTGGGTCTCGACGATACCGATATGCCCGACACGCCGGGCACGAACCAGCTCGCGCGGGTTCTGATTCAGCACGTGGCGGACCGATACCGCTGCCGGCATCTGCTGCGCCATCAACTGCTGTTCGACCCCAGGGTGCCGTACACCAGCAAGAATGGCTCCGCCTCGTTGCTGCTGGAACCGCTGAAAAGTTCGAACGAATCGCTCGAACCGCTGATCGCGTCGTTGCGGGCGCGGATGCTGGAGTGGTACGTTTCGGGAAGCGACCCGGGGTTGTGCGTGACGAAAACGGTTCCAGAGGAAATCGTGGCGTTTGCGCAACGGTGTCAGCGGGAACTGATGACTCGGGGCGAGGCGGAAGAACTCGCCGCTCGGCAGGGGGTGTACCTGGAAGGGCTGGGAGGGACGCGTGGCGGAATGATTGGCGCGCTCGCCGCTGTGGGACTCGCTTCGACCGGAAACGATGGACGTGTGGTCGTGAACGGAGCGTGGCCCGATGACCTTTCCGGACGTCAACCGGTCGCGCTCTTGGAAGATCGCGGAGTCGACGTCCGGTGTGCGAAGACCGGAAGGGTGATCACACAGGGCGGTGTGGACGTCGGCAAGCACTTGCGGCCGAATCTTCGAGAGGGGAGGATCGTCTTGTTCGTCGAGTCGGCGGAGTGGGGTGACGACGAATGGCGGGCGGTCCGCGTCCCCTAACCTGCACCCTGTACGAGAGATCTTCCATGCGAACGAAATCACCCCCCCGGGCCAGCCAACGGCAGTTGCCGATCCGGCCGCGGGTGAAGCTGTGGTTTGAACTCGACGGTGACCGGGCGTTTTGTCCGGGGGTCTGTCGGATTCTCGAAGAAGTCGAACGGACCGGTTCCATCAAAGAAGCCGCCGTCGCAATCGATCGCAGCTACCGCTTCGTCTGGGGCAAGATCAAGCAGGTTGAGAAAGCGCTCGGTTTGCAGCTTGTGGAAACGCGCGTGGGCGGAAGTCAGGAGCAGCGCAGCGCGCTCACCGAAACCGGTCGCGTACTCGTGCGAGAATTCCTCGAACTCCGCCAGCGGCTGTTCAAAATTGTTGACGAAGAATTCGCCCCCCGATTGCGGCAGGCGGTCGCCAAGGCCCAGGATGCCGGCTGAACCGATCTGATCCCGTTTTCTGCTTGTTCTCCTTCCCGCCACCCGCGATTCCTCAAATCGCACAGTGATACCATTTGATTCCCCAAGCCATGTCCAGCCTCATGAAACCCCGCCGTCACGACCGAACCACTGCGAGCGCGCGACGCCCCTCCCCAAAAGCATTCACTCTGATTGAGCTGCTGGTCGTGATCGCGATCATCGGCATTCTCATGGCGCTGTTGCTTCCCGCCGTCCAGCAGGCGCGCGAGGCGGCCAACCGGACCCGGTGCAAAAACAACCTGCGGCAGATCGGACTCGCCCTGCACAACTATCAGGGGACCTACAACGTCTTTCCGTTTGGCGTATTGGGAAACACCGGCAGCACTGCGGCTAAACAGCCACTCCACACCTGGATGTCGCAGATTCTGCCGCAGATGGAACAAACCCCGCTATACAACCAATACAACTTCAACGTGCGTTTCGACACGACAAACAACGCGCCCTCGGTTTCGACCAAAGTGCCGGGTTATCTGTGTCCGTCCGCGCTCCCTCCCGAAACGGTGACAACCTATGCGACCTCGAATTACGCGGGGAACGCGGGAACGATGTCCGGACTCGATGACGGCATTCTCTTTCCCCTGTCGAGCGTCAGCTTTCAGGATGTGCGCGATGGGGCTTCCAACACCGTCGCTGTCGGCGAATTGACCTACAGCGTTGGGGGTTGGGCTCAAGGGGCGGTCAACTCGGGTTCTGGAGGAGGTGGTGGGGCAGGCCAGGGATTCGCCCGTAGCGTTCTGCGCTGGTGGAAATGCGCGTCGGACTGCGCGCGCCCGGGGATCAATCCGCCTGTCACCACCTGTTCCAGCTCATGCGAACGGCAGTTTCAATTCTCCAGTGCCCACCCTGGCGGGGCGCACGTGGTGTTCGTCGACGGACACACGGCGTTCCTGGCCGAGAATATGAACGTCGATGTGCTGAAGGCACTGCTCACGCGGGCGGGCCGAGAAACAGTGGAGTCGTATTGAATCAGAATCATTGGCTTTCAAACGACGGGACCGCTTCGGTGGCGATGGTGTTGCGCGTTCCCCGGCGGGACTTGTCATGCGCCCGACCAGCGGCGAGGTAGATGGTTTCCGAGGGACATTCCCAGACCTGCCCCGGCTTCCAAAAGTGGTCCCCCTGCTGCCACTTCACATGACCCAACTTCGCTTGCGCATCCACTGGAACCCGTCCCTCGCCCGGCGTGGTATACAAGGGCGTCCAGTGGGAAACATCGCCCGTAACCGAGACGCAGACACAAAAATGCTGGCTTTGATCCCGAAAATCAGGTTCAAACCGAGGCGATCCCGCCCTTTTTTCCAGGATGGCGGGATCGAGGTGCAGCACCAAGCCGACGGCAATGTCCGCGGCGAGATCTGCATCGTACAAATGCGCGAACTTGGGATTCATCCGGGCGATTCTATCGGTGCGGTCAGTGGAATGACAGCACGGCTCTCAGCTCTCAACAGTCCAACCAACTGATCTCGACAGATTTCGACTTTGCCGGTAAAAACCAGATCCTCTCCTCGCGTCACATCCCCGTTCTCCCGCCGGTTTCTCCCCCCCAGTTCCCGTCCCAATTTGGAGACGCGACCAAATTCCTCCATTTTCAGGCCAATTCCGCATGGCCCGTGTGCCGTTTTGCGCGCTCCTACTCGCCACCGGGATGATCTCCGGCTGCGCCACCCCGGCATCTGTCGCCAGCCGGCCAGAGTCGCAGCACGTACCGGCCGCCGACGATGCGTTCGAATCGACGGCCACGATCGCGAATTTGCAGAAGCAGGCGCGGGAGGCGGAGCAAACGGGAGACGCGGCGACCGCGCTCAAGCACTACAAACGCATCCTGCAAATCGATTCCGGTCATCCCGACGCCCACCATCACATGGCGGTGGTCGCCGATCAGGCCGGTCGGTTTGACGAAGCGGGAGCGCACTACAGGGCCGCTCTGGCCCGGGCACCACAGGACTCCGACATTCGAACCAGTCTGGGTTGGTCCTTTCTGTTGCAGGATCGAGACGCCGACGCCGAGCGCGAGCTGAAAACGGTTCTTCAGACCGACCCGAAGCATCAGATCGCGCTGTACAACCTGGGCTGGTTGTACGCCAAACGGGGTGATGACGAGCAGGCTTTGGCGATGTTCCGCCGAGGGGGATCGGAAGCCGACGCTCAAAAGACATTGTTCGAAATCCGCGAACAGCGGGCGAACGTCGACGTCGCGATGGACTCGCCGCCGACGGAGACAAAAAGCATTTCCGCCCCATCTCCCCGTCGCGGACGACGCGGGGATTTGGGCAAAGCGATCGCCGTTCGTGAGAAATCGCAACCCGTCGCCGCGCTGCGTCCCACACCGGAACGATCTCCTCGCGCTACCATCGAAGAGATTGTCGCGGGAGTCGAATCTGTCCGGGATCCCGTTGACGAATCCGCGATTCCGCGGCGATCGACACCGGAGCGCGACACCAGGGTCACACAAACGGGCGACTCGGATGGAACTCCCGCGAGCGATCGTGACAGTCGACACATCAAGGTGCCGAACCCGGGGACTCGCAAGAACTCTGAAACGGACCGCGTTGTCCTGGCGGGTCACATTGCCGAAAGTCCCGGCGACCGTTCGGACGAGCCTGTGAAAAATGCGGCCAATCCGTGGGGACTCACTCCGGCCGAGATCACGGCGGTTGGCCGAGCCGTCATCCTGGGAAAACCCGCCGACGCCGGTGTCGCGAAGGTCGAGGAGCCGACGACGGAGGCGAAATCTCCCGTAACGACCGAAGTGGCCGACCTCGAATGCATCGAGGCGGCGAAAATCGGCCTCAACGTCGGACTGCCCCCCGCGATGCAAGTGACGGACGGTGCCCCGCGCGAATCACCACGGCGACTCAAGTTGACGGGACGGGGGCCACGCCGTCCGTCATAGCGGCGGGTGTTGTAATACCCGGATCGGCGGACAGTGCGGTACTCAGCCCGAGCCGCGCCCGTTTTACTCCACGCGACCGAAAACGCGACATTGCACTCAAGCCGGAAGGGGGCTCTCGAAATCCGGATGGAGGCTGGTGTTGGTGACGGCCCCATCCGCCTTGAGCGGATGGGGAGAAAGATCGATGGCTAGTCCCAAATCACATTGCGCGGTCCAGACCCCATCCACCTTGTGTGGATTGGTGAATCAGATCTTCGCTCTGTCTGCCACGCACGACGTCGGAAACCAAATCAATCGGTATCATTGGCGATGTCGTGTTGTTTGCGAGGCATGAATGCGTTTGGCGTCCCCTGCGACAATTGGCGACCAATCGCCTTGCGATCCGGACAGGTTTCGGGTGACGCCGATCTTGTCTGACAGAGCGAGGATCTCATTCACCAATCCACACGAGGTGGATGGGGTCTGGGGCCACGAATTGTCGGATTTGACGCCGCGCGGGGTATATATTCCACGCGGCCGAAAACCAGACGATTGCAATTTTCCCCAGGGAATGTCGGGCACGACGGAACTGGACTTCGGTCGGCATCGAACGGTTGACAGACGGCGGCCGACCGGAAATTGCGCTTGACTGGGGAGTTCTGATGGTTGACACCGGTCGCGCAAACCAGGGAACGCCATCGATTCGCACCTGAGCGTCGTTCGAATTCACCTGCCGGGCGCGGCTCTCAACCCAAACTTTCTTGTCACCCCTCGTACCGCCGAAATATTACCGTTGCCGCTTGAGTCGATCGCGAACGGCGGTTGGCAAATCCCCCATCGAAACGCGGGCTTTGTCCAGTTGCCGCACGATGCGCTGCCGCAACGAGGTCTCGGCATCGGTCGCGGAATCGGGATCGGGGGTCGTTCCGTACAAGTCGGCCCGCCAGTCGGCCAAGGCCTGCCGGGCGATTGTCGCGGGGACACCGTCCAACATATCGCCAATCTCAACCTGCAACCGGTCGCGAACACCCGACTGAGCGCTGAACGCGTCGAGAATCTCCTCGGTCAACCGTTCCACCTGGGCATCATCGCGGGCGGTTGTCGCCGGCCGGCGCGGATTGTAGGTGCCACGTTTGGGTGTGGTCGGTTCCGCTTCGTCGCTCGCCGGAGGCTTGTCTTCCCCACGAATCACGCCATCAACAATTTTCGAAACTTCATCGCGAACCCGTTCGCCAATCGCGCCGGCCGCCTGTTCGATGAATGATCCCTCTTTTTCGGCTGAATCTGCCGTGTCGTTCTGACGGTCTAGACGATCCGCGACGTCGGTCTCGCGATCGTCGAGATTCTCCCGGTCACGATTGGTTTCGCTCTCGCGGTCCGCGTCGTCTTCCCGAGGATCGAGATCAAATGGCAACACGCTTCCCTTGCCCGTTCCGTTGTCCTGATCCTGCTCTTCGGCGATTTGGATCAATTCCCCTTCGATCTTGCGAAAGTAGGGGGCCAGCACGCCGTCAAGTTCGCGGGGCATGATCGCCGACGACTTGTACAACAAATAACCCGCCAGCCGGCCAGAGTTTGTCCGCAAGACTTTTTCACGAGCCGACTCAGACAACGCGACGACAAAGAACGTCAGGACCAGGCACAGAATCGCACCCTTGACGAAACCGAACAGTCCCCCGAGGTGCTTGTCGAACTCCTGGAACTGAAAGGTTTCCAGCATTCCCCGTACCGTCCGGGCGGCGGCGAAACAGCCGAACGAGAACGCCAGGTAGATCCCCAGCATGGCGATCCACCGATTGAGTGGCGGATCGACCTTGATCATGGGGGCGACGGTCAGCGACAGGGGGGCCGCGAACATGAAGCACAACAAAATCGCGGCGATTCCCGCGACTTGCCAGGTCACGCCCCGCGCGGAACCGCGCCACGTGGTGTAACCAAGAATCAGCAGCAGCAGCGCGTCGTAGTACATCGCTCGATCCGTGAAGAAATTCCGACCTCTCCTTCTGTTCCCTAGTATACTCGCAGTCGAACCTGTGAATGAAGACCAGTCTCCGTCTCTTGCGCCGTACCCGCAGATGCCCGACCCCACGTCCGATCGTCCCCCGCGCCGCCCCCGCTACCGTGGCAAAAACCCCCGCGCGTTTCACGAGAAATACAAGGAACTCGCACCTCAGCAGTATCCCGACGATGTTGCCAAAGTCATCGCCTCGGGGAAAACGCCCGCCGGTACGCACCGGCCCGTTATGCTGGATGAAATCCTGACGGGACTGACTCCCCAGGCGGGGGAAATCGCGGTCGATTGCACGCTGGGATATGGCGGGCACGCGAGTGAACTGCTGGCGGCGATTCAGCCCGGGGGCCGACTGATCGCGTTTGACGTCGACCCGATTGAACTGGAGCGGACGGAAGCCCGACTGCGTGGTCTCAACGTCCCTCCCGAATCCCTGCTGGTCCGGCGGATGAATTTTGCTGGCGTGGCGCAGGTGCTGGCGACGGAAGCCCCCGGCGGGGCAGACCTGCTGCTGGCGGACCTGGGGGTTTCATCCATGCAGCTCGACGACCCGACCCGGGGGTTCACGTTCAAGTCTGACGGCCCGCTCGATATGCGGATGAACCCGACACGCGGCCGGAGTGCCGCCGACCTGCTGCAATCGATCGACGAAGACGAATTGGCGGAACTCCTGGTGGACCATTCCGAAGAGCCACACGCCCGGGCGATCGCTGAGGCGATCGTGTCTGGACAAAGGAACCAGCCGGTCGATTCGACTCTGAGATTGCGCGCGATTGTCGCCGGCGTGATCGAGCGCAAGCGGTCGAACGATCCGGACGCTGTCAATGACGCGGTTCGGCGAGTCTTTCAGGCATTGCGGATCGCTGTGAACGATGAGTTCGGTGCCCTCGACGCGTTGCTGCGGAATCTCCCCTGGTGTTTGAAGCCTGGTGGTCGGGTGGCGATTTTGACGTTTCATTCAGGTGAAGACCGCCGGGTCAAACAGGCGTTCCGGTCCGGACTGCGTGAAGGGATCTATTCCAACGTGAGTGACGAGGTGTTGCGGCCGTCGGCGGAGGAACGCCGGTCGAATCCGCGGTGCGTGTCAGCCAAGTTGCGATTCGCGACCCGAGCCGATTGAACCAGAGATCAGCCTGCCTCCGCTCGTAACGGACGCCGCTCGTGAACGGTCGCACCCGAGGGCAGGTTCTGTGTCGCCACTGGAAAAAAAGAATCTTAGCGTGACCAGAATTTGGCACAGTTATTGCATTTCTCAAATTGCAGTGAAGTCACACGGTGATCGAAACCGGTACTGCTGAAACACGAGCCGGTTCGAGTGAGTTGGGTGAAGACCCTGAATCACTACGGTTTTCTGCGAAAGACAGAAGCCGAATTTAAACAAGTCTCAAATCGAGACGACAGAAAGCGAGATTCAAAATGAGAAGCGCACTGATTGCGACTGTGATTGCGACCATAACGATTTGTAGTACCACGGCTGAGGCGGGGAAGGTGTCGCCCGTTCAGTCTTCGGCCCGTCCGCTGGGACTGAAGACGGTCGCGCCGGTAATGATGGGTGCGACTGACGGACGGTCGAAGGCGTTTATGGAGAAATTTCTGCCCACCATGAACAAAGCGGTCGAACAATTGCTGCCCGAGGGGAAAGACAATCGCGGAAACGCGTTGGGAAACAAGAATGGCAAGTCCGATGACAAAAAGTCAGACGACAAAAAAAATGAGTCTGGGAAAGGGAAATCGGGTTCGAGCAATGGCAAAAGCGATTCGGAAAAAGGAAATTCCCGATCGTCGGGTAAGGATTCAGACGAACAAAGCTCGCTCGGTCGAGCGATTGATCCTTCGCTGCTGAAGCTGGAATACGACTACCACGTCCGGGCGTACTTCGTCGGTGAAGGTGCCGGTTACCACAATGGCTTCGGCTTCTACACTTCGGACTACGACCCCAAACAGGGGATTCAGTCGACGGACGCCAAGTTGATTTTCCCGGATGCTTCCAGCTCGGCTTCTTATCTGGGGAGCGGCAAAGGGGAACGCAACGAAAAGGAGCCATTGCTGCCCGGCGACTTTGTGCAGCTCGGAAAGCTGAAATCCGGAACGCAGATCAACCCGTTCCTCGTCGCGGACGGTGCCAACGGCGGCAAGGACGTGTTCACCCCCTACGCCTCGAAGAACCCCGATGGCCTCCAGCACTTCAGTCTGCTGTCGGTCACCGCGATTCCCAACAGCCCTTACCTGCTGCTCAACATCGAAGACCTCCGCGGCGGTGGTGACAACGACTACAACGACCTCGTGGTCGCTCTCGATATCGGTGCCCGCAACGTGATGGGAATCACCGGTGCCGCCGTTCCCGCCCCTCCGGCCGTGTGGGGTGGTCTGGTGGCGTTCGGCTGGGTGGTGGTCGCCAGAGTCCGGGCTCGCCGCAATCAGGGTGCAGCGACCGCTCAGGTCTGATTCCGAAAGAAGCTGAAGCAGCTACTGGCGCCCTTCGATCGCAGGGTGTCACTTCGCCGGCTGTGGTTCTCCGCGACACGAGACCACAGCCGGCTTTTTCATTGGATCAGCGGCGCGATGCCGCGACTCTTTTGACAGAATGTCCTTCTGTTCCCATGATCTCTGACCCAAGGTACTCGCAGCTCTCGTTGAACCAACACTGTCCCGCCGACTCCCAGAATGACTTCCTCTACGGCCACTTCCAACAGCTACGATGTGGTCCTCTATCCGGGCAATCCGTACCGCGAGTCTCATCCCGATCATCTGGCCACGGTCGCCCGACTGTTCGGTCTGGAAGCACCGTTGGTTGACGGCTGCCGGGTGCTGGAAATCGGGTGTGCCTGTGGCGCGAATCTGATCCCTATGGCGGTCTCGGTTCCCACAGCGCGATTTGTGGGGATCGATCTGTCGCAGCGGCAGATCAACGAGGCTACGCAAACGGTGACAGCGCTGGGGCTGACGAACATCGAACTGCGCCACGGGAGCGTCACTGAAATTGGGCCTGATGACGGACTGTTCGACTACATCATCTGTCACGGTGTTTTCTCCTGGGTTCCGCAAACCGTTCGCGAGCATGTCCTCTCAGTCTGCTCGCGCAATTTGAGTCCGGGCGGTGTCGCGTATATCAGCTACAACACCTACCCTGGCTGGTTCATGCGGGGAATGGTCCGCCGTATGATGGGGTTTCATGCGAAACGCTTTGTCGAGCCTGCGGCCCAGCTCGAACAGGCGCGGGCGCTCCTCGATTTCTTGGCGGCATCGTGTACGGGGGGAGATCCGGCATACCAGGCGTTACTGACCCGGGAACTCGATATCCTGCGCCAATGTAACGATTCGTATCTCTTTCACGAGCATCTGGAGGACGTCAACGAACCGATGTTCTTCCACGAGTTTGTCGAGCAGGCGTCGCGTCACCAGTTGCGGTACCTGGCCGAACCGTACCTGCGTGAAATGGTGGCGGTCAACATCGACCCCAAGATAATTGAAGTTCTGCAGAAACTTGGAGCCAACATTGTCCATTTCGAACAATACCTGGATTTCCTGCGAAATCGCACATTTCGACGGACGTTGCTGTGTCATGCCGACCAGGTTCCCCGACGGGACATCGGCCCGGACCAGATGCGGCATTTTCGTGTGACATCGCTTCTGAAGAGACGGAATCCCGAGGGAACGATCGCCGACGACAGTCCCTGGGAATTCACCCGCGGAGGCCAGTCTGTTGGGGTTTCAAATCCCATTCACAAGGCGACACTCTGGTGCCTGGAGCAGGCCGGGCTGCCAGGGCTCTGGTGTGGCGAGATAGTCCAACGGGCGATTGAGGCTCTGGCGGATTGCGATACGGTGCGGCCGCCGGCGGTTGAAGGTGAGATTCGAGATCTGGTTCTGCAGCTCCACGTGCAGGGATTGCTGGAGCTTGCGATCAATCCCCCACGATTCGTTTCGGAGATTTCAGAGCGGCCGATCGCCAGTTCGCTGGCGCGCCGACAGGCGGCCGCGGGACAGGTTGTCACCAATTTGCGCCATGAGCAGGTCAAGCTGGAGCCTCTCGACCGGGAATTGATCCGGCGGCTGGATGGCTGTCACGATCGCACAGAACTGATTGAATTCCTGGGCGATGCGCTGCGGACCGGAGAAATGACGATTTCGAATACCGCGGGCCCGTTGCCGCCTGACGAACAAACCTCCGCGCTGCTGAGCGGAATTCTGGATCATGGGCTGAACAGTCTGGCTGCCCAGGGACTGCTGCGGGCGTGACGCCGACGCAGTGGCCGAGCGGGATATCTGAATCGCCAACGTGAACATGTTTTCACAATTGACACCCCGCGCGGCGGCAATCAGGATAGCGTCTCAACCTGTGGTCGACACATGGTTCGTTCACATTCTGGAGTGCCTATCTCGATGGGAATGCAGGTCGTAAACACCGCGTTGTTGCAGTGCAGTTTCGGCGTGGCCCCCAGTCCCCTGGTGGTGTTGCCGTTGAATCGTGAAATGGTGTTCAATCAACCGGCCGCGAACATCATGGATCACATTCCGATGACGAACATCATGCCGTTCGGGGTGTGCAACTCAATTGCCAACCCAATGGTGGCGGCCGCGACGGCGGCGGCGCTGGGGGTACTCACGCCGATGCCGTGCATCCCGGTGACGCCTGCCCCCTGGGTTCCCGGGAGCCCGACGGTGCTGGTGGGAAACATGCCAGCGCTCAACGATTCGAGCATGTGCATGTGCAACTGGGCGGGAGTCATCAAGATCAACATGCCCGGCCAGTTTACGACGATGATTCCCTGACAGGTTGGGAATCAGTTGATTTTGACGATTCCCCCCTTCAGGGTGAGCATTCCGTCCGCCAGGACGTCCACCAGCGGCGCCTTGGCGGTGAGTTTCGCCCCTCCCACGACGTCGAAGGTCGTGTTGGCCTTCATCACGATCTTGATCCCTTCGAGAGTGATCCCCTGGGTGTCGATCTTGATACTGTTGCCGCCAACCTTGAGCAGAATCTCTTTGGCCGCTTCCAGCGAACTCGCGCCCGCTTTGATGGCGATTTTCTGATTCCCCTGGGAAACCGTCAGTTCTTCATTTCCTTCTTTAATGGTCACGGTGCGGTTTTTGGTGATTTCGACCGTTTCGTCATTCCCGATCGTCACGACGTGGTTTTTCGCGATGGTGATTTTGCGTCCGCCATCCTTGGCGCTGCCATCGCCCCCAAACCCGATCTTGATCGTCTGATCTTTGCCAATCGTGATCGACTGATCCTTCCAGATGACGGTTTTGTGGCTCCCGTCTTTGGAGTTCTTGTTGCCAATTGTGACCGACTGATTGTTGTGGATCACGATGGTCTGATCGCCGGCGTCTTTGACTTCCAAGCCGACCTTGAGAACGTCGTTGTTCTCGACGATTCTCAGGAAGTCGCGTTCGGCGTGGAAGTAGATTTCCTCCGCCCCCTTCTTGTCCTCGAACCGGAGTTCATTATAGGTCTCGTCGGTCCCCCCTTTGGTGGAATGAGTTTTCAGTCCCGATTTGGTTTGATTGTCGGGGAGGACATAAGGGGGCATCTGGTCGGCGTTGTACACCGCTCCCGTGATGATCGGCTGGTCGGGATCCCCCTCGAGAAAATCGACGAGCACTTCCTGCCCAATCCGGGGCAGGAAGACCGCCCCCCATTGTTTGCCCGCCCAGGTTTGCGAGACTCGAATCCAGCAGGAACTGTCCTGATCGAGTTTTCCCAGTCGGTCCCAATGGAACTGGACCTTCACGCGGCCGTATTTGTCGCTGTAAATCTCGTCCCCCTGCGGCCCGACAACCACGGCCGTCTGTGGACCGTGAACCGTGGGTTTCACCGTCAACCGTTCCGGACGGAAAGGCGTCGCGCTGGGAATGACGCGGTGCTGGCTGACATAATCGAGATCGATGGTGGCCGCGCCACGCGAGCGCGTGATGTGCGTCTCAATTTCGTATCGCGACGCGACGATCAGGTATTCACGGTTCTGATCGTCACGATGATGGTCCGCCAGTGTGAACAACCAACCGGCTGCCAGGCCGCGCGCATCCGAACGAAGTGAAACCTGTTCCGCTTGCGATTCCCAGGTCTCGACTCGAATCTTTGAAAAGTGTTCTCCATGTCCGCTCTTGCGAAAAGAGCCCGGATAATCAAAGATCTCCTGCGATCCTTGGGAGGGAGAGAGCTTGGATTTGAGGGTGACCGTAAGATCCGTCGCGGGGGTCTCAAAGTAGTAGTCCCTCAAGACCGCTTTCGCTGGCTGAAATTCACGCCAGGTCGCCCATTCGAAGACGGATTCGTCGCGTACCACATTGTCGCTGGGGGGCAGGAAGTAAATCGTGGCCTGCCCCTCGACCGGACTATGCGAATCGATCCCGTCGCACAGCACCAGAGTGTGCTTTTGCTCCTCGTGGATAAAATAGAAATAGATGCCCTCGTGTTCCATCAGACGGCTGACGAACTGGAAGGCGGTCTCCCGATACTGCACACAATATTCCCACGGTTCGTACGTCGCCGACAATCGCGATTCGAAATCGGAGAATCCCTGGTCGCGAAAAACCTGTTGGATGATAGCGGGAGTTGTCATGGATTGAAAAATCCGGCAATCCGCAGTCCGGGTGAGAAACCACAACCAGGGACGCAACGTCGCTCGATATTGATAGCGATGAGCGACAAACTCTCCCTGCTGACAACGGCTGACGATCCCATGAAAAAAACGCACGCTGTCGGACTTCAGCGGGACCTTGATCGTCATGCCGCATCCCAGCACTTTGCTGAGATCGACATCGTGCTGTTCGCTGAGCAGTTCGACGTCGAATTCAAACGGTCGACCGAGTTCCTCGGTCCCCGTCATCGACCGGAGAACAAACGGATTCGAGCTGGCCAGCGGGCCCGAGAGGCTTAAAAAATCGACTGCAACTGGCATGTGTCACTTACTTCTGATCGTACGGGTTCGCGGAACGCGCGGCCACCAGCCACGCGGAGACCGGCTTTCCGGACTCGCTTCTCAGGAAAATCTCCCGGACCAAAGTGACGCGAAATCCAGCCATCTCGAACACCGACCGGAGATAGGTGTCGGTATGGCTATAGCGGCCGTGATACTGCAATCGATAGCCCCCCGGCGCGTCTTCGGGATTGGCCTTCTCAACCGTGAAAACGAGCAGCCCGCCCGGCTTCAGTCCATTCGCGGACGCCGCGGCAAACGCCGACAGTTCCCCGAAATAACTCAATACGTCCGCGGAACTGATGACGTCGTACGCCTGCGATTGGCTCCGCAGAAACTCGGTGATTTCCACCTGCAGCAATTCGTCGTAGACGGCGCGCTCGCGCGCTTTCGCCAGCATTCCCGCCGACAGGTCGATCCCGATCATTTTTCTGGCGATTGGCCGTAACAGGGGACCGCACAGCCCCGTTCCGCACCCCGCGTCAAGCAAAACATCACAAGGAACGTTGGCGGCCAGTTCCGAGGTGATCGTCTCAATCATCAAGTGCGGTCCCGAGTAGTCGAGTCGCTTGAGAACGGTATCGAACGATTCGGAGAATTTGTCGAAAACATCCTGGATGTATTCATTGCTGGCGCGTTCGGGAACCGCGACACCGGTACAGCTTGCCAGAAGGTGTCCTGGTCGGGGATTTTCGGGGTCCAGTCGTATCCAATTTCGAAAGAGTTCGGCCGCTTCCGTGAGTTTGCCCAAACGGGACAGCGCGTGTCCCAAAGAACCGTACAAATCGGGCTGCAACCGCCGACGCATCAGAGTGGACTGGAACGCGGACGCCGCCTGCTCAACCTGCCCCTCCGCCGCCAGCGACTCCGCCAGTTCCAGCTCCGAGGATTCCAATTCCGGAGTCAACTGGACGGCCCGCAGGCACATCGCGAGTGCCTCCTCGGATTTTCCCGCCATATTACAGGCGGCCGCCAGGTTGCTGTATCCATCGACAAAATTCGGATCCAGTTCGATCGCCCGCCGGAATGCGAACTCCGCCCGTTCAAACAAACCCACATGCATCAGCACATTGCCGAGATTGTTGATCGCCGCGACGTACCCTGGATCGATCTTGATGGCCGCGAGCATCAAGTCCAGAGCGGCTTCGGAATTCCCCGTCTGATGGGCCAGCATTCCCAGGAAGTGGAGCGCCTCCTGCTGCTGCGGCTTGACCCGCAGAATTTCGCGATAGATTTGTTCGGCGGTTTCCAGATTTCCCGCAACGTGGTGACGACGTCCGAGTTCCAGCGCCTCCTTGAGAGTCATGTTGACTGTCGACTCAGCGGCCTGCGCCGGGTCTTGATCGGGAGGAGGTGAGGTCGTCATCGTCGGAGGTTGAGAGAGCGTCGCGAAGAAATCCCGCGGGAGTTCGCGAAATTTGGACCGGGAATCGGCCGTGACGCTGACCATTGTCGGCATTCCCCGTCGTGGGTGCAACCACACGGACGCCCACTTTTCAGGGAGTCTGGAGATTCGCGGAAACGCGGCCTGCGGCCCCGCATTTCCGACGTTTCCGAGGAATGCTCGACGAGCGGACAGAATGGGACGAGTCAAACCGCGTATTGCTTCCACGGCAGACGATCCACGGGGACCGCCGCAAGGAGTTCCTGAAGTGTCGGGTCGCCATAGTAGACAGGAGTCCCGTCTTCTTCCTGTCCCATCAGAATGACCGGTACACCGAACCGCGGCTCCAGGTCGGCGATGACCAGGTCACTCTCGCCCGGTCCCGATACAGTGGACAGTCCGACGAGAACAACCACAAACTTCACACCAGCCATGGTAATGGCTGCCGCCGTCACCTGTCGTGCGGACGAGGTTGTCACAGGACTCTCCGGCTCATCCGCCTGGATCGCTTTTTCCCGCGAAGTCGACGGACCGGACTCGACAGCTCCCGATCCGTTCGGCTCCGCTCCGTCGGTTTCCGAATCCACAATCACGTCGCGCAGTAGCATCCGATCGACGGCGTGTTCCCTCGAACGGTCGACGACGGCCGGCAACCAATCGTCGTTCACACGGACGAGAACATGGACCGTGCCGGGAGGGAGTTCGTTGACCGCCGTGCGGGAGACGAACCACCGAATTGCGGGGTTCACCCGCGATTGACACTCGAACGCCCAAGCTGACATGAAATCCTCGCGAGAACAGGCAATCGGTCAGTGACAGAAACGTACGGTGCCGGGCAAAGCCACCAGGCGAAACGCCTGCGGGTCAAAAACGCCTTGGAAGAGTACCCAAGAAGCGGTCGGTATCGTGCTGCTCCAGGTGCGGACACAGTCTATGACAATTCGCAGCTCGATTGTATCCGCCGCGACCGGATGGCTTGAATTACCGCCGCGGCTCATCAACAAATTGGTTCGATCACGTCCCCCCTGTCACGTTGCGATTGACGGCGACTATGGGTGGGCAAAAAGAACGATCGAGACCTTGTTGAACGCGAAACGATCTGCGATTCGATGAGATGGTGATTCCCGGAAGCCATGACGCGGGAGTCTACGGGACCATTTTGACGACGGTTGCGTCGCCTGAGTCGTATGCGCGGCGTAAGGCGTCCGACATCTATCGGCTCGTCCTGAGAATTCGTACCAGGGTTTTGACGGGAACTGATCCACGAAAAGGAAGCGATACTGCTACCGAGACCATTGGTCGCGAGCCCGTTTCGCCAGCGTTTCATACAATCGCCCAAACGCTTCGGCTTTGGTCTTTGAATAGCCTCCTGCTGCGCAGGATTCGCCGTAGATCAGTTTCTCTTTTCCCTCGACAACAACGCTGATCGAGCGATGTCCTAACTCGAAATCGGTCCCGGCAAAGTGAACAAAATCCTCGTCGGCGCGATCGGTAAACGAAAAAAAGTCGGCATCGAGCAGAATCTTGCCCAACGTGCTGGTATCGCAGCGTTTTGACTCGACTCGTCGGTAGGTCGGTCGATTCCCCGCCTTCGGGTCTTGGGAGTATTCTCTGACCACGCGATGGACTCGGTCGGTGCTGAATTCCCAAACTTCCCGGAACCGCTTCTGTTGGGGTTTCTCTGAGGCGTTCGATTCACTCTCACGGGCCTCGTCGGCGGAAATGGAATTGAAGAGATCGGCTTCCAACCGCAGCACGACCCCCATGGGCAACGCATCGCCGGCTCCCTCGCCCCCCAAGATCTTCCGCAAGACCGCATGCCCATCCGGTTTGCCATCATTTACGGGACCGGCAGGCATCGGGCCGGCAGCACCCATGGCGGCACCAAGGAGAATCCAGGCAATGCACGCGACGCCGGCGAATCGGTTCATGGATGAACTCCAGGAAACGCGGGGAGTGGGATCGGAGGGACAATCGGTTTGACGTCGGGAAACACGGATTGGTTCCCTTCTATTCGGACTGGATTGCCGTTAGATCACCAACGGACAACTGGGTGGCACGGCCAGCATTCTGGCCGCGTCGAGAGATCGAAACGAGTTGACGCAATCCTCAAGGCATCAGGCCGAAGAGAATCCCTCTGTCGCGGTCATTTTGGCTTTTTCTCGTTCCGCTCGTCCATCGTCTCGGGGGTCGGGAGTTTGAAAGACGGGCCAACAATGTTGCGGATCGCTTGAGCGAGGTCGAGCGAGAGCCTTTTCATGCGGGGATCACCGATATCCGGATTTTCCTCCAGTAGGTTGCCATATTTGACCATCGCCCTTTCGACCGCAGCCGTTCTGGGATCCTCCTTCTTATCGGGGTCGTTTGTCCCATAGTCAATGCCGATGTCTTCCACACAGGCCAGCGGGCCATAGTACAACTCCCAGAATTGCGCCTTCGCATCGTCACGAGCCGACTCATTGCTGGAAGTCGCGATTGTGGCCGCTGCCTGGGACGCGGCGAGATACAATTTGAGCTGCGATTCAAAGAAACCTCGGGCGACTTCACGACGCAGTGATTCGCTTCTTTGGTTCTCCGCGGCGAGTTGCTCGTGCTGGTATTGATAGACGCCGAATAGGAATCCTACCACCGCTATGGAAGAAGCGACGACGGGGAGGTAACGGGACAGAATGCGGTCCAGCGGGGAGGTTGATTTCAGCTCCGCGATCTCCAGCTTCATTTTTTCGACTTGCTGGCTGAGATACTCCAGTTCGAGCTGATCTCGGCTCTTCGGGGACGTCGAGACGGGTTTTTGATTGGGTTCGCCGGGCATGGTGGGACTTCTGGAAAAACGTATAGATTCTCGGTGCAGGACAATTTCGTCGATTCCGCGGAGAAACTCAACCGCTACTCGATTGAAGCGTTCTTGAGCCACTTGATTGGGTATTCGGGGGTCGGTTTCGAATTCCACGGCGGCCAAGCCGTTGAGCGGAAGCTGGAGGGGACTCTGCCTCCCCCAGACCCCCTCCGGGATTTCGGAGGCATGGGTCCAGTTGGGGGCCGGTCAACTGAGTCCACGGTACGGCGAAGAGGCGAAGCCCCGACGGGGGAGGAGATCATGGACGAGAACCTCTTTATCAGGCTGTGGATGCCGGAGGACTTGCCGGCGACGTTTCGATCTTTGGTGCAATTCGATGACGAATGCGCTCAACACGAATCCCGATCCGGACGGGGATGGCGTCGCTATAATGGGAGCCGCATCAATACCGCAAGTGGGGTGAAGTCGAACACTTAGTGAGCGACCCCTTGCGGGCACCCGAGAGTTTGCCTTCGATCTCATTCACATGCCCCTCAAGGGGGTATGGGTCGCGAGCGCGAAGTGCCTCAATTGGTACCGCGCTCAGCAGAGAACGACCGGAAGACAGGCCCACGAATCGTCCACTCCACCCCGCTCCGCACGACCAATTTCTCACCATCTTCAATTTTTCCCGTCACAATTCCACCCCGGGGCGCATATCCTAGTCAGTCGCGGAGCGGTCGCTCCGCTTCGCTCGAACCACTGACGCACATCTCATCCCTGGAACAGACCCTCCGCATGGTGGGCCAGACCGAGTTGGATTTGGCGCAGGGGCTGGCCGGCGGTGATCCTGTCGCCTGGCAGTCTCTGTACGACGAACACGCACCGGCGGTGTGGCGGTTCGTCGCGCGCCTGCTCGGCCCTCAGAGATCCGAGATCGCCGACGTGGTTCAAGAGACCTTTCTCGCCGCCGCCCGCGGGGCGAAGCAATTCGACCCGGCGCGTGGCAGTCTCTGGTTGTGGTTGTGTGGCATCGCCCGACGTCAGGTGGCGCTGTACTACCGCAAACAGGGACGCACCGACCGCTTGAAACAGGCCGCCGCCCGGTTGTTTGAACAGGACGGCGAATACTTTCGCCCCGGAGGGAGCGACACTGCCCCCCCCCGCCGACACGCTCGCCTCCCGCGAACTCGCCGAGCTGGTTCGCGAAACGCTCTCTGAACTTCCCGTTGAGCAGGGTTCGTTGCTGGCGGCACGTTATCTCGACGGAGAAGAAATCGAACAACTCGCCAGCCGGGCGGGATGTTCGAACCAGGCCTTGCGAGCGCGGCTGACCCGCGCCCGAGTCGCGTTCCGTGACGCGTTTGCCCGCTACCTCGACCTGCCGGCGGAGTCGCCCCGATGAATGGCCCGTTTCCCACACCCGATTCCGAACGCGACGAGCGCGATCTGGCGCCCGACCGCGCCGGCGACGCCGCTGCGCCCGCCCCGGAATCGGAGTCGGTGTCCGAAGCCTGGTTGTCGCGGGTGATCTCCACAGTCGATCGCGATCTCCCCGAACCGGATCCTGTCTTCCTCAGCCAGCTCCGCGACCGGTCGCTCGCCGCGTTTCTCGAGTCGCACCGAACGACCGCTCCCGCGGTCGCGGTCGTCGCGACTCAACCGACTGCCAGTGTTCCACCTGGAGCTGTCCCGCGGGGAACCGGCCGCCCCGCCGAGGGGGTTGTCCCCAACGCTTCCGTTCCGTCCTTTCCGTCATTCACTGGTCCAGTCGTCACCGCGACTCCCGGTTCCCATACAGTCCCTTCGCCCCCGCGAGGTTCCATGTTCAGTCTCCCTTTGAAAGCGCTGTCGGCGTGCGTCGCCGGCCTCGCGCTGACAATCGCAGCCTTCTTTGTCCCCGTCACACCACCGGCGGCCGAAGCGAGTTTTGGCACCATCCTCGACCAGTTCGCCCAAGCACCCGGGGTCGAAATTCGGGTCGAACGGAGTGGCACCGACTCGCTCCTCTCGCTCGACCAGCGCGGCTGGGCCCGCATCGACTCACCCGATGGGAGCAGCCTGGTCTTTCGGGATGGATCGCTGTTCACACTCTCGACGGGTAATGAACTGGCGCAGGTGGAACGTTCGCCGATGCGCTCGATCCCCACAACCAGCGATCAGGCGCTGCTGGAACTTTTGGGAATCGACCTCGCTCGTCACACCGACAGCATTCGCCAGCAGCAGCCGGCGGAAAAGTTCTCGCAGGATGGCAAGAGCTGGTACCGGTATCACTTCACTCTGGAGAATGACGGAGAGACCCTGACGGTCGACGCGAAAGCCGATGCGTTCACGCACCGGCTCGCGTCACTCTCTGTGCAGTCGCAAACGGTCGCCACGCAGCGCGACAATGCGGAGGTCGACCGCCCCCTCGCACTTCTGCTGGGGCCGAATCAGCGGGTCATGTTGGAGGTCGCGGTGGGGAACGTCGTGGTCGATCCGAAGAAATTTGAAGTGAGCGAGAAACTCGCCGACGACGGTCGGCTGGGGCATATCGCCGACGTGCAGGGGCTGGTCAGCGTCAAGCCGGCCGGCCAGTCGCGCTGGACTCCGATCTTTGGCAAACTCGTGATCCGCCCCGGCGATCAGGTACGCAGCGTCTTGCGCGGCGCGAACGCCGCTCTGGTGAAATTGGAAACCGGTCCGGAAGTCACGGTCGGCCCCGGGGGATTGGTTGAGTTCACCAAGCCGGGTGAAATTCGGCTCTTTGCCGGCGAACTCGCCACCTCGGTCGCCAACGGACAATTCCTCTCACTGATCGGTCCCGACAACGCCACGCATTCCCTGGAAGGGAACAAATACTTCCGGGGTGAAGATCGCAAACTGACGTCGCTCCCCAAAGAGTCAAAATGGCTCGCGGGGTTCAAGGGGGCGGTGGTTCGGGAATCGATGGGAATGCTCGAAGCCAACATCGACTCCCGCAATGTTCCGTTGTCGGTCGGGTATCACCGGGTGCGGGTCGACATTCGCGATCAGATCGCCCGGACGGAAATCGAAGAATCGTTCGTCAATCACACCGACCAGAGGCTTGAAGGGGTGTTCACGTTTCCCCTGCCGGCTGATGCGTCGATCTCGGGATTTGGGATGTGGATTGGCAACGAACTGGTTGAGGCGGACGTCGTCGAGAAAGAGCGGGCCCGCGAAATCTATGAGACGATTCTCGCCGAGAAGCGGGATCCGGGACTCCTGGAATGGACCGGCGGGAACCTGTTCAAGGCCCGCGTCTTTCCGATCGAAGCCCATTCCGAGAAGCGAATCAAAATCAGCTACACGCAGGTGCTGCCCTGGCGGAACAACAGTTACCGCTACAGTTACGCTCTGCAAAGCGATCTGTTGAGGCAGCATCCGTTGCGGGATTTGTCGCTCGATCTGACCTTCGCGTCGTCACTCGCCATTCAGAAGGTGACTTCTCCCAGCCACGCCGTCCGGGTCGAGCAGACGCCGCACGCCGCCCATGTGGCGTTCGCTGCCAGCGAGTACGTCCCGACCCGCGATTTCGAAGTGGTCGTGGAGGCCGACAGCCGAAATTCGGAACTGGTGGTGATACCGCATCGGCGGGGAGAGGATGGCTACTTTCTGATGCAATTCACCCCGCCGGCGGCCGGCGCGTGGAAGCGGGAGGTTCTTCCCGACGGCAAGCCGCTCGATCTGTTGATTGTCGCCGACACGTCGGCTTCGATGGACCCGGGGCAACGTCGGCAACAGGCGGAGTTTGTCGAAGCGCTGTTGGGGACACTCACTCCCAACGACAAATTCAATCTCGCGGCGTGCGATGTTGACTGCGTCTGGACATTCCCGGCGAAGCAGGCCGCCACTCCGCAGGGAATCGCCGCTGCGCAGAAGTTGTTGGCCGACCGCCCCTCTCTCGGCTGGAGCGATCTGGCGAAAGCGTGTCAGTCGGCGTTCGCGCAATGCGGTCCTGAGACCCAGGTGATCTACCTGGGCGATGGCGTGGTGACCGCGGGGTCGACCGATCCGCAGGAATTCGCCCAACAGCTCGCCCGGCTGCATGACGGTGTGCCGGGAACCATGCACGCGGTCGCGTTTGGTTCGTCGTACGAACGGCCGGTGTTGCAGGGGATGGCGGCGCTCGGTGGGGGGACGGTTCGGTACGTGTCGCAAGAGCGGCCCGGACGGGTGATCGCGGTGGAACTGTTGACCGACCTGGTTCGTCCGGGATTGCGAAACCTGGCGGTGGAGTTCCGCGGAATTCGGACCGCCGCCGTCTATCCGAACAAGCTCTCGAACCTGCCTGCGGGGTCGCAGCAAGTCATCCTGGGACGGTTCCTACCCAGCGCGGGAGAACAGCGGGGAGAGGTGGTCGTGACCGGGGAACTCGATGGGAAGCCGGTTCGATTCTCGGCACCGATCGTTCTGGCGCAGGAGGAGGAAGGGAATTCGTTCATCCCCCGGCTCTGGGCGCGATTGAGACTCGACGAATTGTTGGCGCAGGGTCAGACGCCGAGTGTGAAAGAGGACGTGATCACACTGTCGGAAGATTTTCAGATTATGACACCGTACACGTCGTTTCTGGTGTTGGAGACCGACGCCGACCGTGCGCGGTTCCAGGTCAAGCGACGGTTCCGCATTCGTGATGGCGAGCGGTTCTTTCAGGAAGGACGCGACGACGCCCGGTTTGAACTGGTTCAGCAGCAGATGCGGGGTGCGGGGAACTGGCGGCTCAATCTGCGGCAGCGGGTTTTGCAGCAGTTCGCGACATTGGGGCGAAACGCGGCAGGTCTGCGACCCGCTGGGGGACCGTATCGGAACTACTCACGGGAAGGAAGGGGCGGAGATGAACTTTTCCGTTCAAAACCGTTCGGGACATTCCGGGATTTCAGTGGCCCGATGGGTGGCGCAGAACGAGTGGATGCGTTGTTCCTGGGCGATTCCGATTTTTCACCGGATTTCGGACTTGAGTCGGAGAATTTCCTGGGGGCGAAACTCAGCAATCGTACGGTGCGGGTTTTCGACAGCAGTGAGAGGAGTCTGTTTGACGAAAGCCCGCCCGAGTCGGGTGCGGTATCCGTGGATGGCACCGAAGACTCCCTGCGCAAAATGTCCGTCTATACGCGGCAAGATGCCGACTTTGATGCGAAGACGGAGAACGTACGACAGTCGTTCGATGGCTACGACCGGATCGACGATGCTCGAGGCTCCCTGAGGTTAAAAAAGGCTATGCGGCAGGAGATCGGGCGGGGCGAGAACGACTTCGAAAGTCAGAGCAACTGGCTCAGTCCGCTCGACCTGTCGACCGCTGCCGGTGATTTCGACGATCTTGACTTCAAACGCAAGAAAAACTGGGATTCGAACGGCCGGGGGATGATGTTTCAACCCATGGGCGCGTTTGGCGGTGGCGGTGGATTCGGCGGTGGCGAATTCATGGGTCGGATGGCCTATTACCCCGATCCCTACCCCTGGCTGAGCCAGCTCATCCCAACCATTCCCAACTTTCCCGTTCCGCCGGCTCCTGGTTCCGACGATCGATCACCCAACTGGACCGAAGAAGCGGCCGCGGTGTCGAAGAGTCTGTTGCGACCCGATCGGCTGTTGAAACTGCCGGGCGGAATTGAAATTGTCCGGACGACCGAATCGTACGAGGCGGCCCGCAATCGGCTGCAATCCCGTACGAAACGCTGGGAACTGTATTCTCCCAAAACATGGCTCACCCGGACTGAAAACGCTGGCAGTCAGACGTCGACTCACTGGTGTAACGAAAACGAACGGGGTGTTGTCGGCGCGGGATTCGAACTCGGCACGTCGCGCAATTCGATCGCAGGCGACCTGGTTCCCACGCAGGTTCTGGAACTGACGGACTACTCATTGCAAAGCGTCATGAGCGCTGATCCCGGCTATACCACCACCGTCGAGCCGTCGGGGGATCAAAGGGTACGCCTCAAGGTCGTTCTTGACCCGGCGAACATCGCGGATGAGTTCCTGATCGATACCACGCGCAAGGTGGTGCTGAGTCACCGCTCGCTCCTGCAATCCCGCCGAATGCGGGTGGAGTTCAGCGACTTTGTCGAAACGAGCGCGGGATTCTTCCCGAAACGGATTGAGACCTTCGACGGCGCAGATCGCCGGCAGTCGCTGGTGACTCAGGAAGTGACGGAACATGACGCCGCGACATTCGCCCGGCGGATGTCGGCGGAACTGGCGGTGCGCGACGGGTCGCAAATTCTGAATTTGCCCCTGCCTTCCGTCGCCGACGCGAAGCGAATGCAAGGCCAACTGGGAGATTTGCGATTCGAGGACGTGTTCACTCTGGTGTTGTACTACTCCACCACGCAGCGCTGGGGTCGCGTGGATGGGGCGCTCGCAAAGTGCGAGAGACTGGCGAAGAACCCCCGGGCCGTGGCCTGGATACGTGAAGCGGTCTGGCAGACGAGTCGGCGGCATGAAGAGTGGCGGCTGGCGTTCCCGGAGATTCTCGCTCGCATCCAATCCCGGCCCGAGACCGAACGGTTGTTCCTCGCTCAGTATCTGGTCGGCCACGCGGGGTCCATTCTTGAAGCGAATGAGAGTCTCGAACTGATCGCGAGTCTGCAGCCAATCTATGATTCGGCCCCCGACTTTTCCGGTGCCAAAGTGATGCTCCGGCAACATCGGATCAATCTGTTCCAGCAGGTGGGCCGCCTGGACGAGGCAATTGCCCTGGCATTCCAGACCGCACAGGAAAACCCTCGTGATTCCTACCAGCAGCGGCACTTCGCTCAAATGGTGTTCAACGCCGGAGATTACGAAATGGCGTTCACCTGGCTGGAGCGCCTTCTCACAGATCCAACGGGGGAATGGAACGCACAAGAACGGCAGTCTTTCCTCGAAGCGCAGTCCGACTTTCTGCATTCGCAAGGGCGATTCCCGGAACTGGTCGTGCAACTGAAACGGGTGACCGACTTGCAGCCACAATCGATGAATCCGTGGTTGCAATTCCTGGGTGCGCTGGTACAGACTGACCGCGAAGAAGAGGCCGATGCCCTGGTTCGACAGTGGCTCAAAGAGGCCTCCGCCGTCGCTCCCCTGGCGAACCCGGTACACTACTATCGAGGTCAGGCGGCGATTTACTACTGCTTTGGACAACGACACTATCTCTCGAACAACCTTTGCGATGAACAGTGGCACGAGCCTCTCGCCGAGTTCGTGCTGGCGATCGCCTCGAACAAAGGAAATCCGGACCTTGCCGACCAGGTTCTGGGGAACCATCTGTTCAATCAGACGCCCCAGTCGCAACGGGTGCGACTGCAACTCTTCGATACGCTGGCGACAAACGTCGCGACCCTGGAGATCGGTTGGGTCGGCAAATACCTGGAGTGGTCGCTCACCAACACCAGCAATCTCCCCAAGGAGCGGCTGCTGAAGATTCGCGATGTGCTGCTGGCGCGATGGAAGGAGGAATGTGAGTCGGCGATTCGGGCGAACCGGAACGATTCGCAAAACCTCACCTGGGCCAACAGCGTCCTCCGCGTGTTGAATTACGCCGACACCGAGGGAGTTCTCCCGTTCCTGCGACGGCAACTCGCCGAGGGGCCTCCCCCGTTCCGTCAGAGCTTCGCTCAGTCGCTCTATGACCACCTCCTGTCGCTCGCCTGGACCCCCGAGACCGAGAACGAACTGTTCTCGCTGCTCGACCAGACCGTCGCCGCGTCACCTCCCGCCGAGCGATTGCGACAACTGATTGAGCGGCTGCACAGTCTGACTGACGCAATGATCGCCCGTCGCGAGGCGATCGGGTTGGCGGCGATCGAGAATCTCGGGACACTCCCCCGGAAACAGCAGGCGGACGAACGCCAGCGGATTCGCAGGGAGGCACAAACCGGCTTCGCACACCGATTGCAGGTTGAATTGCCCAGGCGACCGGCCGATTTGCAACTGTGGATCAACCTGGAGATTCTGCATCTCGATGTGCAGGTGGAAGCGGACCTCGCCAATTGTGGCGAGCGGGCTCTCGCGCTGCTCGACCAGTTGCCAATTGTGAAGCACGAACCGCAACCCGAACCGGACCCCGCCCGCCCCGCACCGACGGCCGCCGAGGAAGCCCGCGCTCAAGCCGACGCTCAAGAGGCCGCGCAGCGTCGACAGCTCACCCGCACCGCCCGGCTGCGAACCCTGCTGATTCTGTCGCACCTTGCCTGCCGACCGAAGGCCGATCCGAAGTGGGCCGACGAGCTGCTGAAATTCATCGCGGCGGCACAAACCGCCGAGCCTGCCAATCCCCTGTGGAAGAACCTGCAGTACCAGGTGTTGGTTGGTCTCGACCGGCCGCTGGAATTGAAAACGCGGCTCGCGGGTTGGGTACTCGAAGAAGATGGCGAACGCTGGCGGCTCGCGCTGGGATATCTGCTCGCGGAACTGGGTGACGTACCGGCGGCGATCGGTCTCTTCGAAGCGACCGAAACCGCCGACGAACTCACACCGCCGGCGTACCGGGCACTCTCGGGCTGGTACCAGGCGGCGGGACGTCGGGCCGAATACGATCATGCCCGCATCCAGATCTTCAAGACCGCAGAAGAATGGCAGATGGGGCAAATGTTGGGCCAGCGGCTTCAGCCCTGGCAGGCGACCACGGGAGCATTGCCCAGCAAGCTGAATGATGACGTGTTGCTGCTGTTCCGCGCTTTGTTCGAGAAGTCGGGATCCCCAGGCAGCTACCTGGGGTATCTGCAGCAGTTCTACGCCGCCACGCACGACTTCCGGTTGCTGTCGGTCTTGGCAGACAGTGTGATCGGTCACTCGGCGGGGAAGGTGTATCCGTTCGTGCAGGCAATGCAGCCGACTCTGGACGAGATTCGCGACGAAGCGACGGCCGACGAACTGCGGGATCAGATCATCGCCGTCCGCAAACGGGCGAAAACGCGGGTCGATCAGCGGGCGCTCGACCTGCTGGAATTGCAAGTGGAACGCCGGGCGGCCGAAGTGCGGAACCAGCCGGGACCACATATCGACCGGGCGGTCGCCGCTCTCAAACGGGCGCTCGCGAAGACGGGCTGGGTCGTGCAAGAAGGAACGGAATCGGTGATCAACCTCGACCCCAATCAGCAACCGAAGATTCGGGATGGCTGGTCGCCGGGTGAACCGCGATTGATGGCCGACTTTCTGGCATCGCTCGGGAAGATCACCCCGCAGCGGTTGGCCGATGTACAGATTCAGGCGTTGACTGAATTGCACGGTGCCCAGCGTGTCGGGTCGTACGATCGCCTGCATATCGCCGAGCAATACGCGAGGGTGTTGTGGTCCCAAGCAGCGGAACCATGGCAGGACAAAGCGATCGAGTTACTCAGTGCGGGACTCCGCGAATTCGAACAGGCACAGGGAGGCTTTCTCCCGTACAGCGCGAGAAATGCCATCTCAACCTACTCGTCGTATCTGCGTGACCGAAGGCGCTTCATTGAGGCCGAACGGTTCTTCGATGCGCAGTTGAAACACCCGGTTCACGGCCAGCAGGAGATCTTCTTCACCGATCGACTGTATGAAGTGTGGCTGGGGGCGTTGACTACGGAGAGTCCGGTGTCACTTGGCAAGGGGCAGGAACTCTATCAGGCGATGCGAAGCCGGCTGATCACGCGACTTGAGACGACCGGCGATCAGAGCCAGCGGTACAACGTCAATTCGACGTTGTGTTCCCTGTATCGTGTCGCGGCGGACCGCAAATACGCGACGGTCCAGGCCGACCTGCGGGGTTATGCCACCAAGATCGTCCCGGAACTTCTCAAAACGCAGACGAGCAACTACACCAGCATTGTTGTGCAGGTCGCGTCGACGCTGCACGCGGTGAATGGTCCCCGGGAGGCGCTGGCGTTCCTGATGGACCGAACGGAACAGTCGCCGCGTTGGTTCCGGTTCACCTACAACAGCGACATTTGGTCGAATTACGGATCGTATCTGGCGGAATGGAGGCGAGAGCTGGGAGACGTGGGAGATCTTTCGCCCCGTCTGGAGGCGCTGTTTGTCGCCGAGCTTCGCAAAGATCTGACGACACTGCGCGGGAACTACCGGATCGGCTACGCACGAGACGCTGACTCCGGACGATTCTGGAAGGAAAAAACGGAGGTGTTCGCGAAGGTGGCCGACGAGGTCTACGCGAAACGAGGAGCGCAGACGGAAGTGGTCGAACATATCGCTCGCTACCTGTGGAGTGGCCTGGGACTCGAAGACCGGGCAATCGCAATGCTGTTCGACGCGCACGGAAAGAAGGTGCTAGGAGAGAACGGTCGATCGCTGCTGGTGCAATTCCTGCAAGGGAAACAGCGGTTCGGCGAATCGGTCGCGCTGCTGGAGCAGTTGATCGAGCAGAATCCCGACCATGTGGAGTATGTTGTCATGCTGGCGTACGCTTACTTCCAGACACAACGTCCCAACGACGTGGCGCGAGTTCAGTCGGCCGCTGAGGCACGTTTCCGCAGTCGCAAGACCTGGGGAGAAGGATCCGCAGCTCGTCTGGGGCAGAGCGCGTTGCAAACGACGCGCTACGCCGACGCGGTTCGGCTGCTGACGGAGGCGATTGCACTGCGAGAGGAATCGCGGATCGACCGGGGTGCCCAGGATGGCAGCTTGGGCACCTACTACACCGATCGTGCCTTGGCGTATGCCGGTTTGGGTGAGACCGCCAAAGCTGTCGACGACGCCACGAGCGGCCTGGTAGCCTGGGGACCTGACGCGCGACAGCACGGAACCGCATTGAGTGTCCTGAAACAAGTACTGAACTCGTCTCCCGATCTGGTGAAGTACGCCGCCGACCTCAATCGCGAGACAGCCGAGTCGAAGACCGACCGACCCGCAGTGCGCAAGGCGCTGGGTGAAGTGCTGCTCGACAAGAACCAGCCAGCGGCAGCGAAGGAACAACTGCTGATCGCCTGGGAGTTGCGTCCCTATGATGCCGAGGTGCAGCGATTGCTGGTCACGTGTCTGGATCGGCTGGAGGATCCCCTGGGTGCGATTGACCGCCTGTTGCAGTCGGCTCAGTCATCGCGTCGCAACTACGGAGTGTATGCCGACCTGGGATCGCGGTACGACCGGTTGGGCGACGCGGCGGCCGCCGAGCGGGCCCGCACCAGTGTTTTGGACCTGTTACCCAACGACGCCGAGGGACACCAGAACCTGGCGCAGATCCGCGAGGGGCAGAACCGCTTTCAGGACGCCCTGACGGAGTGGCGGGAGGTTCTGCGACTCCGCCCGATGGATCCCAACGGACTGTTTGGCGTGATTCGCAACCAGATCTCGGCGAAGGATCGGGAGGGAGCGAAGGAGTCGCTTCAGGTTTTGAAGAAGACCAACTGGCCACCGCGGTATCGTGAGCCGGTTCAGCAGCAGGTGCGGGAACTGGAGGAACGGATTTCGCAGTAAGATCCTTCGCGAAAACCCTATCGAACTCCATCCACCCCTTCAGATCCTGGCGGGCCTTGACGCTCCGCCAGCCACTTTCCGAATTTCACCAAGGCCACACAGTGCGTGATGATGTAAGCCAAAGTCAACACCTGTGTCACCACGGTCACGACGAGCATGATGATACGCATCACGTCGGGCGGCAGCCCTGTCGGCAGATTGGAGAGTTTGTCGATCTGTTGAATCGAAATCACTCCCCCGATCACCGCGCCAATCGCCCCGACGACCGCTGCGATCCACCCGAGCGTCAGACCCCACGACCGCTTTCGGAGAATCCCAATCGCGGCTGGAAACGCCGTCAAGAAGACCAGAACATTCACAACCGTTGCGAGGATCAATTGTTCCCGGGAAAGTTGTGCCTGTTGTTCCGGAATGATCCCGAGCGCGATCAGTACGCCGGACAACACTCCAAAGAGTTTCGTCGCGCAGGCGATCAGCTCCATGATCATCACCACGATCACCAGCACCGGCAATGATTCACTGCGGGCTCGGGCCTTCGGGCGGACCGGCACTTCTGGATCGTCTTCGAGAAAAATACTGGGTTCAGCCATGGGAATTCGCGACGGTGTTCATTTACGCGACCGAGTTCATTTATTCGTCATTCTCGGCGGGACGGGCCGCGAGCCACTTGCCAAACTGGACCAGCGCGACGATGTACAAGACCAGGATGAGCAGGCGGATACCAACCCCAATCAAGACTCCCACGACCGCCGCTCCCTGAATGACGTTCGTGTCAGCCCCCGCCGCGATCGCCCCCTGCATGTTGATGGGGATCGCCAGATAACCGGAGTAGGCGGTGATTGGGATCGACAACCCGGTGACCGCCACCGCGACCCACCCCAACGTCTTCCCCCAGGGGGCCTTCATCAGAATGCCGATCGCCGCTGGAAGTCCCAATAAAAACAACAGAACATCCAGCACTCCACAAGCGACAGAGATCCCAACCAGGGACTGGAACTTTGGTTGCTGCTGGGCGACCAAAACCAACGAAAAGTTGGCAAACGCGGTCAGGACTCTTCCGAGTGAGAAGAGTATGTCCAGAATCATCATCACCAGCACAAACACCGGCAGCGTTTTCGATGCCGTTGCTTTACGGGGCCGACGTGTCGGACGGACCTCTGCGAAATCGTCTTGTTCTTCGTCCACGTTGCCTCCCAGATGACTTTCAGTGAAGGGTGAATCCCAATCCGAATGGGGATTCTACCGGCGGCGATGGGCAAAAACCAATCAGGCCCCACCAAACTGCAACTGCAACAACAGCGATTTCACGTCCGTCATGGCGATCGCGTCCCGTTCGAGCCCCTTTGACGACGCAATGAACACCGGAGCTTCCGATTCCTCTTTGCCCCGCGTGGGGAGTCGGCCGTGGCTCCCTTTGACGATCGTCGCATCCAGTCCGATGACATCCATGTAGTAGCGGAAACCCAACTTCTTCTGGGCGAGCCGACGGGCGACACGCAGTTTGGGAAACTTCAACTGGGGGTCGACAAACAGTTCCACCGGGTCGTACCCCGGTTTGCGGTGAATGTCGATCGTGCGGGCATAGTCGGGGGCCAAACTGTCATCGAGCCAGAAATAATAGGTGAACCACGCCCGCTCACTCGCGATCACAACCAGATCCCCGGACCGGTCGTGGTTGATCCCCACTGATTTTTGCTGGTCGCGGTCAAGTACCTGGTCGACTCCGGGCGTCCGCGACAGCAACTGGGCCACCGCGGAAACGTCCGACGGATCGCGGACATAGACGTGCGCCACCTGATGATCGGCGACCGCGAATGCCCGCGACGCTCCGCAATCGAGCGTCTCCCATCCCAATGGCTCCCTGCGAACTGTCAGATAGCCCGCCTCGCGCAGAACGCGGTTGAGATGCACCGGACGATCGACCGCGGTGATTCCATATTCCGAAACCACGACCACCTCCGCTCCCCCCGCCCGCGCCGCCGATATCAGTCGGCCGGTCTCCGCATCCACGTGCCGAATGTCGGCGTCGATCCTCGGGTCGTCTGGCCCCAGTCGCTGCAGGTTGTAATCGAGGTGGGGCAGGTAGACGAGTGACAGATCCGGGCGGTATTTCTCAAACACCGCGATCGACGCGTCGACAATCCACCGGGTGCTGCCAATGTCGGCGGTCGGCCCCCAGAACTTCGGCAGAGGAAAGACCCCCAGCCGCGATTGCAGTTCGTCGCGCAATCCCGCCGGCTGACTGTACGAATCAAACACCTTGCGCCCGTCGGCGGGATAGCTCGGGCGCGGCGTCATCGACCAGTTGACGTTCGCGTACATATTGTACCACCAGAACATCTTGGCGACCGTGTAGTTGGGATCGCGCTGGCGGGCCGCCTGATAGACCGGCTCGCCCCCCACCAGGTGATTTGACTGCTTCCAGAACATTACCTCGGCGAGATCGCGAAAATACCAGCCATTCCCGACGATGCCGTGTCCGCTCGGCAATTCCCCCGTCAACAACGTCGACTGAGCCGAACACGTGACGGCGGGCAGAACCGTTCCCATCGGACGCGCGAAGCCGTCGGCGGCCAGCCGCGACAAGTGTGGCGTTCGCTCCCCGAGCATTTCATGCGTCAAACCGACAACGTTGATGACAACCAGCGGAGAGCGCATCGGGAATTGGTGGACGCAGAATCAGGAGAGCGGACGGCGGCCCGTCAAACAGGAACGGGGAGCGACTCGCTGGGAAACAACAGGGGACCACCGACAAATTTCGAAGGTCGCGTCCGAGAAGTGTATCGGAAACCGCGCGGAGAATAAAAACAGCCGCGGCGTTCATCTATCGACGAACGCCGCGGCGTGTTGCCCCGGCCCCTCGGAATCGGTGACCGGAATGCTACCAACAAAAAACACCGGTGATGGCGAGCCATCAACCCACGAGCTGCAGTTCGGTCATCGTTTCCCGCAGCCGGTTGCGGGCGGTATGCAGCCGCCGCTTGATCGTGCCAACGGGGCTGGCGAACTGATCGCTCATTTCCTGCAGCGACCGACCTTCGAAGTAGAACGCGACCAGCGTGTTCCGGTCGAGTTCCCGCAGCCGGCCCAGACATTCCCGCAGCTTGTCGGCGTTCTCGCTGGCGACCATTCGGTCGAGCGGAGCGGTTCCGCTCGACTTGACGGCACCCAGCGCGTCGTCCTCACCCAGCCGCTCGCGCGGCCGGCGAACCGCCTTGTTGATCGCCAACCGGACGGCGATCTTTCGCAACCACGGTTCGAACAGGGCGTCGTCCCGGAGTTGAGAGAGCTTGCGCAACATCTGGATGAAGACATCCTGCGTCACCTCTCGGGCGCAGGTCCGGTTCTTCAACCGCCGACAGATGGTCGCGAAAACCATCGGCTCGTACCGGATCACCAGTTGGCCAAAGGCGTCGTGGTCGCCATCGCGGGCCAGTTTCAACAAATCGAAAACTTCGGCATCCATTATGACTGCTCTTCCCATCGAGGTACCCCGCCGGCGTACGGCAGGGCCAAACCCGATCTTGAGAGGAAAACCAGCGGGGGCGTGCGAACGCCTCGCTGGAGAGTGGGACAGATGTGCCTGAAGCGACGCGAACGCGTCGGCCCACGGTGCTCAACCGCGATCGATCGCTCGCGATAACGGCGAACGAACTCTCGGGAAGAACCCACAGGGCGGGAGGGGCGAAACGAACCCTCGTTTCCCCGCTCCACACACTTCAGACAAACAACACGCGGCGGCGGCTGGTCAGCCGCTGACTGTGCCGCACAGCACCATGCGAGCCCATAGCTGCGGTCGCATATGGACCGGCCACGGGGCCCGCGTTGGATACTGGCGGGCTGCGGAGGGGCGTTCTGCCGAACGTTTTAATGTTCCCTCACGCATCCTGGCGTGTTGCATCCCTGAAAACTGGCTCTCCGCGAGATCCAGGCGATGCGCGACACCAGCCACCGAGACCTGAACGCCATTTTGGGCGACGAGGGTCTGGAACACCACGTTCGTGTTCTGGCTGTTGATCGACATTGCAAGACCTCCTGCGAGAAAGCCGCAGTCACAAATGAATACCGGCGCCGAACATCGACGCCCGTGCCCGACTTCGGGTCAGTGGGACAGTGTTTCCCGGCGGTGAAGCCGGGGGAGATTGTCAGTCTCTACTGCCAAAGACGATCCGCGAACCGAGTTGGTTCGCTCAAAAATATGAACTTTTTTCAGATTTTTCTCAAGGGGAACCAGCACGCTGGATGTAACCCCTTCAGGGTGAGCGAGTTATGGCCAACTATCTGGCCCGATTTTTTTTCTCGCGGATCGGAACCCTAGATCCCAGGGTCGGTCGGAGCTGTGCCTAAAAGCCGTTGTCACCGATCACTTCCCGACCGTTCCGCGTAGCCAGCGCGTCATAGACCGCGCTGTTCATGTTGTTCGCCAGAAACCGCACCGAACCATCGCCGATCAAGTGGTGGACGCCTCCGGTATGTCCGCTGGAGGGACCATATTCCGCGTCGATTCCCTGTCCATTCGCGACGTAGTAGGGATGGAAATTGAGGGCGTTCTCGGGGCCGGCGTAACTGGGGGCGTTCGATTCGTCGTACCTGCGAGTCGTCATCGCCGCCGTTCCTCCATCGATCCAGACTGCCGACTTCGGTTCCCGAGTCTCGGCAATGAAGATTGTCTGCGATAACCCATCGCGCACATCCGCCACCCGCGTAGATGACCGCGCGTAGAACACGCCGTCCGGTTCCTGCCACAATTTGCCCACGGTTGTCGCCCCGACAGCGATGTAGTTCCGCACCGCGTATTGCCCGAACAGCTTGGAATACAGCGGATCGGTGCTGATACCCAGTCCCGAGTAGGAAGGGCATCGATACACCGGGATCTGAACGATTCCCGCAGCCGTGTTGGCGGGAGCCAGAGCCGAGACTCGAAAGTCGATCTGTTGATACAAAGGGGTCTGGTCAAGCTGAGGCAACAGAAACGTCGCCCAACTGTGCAGGTGGTACTGTGTGGGATTGGGACTCCAGACACCGAAATCAATCTGGCTGGTGGAACTCGGAGGGAGAACCAGATGGACCGACTCGTAACTCGCGAGAGCCAGCCCCATCTGCCGCAGGTTGTTTTTGCACTGCGTCCGACGGGCCGCCTCGCGGGCCATTTGAACCGCGGGAAGCAGCAACGCCACCAGAATTCCAATGATGGCGATCACAACCAGGAGTTCGATGATAGTGAACCCCCGACGACGTGAAATCGACATACCGACCTCTCGAACCCGGCCTCGGCTGAAGTCGGTCCTGTGACAGCCCCCTGCACACCATACTCTCAGCGTACGTACGGACCACATCGGGGGATAGGGGGAAATGGGAAATCTCTGGCGAAGAACGGATTGAGTTGTCGGGCTGCGACTTCGCCCCGAGGGGGACAATCGACTATAAAGTGGTACCCTGGGCCGGTCTGGGGGGGAAGTGTCGAACCAAGTCCGATTCGCGGAGGGGCCGCCCGGATCAGAGAACATATGTCACAGCATCACTCAACTTCACTCAAATCGAAGACGTACCTCGGGCTGATCCTGGCCCAGTTCACGGCGACGTTCAATGATCAGGCGATCCACATGGTCGCCGTCTTTTACGCCGTCGACATGCTGGTTCGCTTCGCGAAACTGCCTCACGTGGACGAAAAGGCGGTCGTTTCGATCGTCACCGCGTGTTTCATCACCCCCTTCCTGTTGTTTTCGTCGTTCGCCGGCATGGTGGGCGATCGCTACAGCAAGCGAAACATCATTGTCTTCTGGAAAGTGGCGGAAGTCGCCATGATGGCGTTGGCGCTGTTCGGGTTGGCGCTGCCGCATTTCGTGGGGGTCGATTCCCCCTACATCCGGGCGGTTTCTGTCTGGAGTGCCGGGGTGGTGGTGGCGTCGGTCTTTCTGATGGGCATGCACAGCACGTTTTTCGTCCCCGCCAAGCTGGGGGTGATGCCCGAGATCATTCACCCGTCGATCCTCTCCCGGGCCAACGGTATTCTTGAAGGCACGAGCTTCATGGCCCAGATTATGGGAACCTCGTTCGGGGGAATGCTCTACGCCCTGCTCAAGGGGGAGGTGACTCCCGGAAATCCGACCCGCGTGGTTTTGGGGCAGGAGTGGATCATTGGGGTCGTGCTGTTACTGCTGGCTGTCGTGGGGACAGGAACCTCTTTGCTGATGCGCCCAGTCGCGGCCGCCGCCCCCGAGCGGAAACTCTCGTGGAACTGGTGGACGCCGCTGCGGACGAATATCGGAATCGTCCTGCGCTCGAAACCGCTCACCCTCTCATCAACCGGAATTGCGTTTTGTGTGTTCATGACACTGTTCCTGCGGCAGACGCTGCTGCTGCAAGGGGAGATGGTCAAAGAACTCAACACCGCGAAGACCGAGCTGGCGGCGGTGGAAGGGCGACAACTCGCGCGGGAGGACGATCCGGAAGCCGACGAGGATCCGATCGAGGCGGTGGTCGAAATGAAGAGCTGGATGCCCCCCCGGCTGGTGCATGCGCTGCGCGAACCGGAACTGCGGGTCTCGATGTTGTTCGTACTGGTCGGGCTGGGAGTCGGGGTCGGCAGTCTATTCGCGGGATTTCTCTCGGGACATCGCGTGGAACTGGGGCTGGTGCCGATCGGGGGACTACTGATCATCATCTGCACGCTGATTCCCGGCTTCACTTTGCTGCAACATCCCAAGCTGTTCGGGTTCTGCCTGTTTGGAATCGGGTTTGGTGCCGGCTTTTATCTCGTCCCCATGTACACCCTGCTGCAGCAGCGGGCCCCCAAGGCATCCAAGGGGAATGTCATCGCGGCGAGTAACTTCATCAACGTCTCCGGCGGAGTGATTTCGGTCCTGGTGTTTTTCGCCGTCGCGTGGCTGCTGGAAAAGTTCTACGGTGCCCGGCTCACCGAGTCGACCGCGGTTGGAGATCCGGCTTTGTTGCGACGCTGGGTCGGAGAGCTGGAAACTCAGTTCATCATCCCCCGACTGCTGTACCTGACCGCGACACTGTTCACGATCGCGGCGTTGATTCTGCTGGTGCGGAAGCTGCCCGATTTCGTACTCCGTTCGATGATCTGGTTGCGGGCGTGGTGCCATAATCGATTGCGGGCGGTCGCGCTCGACAGGTTGCCGCTTGATGGGCCGGTGGTTCTGCTCACCAATTGCGGCAATTTTCAGAGTGTTCTCGATCTCACCGCCGCCCTCGATCGGCATGCCCATGTGATCCTGGCGACGTCCCCGTCGCAATGGGAGGGAATGCCGCTGATGCGGCGGCTGGCGATTGGTTCGGGGACGACACTGCTGTCTCTCCCCGCACAAAGTGACGACTGGACGCAAGCCACGGCGATTGGCGAACGCGTTCTTCGGGAGGGGGGGATGATCTCGCTGAATCTGGGGGATGGCAGCGACGATGCGGATCGAAGAGCAATGCTCGAAGCGCTGCGCAAGTCGGCGAACGCAGTCTGGCTGACGGTGTTTTCCACTGCGGGAACCGTCGGCAGCGAGGCCAGCAAGAAACATCCACGCATCGTCTTCGGCGAAGCGATCGCCAGCGACTTGGCGATTGCCGACATCCGCTCGAAGATCGCGGAACTTGAGACGTACCAACCCCCGGAGCCGGGTGGCGTCCCCGAAGTCGCCTCCCTTCACTGACGGCACTCTCAGATTCCACAACAGTCTATGTCCGATCTTCCCCGCATTGGCATTGTCACAGTTTCCGATCGCGCGTCGCGCGGCGAGTACGAAGATCGCGGAGGGCCGGCGATTCAAGCTTGGCTCACCGACGTTTTGGAGTCGGAATGGCAACCGATACCGCGAGTGATCTCGGACGAACAGCCGTTGATCGAAGCGGCTCTGAAGGAGTTGTGCGATGAGCAGGGATGTTGCCTGGTGGTGACCACCGGCGGCACCGGTCCCGCCCGCCGGGATGTGACCACGGAGGCGACGGAAGCGGTTTGCGAAAAACTTCTCCCCGGGTTTGGCGAACTGATGCGGCAGGTCTCGTTGACCAAGGTTCCGACGGCGATTCTGTCGCGCCAGACTGCGGGGATTCGGGGGAAGTCGCTGATCATCAATCTGCCCGGTCAGCCGCGGGCGATTGGTGAGTGCCTCGACGCAGTCTTTCCCGCCGTGCCATACTGCATCGATCTGATTGAGGGGCCGTACTTGAAAACCCGGGAAGAGCGGCTGAAAGCGTTTCGCCCACAAGCGAAAGCCCCGGCCCAAACTACCACGACCTGACCGTTCGGTGTGATGACTGATTTGCTGAAGACCCGCTTTGAAGATCTGGTGAGTGAATTTCGCGAGCTGGATGATCGCGACGCGGAACTGGAATTGCTGCTGGAACTGGGAGGCTCGCTTCCTCTGTTTCCCGAAGCCAAACGGACCGAGGAAAACAAGGTTCATGGCTGCCTGAGTCAGGCGTGGGTTGTGCCGAGCCTGACGGAAGAGGCACCGCACACTCTGCGTCTGGAAGCCGACAGCGACTCACAGATTGTCGCCGGCCTGATCGCGGTTCTGATTGTCCTGTTCAACGGTCGCACCCCCACAGAGGCGGCGACACTGGATGCGCGCGGGGCGCTGAAGGAAATCGGTCTCGAACGCCATCTCAGCCCGCAACGCCGCAATGGCTTGTACGGTATGCTGCGGCGTGTGCAGACGTTTGCGAAGGCGTTCGCGTGAGGATCTCAAACCTCGATGTGGTTTGACGATGGCTTCTAAGGATTTCGTTGTTGGCGAGATGCTCCGCGGCTCGCCTCATCACACCGCAGGTGCCGGTCGGAAGCGTCAACGGATTTCCAGTTCCTTTTCATCCGGTCTAATCCAAGTCAGACGGCCGCGAAGGGACCATGGTCACACGACCAGTTCGCGCCGACTCCAGGGCGGCCTCGACCGTGGCGCAAAAGTGCCAGCCGGCGCGAGCGTCGAGAACGGTTGGAGTGTTGTGTGCGATCGCCTGTGCGAAGTTCTCCATCAGCAGGTAGTCGGCGTCGTTCGCCACCCGACGGTGTTTGAATTCCTTTTCCGGTTGTCCCCGGTAATACACCCCCACTTCGGGACGGGCCTCGCTCGCGACGAGCGCTCCCTTCGATCCCACGACATGCAGTTTGATTTCGCCAATATCCGGATGGCTGGCGTTGCCGATCCGTCCCACGCACAGACTCCCCACGATTCCACGTTCCATTTCCAGCGTCACGGTCGCCAGGTCTTCGACGTGGTTGTCGACATTCACTTGGTGAAAATGCGCCGCCGTCCGTGCGAAGACCCGCTTCACAGCGGCCCCACACACCATCTGAATGTAGCCCAGCGGATAGATCCCCTCGTTCGAGAGTTCCCCCAGGGGCAGCGTGCCGACCGCGCCGTCGGATCCGTCGGCGTGGGCCGCGATCTGAAATGTCAACCAGTCGATTGGCGGATCATCCGGTCCGCGAGAACCTTTCGGTGGACCGGCATCTTTCGCGAAATAGAAGTCGACGTGAATCGAGCGGACTTCGCCGATCTCGCCGTTCGCGATCAGGTCGCGGGCCTGAACGACCGCCGGCAGAAAATTGCGATTCCACAATAGAAACTTCACGCCGCGACGTTCGACCGCCGCGACGACCCGTTCGCACTGCGACAGCCGATTCGACATCGGTTTGTCCTGCACCACATGCAATCCCGCTTCGATCGCCCGTACCGACAGATCGCAATGTCGCTCGGCTTCGGAACTGATGACCGCCACCTGGGCATTGAAGTCGGAAAGGGCTCGGGCGACATCGCGCACATAGGGGACACTGAATTCGTCGGCGAGTTCCTGATTGCGCTGATGCACCCATTCAGGGCGGTCGGCGTCGTCGGCGACCACCACAATCTCAAACTGCGGATGCGCCGCCACCCCGCGCGGGACGTATGCATGTTTGACAACACTCAAAACGGCACAACGCCAACGGGGTACCGTCATGACAGCCCCCTTCCATGAATGGCGTTTGCCAGAATGCAAACCCACCACGCACTCGCCGATTCACGCCAGAACATAATGGTCCTCCGGGTGAGTCAACCGAACGGCCGCCGAGCCTTCCGACGACAACTTCGCCCCTGCCAGCACGATCCCCGAGCGACGGAGATCTTCCAATGTGGTCAACGCGGTAGCTCGTCCCGCACACGCCTCGAACAGATTGCGTAGACGCGACACGATGGGCAACACCCCTTCGCCGCTGGTCACTCCCCGGGCTCCGGCCGGTCCCAACAGCAATTGGCGATTGTGATGATCGTCGGCGTACGTCGCGCCGGTGGAACCCAGCACGGAAAGGGAAAAGTAAATCTCAGCCGAGGGAAGCGAGCGGTCGCAATCGAGAATCGCCATTCCACCGGCGCGAAACCCCAAATGAATTTGGAGCGCTCCCACTGGTCCGACGGTCGCCTCGTCAACTTCTAGTGGTTGCGAGGAGGCACAGTACATCGACTCGGGCTTTTCACCAAACATCCAGCAGGCCAGATCGATGTTCGCCCGCAACGCCTCCCAGATGGACGCGGCCTGCACCGAGGGGGCGTGACCCCAGTCGTGCAACCGCATCAGGCCGATCTTCCCCAGTTTCCCGGACGTGACCGCCTCTCGGACCGCCTGAACCGACGGCCGATGTCGCAACGGCTCACCGACAATGACTCTGGCTCCCCGCTTTTCCCCCAGGAATTGCAGTTCCTCGATTTCCGCAACCGGCCATTTCTCTGGCGAGGCGAGCAGCAGGTGTTTTCCCAGAGCGACCGCTCGGCGAAGCGAGGCGACTTCGGCTTGTTCCGTCGCGATGAGCAGCGCGTCAAAGGGAGTCGCCGGCGTTGTCAGCAGTTCGTCCACAGTCTGAACGGCAACGCCTTGCGAACGCCAAGTGTCAGTGTCAATGTCTGAACTGCCGTCGCAGTCAACGATTGCCGCCAGCGTCACGTCCGGAATTCGCTGCTGCGCCGACACGAACACGGGCGTTTTCGATCCGGCCCAAATCGCCAGCCGCAGGTTCGACGGTTCGTTCATGGGGCACGTCTCTTCGACTGTGGTTCGCCGACGCCGAATCAATGTCCGATGCAAAACAAATGCTTGTGAGTCCGCAGGAAAATCTCGCCGTCTGAGATCGCCAGTGTCGAATTGCTCGGTTCGTCGAGCTTGTTCTCGGCCAGCAATTCGAACGTCTCTGGATCGGCTCGAAAGACGAGTGTCGTTCCTTCCTGGTTCGTCACGTAAAGGCGATTCGCGACGCGGACGAGGGATCCCCAAATGACCCCCTGGGGCATCCGCGACTGCCACAGCTCCTTCCCGGTGGTGATGTCGATGCACTGGGCGATGAACTGTTCATTCGCCATGTAAAGGTGCTTGCCGATGACAACTCCCGAACCGATTCGCTGCGGATTGGGCTTTTCAGTAAGCCAGAGCCGATGCGTTTTTGTCACGTTTCCCGAATCGCCGAGCTTGAAGGCCATCGCCGGCCCATGGTAGCCCCCCATCGCGATTCCAATCCCCTCACTGATCAGCGGACTGGTGTAAACCAGTTTCCCCAACCCGTCGACCGTCCAAAGGATCTTCCCGTCCGCCGGGTCGTACGCGTTCACACGGTGTGGCAAACTGACGATCACCTGTTCGTGGCCGTCGACCTGCGTCACGATGGGAGTACTCCATGAGCCAATCCACTCCTCGGCTCCTTTTTCGCCACTGGCGCCACCCGGTTCGTCGACCTGCCACAATGTCTTGCCGGTCTTGATGTTCAGTGCGGTCACAAATGAGCGCTCGCCCGGACCACAATTCAGCAGCAGACGCTCGCCAGAAATCACGGGGGACGACCCGTAGCCCCAAATGTGCTTGAATGTTCCCAGGTCGCGATGCCAGAGTTCTGTTCCCGCGAGGTCATAACAGTAAACGCCGGCTGATCCATGCCAGACGACAACACGACGACCATCCGTCACCGGGGTCGAGCTGCAATAGGGATTCGTGCGGTGCGTAGGATCTTCGCCGGTGAACTTTACCATCTTCGACCACACGAGCCGTCCCCCATTGCGGTCGTAACAGAAGAGGCCGCGTTCAGTGTTGTCGGCATTGGGCCCCGCGATCCAGACACGTTTCTCGGCGACGATGGGGCTGCCGTTGCCGGGTGCCGGGAGCGCGACTTTCCAGTGAACCCCGCTGGTCGCATCCCAATTCAGCGGAACACGCGTTTCGTTGCTGACACCGTCACCTCTCGGACCGCGAAACGCCGGCCAGTCGTCTGACTGGGCGTTCGCGACAAATCCCAGAATTCCCCAAACGGACAACAGCAGCAGCCACGAGCGACGCATGGTGGGTCTCGCCATAGACTCGAATGGAAAGGGTGTGTCGGGAGTATAACCGCTGTTTGCAAAGGGCTCATTCCGGTCGGCTTTGAGGATTGGAAACCGCCGGGAGCCGCCTACACCTTGACCGGTTTGTACCGTACGCGGTGCGGGCGGTCGGCGTCGACTCCCATACGTGTGCGACGATTGGTCTCGTAGCTCTGATAGTTCCCCTCACACCAGTACACCCGGCTGTCCCCCTCGAACGCCAGAATGTGCGTCGCGACCCGGTCGAGGAACCACCGATCGTGGCTGATCACGACGGCGCAACCCGCGAAACTGAGCAACGCCTCTTCGAGCGCCCGCAGCGTTTCGACGTCGAGATCGTTGGTCGGTTCGTCGAGCAGCAGCAGGTTTCCGCCAGAACGCAGCATCTTCGCCAGGTGAACCCGGTTCCGTTCCCCGCCCGAAAGTTCTCCCACCAGCTTCTGCTGATCGGGACCTTTGAAGTTGAATCGGCCGACGTAGCTGCGGGAGTGAATCCGTACTTTGCCGATCTCGATCACGTCGAGTCCTCCCGAAATCTCTTCGTAGACCGACTTCTTGGGATCGAGCGCGTCGCGTGACTGGTCAACGTACGAGGGGACCACGGTCTCACCCACACGCAACGTGCCGGCATCGGGCGTTTCCTGACCCATGATCATGCGGAACAACGTGGTCTTTCCCGCGCCGTTGGGGCCGATCACCCCCACGATCCCGCCACGTGGCAGGTTGAATGTCATGTTCTCGAACAGCAGCCGATCGCCGTACCCTTTGGAGAGATTCTCGGCCCGCACCACCAAGTCGCCCAGTGGCAGGCTGGTCGCGATCTGAATGTCGGGCGCGTCTTCCCGGGCGTCGTATTCCTGGGTGAGCATCTGCTCGTACCGTTCCATACGGGCCTTGTTCTTGGTCGCCCGCGCTTTGGGGTTCATACGAACCCACTCCAGTTCCTTCTTCAAGGTCTTCTGGCGTTTGGATTCCTGCTTTTCTTCGAGCGCCAGGCGTCCCTGCTTTTGTTCCAGCCAGGCGGAGTAATTCCCCTCGTAGGGAATTCCGCGCCCCCGGTCGAGTTCCAGGATCCACCCCGCGACGTTGTCGAGGAAGTAGCGATCGTGCGTGACGGCGACCACCGTCCCTTTGAAGTCATGCAGATAACGTTCCAGCCACCCGACTGAATCCGCGTCGAGATGGTTTGTCGGTTCATCCAGCAGCAGCATGTCGGGTGCCCGCAACACCAGTTGGCACATCGCCACGCGGCGTTTTTCACCCCCCGACAGTGTTCGAACCAAGGCGTTCCCGGGAGGGAGTCGCATGGCGTCGCTGGCGAGTTCGAGGGTTCGGTCGAGTTCCCACAGATTGGCCGCGTCGATCTGATCCTGCACCCGCGCCTGCTCGGCGAACACTTTCTCCATTTCTTCCGGCGACAGCGATTCACCCAGCTTCATGTTGAGTTCGTTGTAGCGATCGAGAATCGCCTGCGAGTGGGACACCGCTTCCTGAATGCACTGGTCGACCGTGGCATCGGGATCGAGGATCGGCTCCTGGCGGAAGTAGCCAATGTCAATCCCCTTCGCGGGACGTGCGGTTCCCATGAAGTTCGTGTCTTCACCCGCCATGATTCTCAGCAGGGTGCTTTTCCCCGAGCCGTTGGCCCCGAGTACGCCAATTTTCGCGCCGGGATAAAACGACAGCCAGATGTCGGAAAGAACCGCTTTTTGCTCATAGATCTTCGTCACCTGCTCCATGGTGAAGATGTACTGCTGACTCATCGATTCTTTCCTTCGGAAACTCGGTCGTCCGCGGACAGATCCAGCAGACGTTGAATGGTGAAGCGTGGGGGAAGCGAAGGCTGCGCGCCACTGTGGGTGACACTGAGGGCCGCCGCCGCGCTGGCGAAGCGTACCGCGTCGGGCAACAACCGCCCCTCCGCCAGCCCGACCGCCAGAGCCCCGTTGAAGGCGTCTCCCGCAGCCGTCGCGTCGACCGCCGTCACGCGAAAAGCGGCGGCCGACCAGACAGTGTCGGCGACCACCAGGCACCCCTCGGCACCCAGGGTCGCGATCACTGTGGCGCAACCGCGATTTTGCAATTCTAGCGCGCCCGCCCGAATCGGGGAAGAGTCGGGGGAATTTGCCCCCTCGGGCAGCGGTCGCCCCGTCAACAGCGACAGTTCCGTTTCATTCGGGGTGAGAATATCCACCAGAGACAGCAGATCCCCTTCCAGAATTCGCCGATCGGCCGGGGCGGGGTTGAGAATGGTGGTCAATCCAAAGTCGCGAGCCCGTTCCAGCCCCCGGCGGACCGTTTCTATAGGGGTTTCCAGGCTGCACAAGAAGACCCGGGCGTTTTGAAACAACGAATCCGGGACCGCGTCGACGTCGGCGGGGGCCAACCGGGAATTCGCCCCCGAAGCGACACTGATCATGTTCTGACCGGACGCATCGACCAGAATCAGCGCGATTCCGGTCGCGCAGTCCGGGATCGTGCGGATCTCGCTGACGTCCAGACGATCCGCCACGAAACCGTCGATCGACAACTTTCCGAAATTGTCATCCCCCACGGCGGCGATGAATGCCACGGAAGTCTGTGCGGCCCGGGCAGCGGCGACGGCCTGGTTCGCTCCCTTGCCCCCGGGGGCCTGAAAAAACTCGCCGCCGAGGATTGTCTCACCGGGCAAGGGAAGTCGCGATCCACGGATGACCAGATCCATGTTCACCGATCCGAGTACGATCGTTGCGGGGGTCTGCATGTCAGAATGACCGAGGGGTGGCATGACGGGGTGGTCGGGGATACTGGGGGGGTCGCAGAGCTTGTGCGGGGGGTATCGCGAATCGAAATGCTTGCGGGGTGATCGTGTCGATTTACCAATGCGAGTGAAATTGGGCCAGGAACCACCCCCTCAAGGTGTCGAAGGGACGCGTGACAATGGGGGGTTGGCGAGGACTGAAGGAGTCACGCGGTATTTTCACCTTGCCGATCACCCTATCCATCCGATAGAGTCCTGCAAGATCGAATCCCCGGAAAAAACGGACGAACCGTGCCCAATTTTGGCGACTGGATGCACTCAACCTTCGGACCAGGATGGTTTGGAGGAATCAACTTTGGCGACTGGGTTCGCCTGTTGGCGCGCGAACGCTTCGCCGTTCCGCCCAAATACTGGCCACGCGCCGCATTCACCACGTTTCTCAGCGTGTTGACGTCGGGCATCCAAACCGTCGAAGACGGTATCTACCGCCCTAAACTGCGCAATCTGCCAATCGAGCCACCGCTGTTTATTCTCGGCCACCCCCGTTCGGGGACGACGCACCTCCACAATCTGGTCTCACTCGACGAGCGTTGGGGCCACCCGACAATGTTCGAGGTGAATTTTCCGCAATCCTTCATGCTGGCGGAACGCGTCGCGTCGTGGATTCTGCAACTGACGATGCCCAGCACCCGGCCGATGGACAATATGTCGGTCGGGGCCGACTCGCCACAGGAAGACGAATGGGCGCAGATCGTCCTGACGCAAACGTCACCGTACATTGGCTGGTCGTTTCCTCATAGTATCGACCGGTACCAAAAGTACTGGACGTTCAACGACGCGACACCTGCCGAGCGGAAGAATTGGCAGCAGAAGTTGCTGTGGTTCTGCAAAAAGGTGCAATGGACGCACCAACGGCCGCTCGTTCTCAAGTCCCCCGCCCACACCTGCCGGGTGCGGTGGCTGCTGCCCGTGTTTCCTCAAGCGAAATTCGTTCACGTTCATCGCCATCCGTACGAAGTGTTCCGCTCGACACAACGGCTGTGGCAAAAGATCCGCCCGTTCTGCCAGTTCCAGGAACCAACGGACCTCGACCGGGACGACGAGCGGATTCTGACGTGTTACAGGGAGATGCACCGTCAGTATTTCGCCGACCGGGATCTGATTCCCAAGGGCCACCTGTGCGAGGTCCGCTACGAGGATCTCGAACGCTCGCCGCTGGAGACAATGGAGCGGGTTTATGACGAACTCAGTCTCCCCGGTTTCGCCGCGTTCCGGGTGAAATTGGCGGAATATCTGGAGAAAAACGCCGGCTACCAGAAGAACCGACACCAGCCACTGCCGCCAGAACTTGTCGCGAGGATCAATACCGAATGTCGACAATCGTTTGACGAATGGGGATATCGGCGGGAAGAGCCGGTCTCCCCTGCTCAGCCGGCTGCCGCAGGATTTGAGGCCGGGGGATTGCCTGCGGCGGCCTGACTCCCATCCCCCTTGCGACCAACGAAGAGGTAATACGGAGCGCGAAGCAGTGGCACGTACGGGATCCGCGCTAGATGCTCCGACTGCGTTTCGCGTTCAAAGCGCTGGTTGAGGTATGGCAGGTGGTCGCGACTCAGGTGGACGTTGTCGGTCGCGAACCAGACGGGAACAACCGAACGGGTGAACCACGAATGGCGCACCTGCCCGACGTCGAGGTATTTTCGCGACGCGTAAAAGTCGACAACGCCGATCCGCCCCCCGGGCTTAAGAATCCGCCACGCCTGGTCAATCGCCGCGAACCAGTTGGGGATCATCGTCAAAGAATAGGAAAACGTGACGAGATCGACCGGCTCCTGAGGGGTGAATTGGGTCGCGTCGGCGTGAACCGTCTCGACTTGGGTCCAGCCGCGCGCCGCGATGCGCTTGTCGCATTGTTCCAACAATGGCGCGCACAAATCGACGACCTGAACTTTTCCGCAATGGGAGATCCAGGGAGCCCACTCCAGATTGGCACCGGTCCCTCCGCCGAAATCGACCCAGGTCGCTCCAGCGGGCGGGTTCAATCCGGAGATCAACTCCTCGCGTCCTTTGAGCAACCGGGCGCGGAACGAGTCGTAATCTCCGGCTTGTCCCTCGTAAAAACTGTCGAGCCGGTCGGCGTGGGTTTTTCCCCGCACGGGGGAGAAAGCCAAGTGCCACAGGACACGCAGGTCGGAAGTAAGTGACATGAAGCGGGCGAATGATCAGGGAGTGAAGCGGGCGATGGAAAAGTGTCCGTAGGTATGCACCCGATCGAGCGGATGCAGCCGGTCGGCCAGTTCCCGATCATACGTCAGCAGATCGCCGACGGCGCGTTCCTGTCCCTGAAAATTGACCCGCAGGGGGTCGATGAAATCGGTATTCGTCCCGCCGGAACGCCACAGGAACTTCGCGTCGGGAGCGGCTCGGTCGACCAGCGCCTGCCATTCGTCGCGCAGCCAGTCAATGCGATAGGTACTCAGCCAGTCCATGTGGTCGAGCAGCACGAACCGCTGTATGGGTGGCCCCCCTTGCTTCAGAAATCCCGCGACCGAATTGGTATGGACGTCGATCCGATCAACGAGTCCCGCTTTCAGTTTTTCAAAATTCTCCTTTCGCAAGTACTCTGGGCAGCACGAAGCCGTGTAATGGCCAGTGAGATACACCCGCCAGAAGTAGTTGTCGTGCAGGGGGAGTCTGGTGAAGACGGTTTCGACGCAGTCTTCGATGAAGGTGGCGATCCCCCCTTCATAGGTGTTTTCCACCTGTTGCCTTTGCGGCCGCGGAACCCCCAACAACGAGAGCGTCGTGTCCCGGCCGACGAACCAGCGAACCAGTCGATTCCAGACGACCGATTTGAGTTCGCGGTTGTAGATTTCCTGTTGCTCCTCGACCGTTCGCGCATTCAGGATGCGTTCGACGCCATCGCGAATCCGCAGTACGCGATCAACGTAGCGATTGATCGTTCTGGCGAAATAGCCTGCGGTCCCGTGAAAATAGAATGAACTCCGACCGCGATTCTTGCGGAAAAATTTGATGTTGCGATCCCAATACCGCCGGGCAAACCCATGGAGTTGCGGCCGCAGCGCGTCTTCGTAAAGTTCGCGGTACCGTTCGGTCGCGCCCATTCCGAACAGGCTGAAAAAATCCTCGTGGCCAAGCGCACGGATACCCGCCAACTTCAACGCCAACAACGCGTTCTGGCGGGGGTTCATGTCGACGCAGTGAACCTTCCGTGGTTCCGTCAACGCGTAGTCCAGCGCATTGCACCCCGCCGACGTGATCACCAGAATTTCGTCGTCCGGCCCGGTGGCGAGCGCCACCCGGTCCAGCCGGGGATCCTCCCAACAGGTGTTGTAAACCAGATTGTGCTCGTGGACGAGCTGGAACCAGAAATTACTGAACCGGTCTTGAAGCTTCATGCGGTGGTGGAGGTGGCCTGTTCACACTCACGCTCGGCTACCGCCGTGCCCGCCGCATAACGCGGCGGAGCGAAGTCGAACAGATCAGTCGGATTATGGACAGGAATTTCATCGGAATCGGACAACGTGTTCCACTGGAACTCCTCGGGAGAGAATCGACCTCCCGTGGTGGCCGGCTCAAATTCGCGTCGCGGTTCCGACTGATTCAGCGGCCGGTGGAGCAGTTCGAATGTTCCATCATTGTACTCGACGAGCGCCGTGCAACTTTCGACCCAGTCACCCGTGTTGTAATAGTCAATCCCGTTCACCCGAGAGATCTTCGGAGTGTGGATGTGACCGCAGATCACTCCGTCGCATCCCCGTTGAAGGGCATGCCGGGTGAGGACGTCTTCAAAGTTCCCGATGTAACTCGTCGCCTGCTTCACTTTCCGCTTGATCGCTCCCGACAGTGACCAGTAGCCGAATCCCAGCCGCCGGCGAACCGCGTTGAACACCACGTTGATTCCTAGTAACAGATTATAACCAATGTCTCCCAATTTGGAGAGCCACGGAGCGTGGGCCACCGCCGCGTCGAACATGTCCCCGTGTGTGACCAGCACCTTGCGCCGGTCGGCGGTCGTGTGAACAAACTCGTCGGCGAGTTGGATGCTGCCGAAGTTTTCAATGAATGACCGCAAGAATTCATCGTGATTCCCGGGCGTGTAATAGACGCGGGTGCCCCGCTTCATCAAATCGACAATCCGCTTCAGCAGATACGTGTAGGTGTCGTTCCAGTACCAACCCCGCTGCAGTCTCCAGCCGTCAATGATGTCTCCCACCAGATACAGATGCTGTGGCTGCTGGTTCTTGAGGAACGCCAACAGGGCCTCGGCATGAGCGTACTTGCAGCCCAAATGAGCATCGCTGATGAAGACCGATCGAACGCCGTTCATGGGGATTCCTGTGGGATTCAAGCTTGGCAACTGGTCGCGCCGGGTATCACTCGCGGCGAAGTCGCTTTGGTTTCCCTCCATTGGAAATTCGATCCTTCCCAGTGCGACGCCAGAGATGTTACGTCAAGGCCATGAAGGGTTTGTGTTGTTCCCGAGAAATGATCGACAATTCGAATGTTCACCCCGGAGTCGCCTCGGATCACCACGCTGCTCTCCGCATTCAAGTCGAACCACTCGAAACTCGTGGGACGGCGACGTCAGGGGCGCTTGTCGCCCGGACGGGAGCCCCACCGTCTCCCGACGAAACCACTCCCGGATCGCGGAGTGCCAATTCCTGCACCTCCACCCGACGCACTCGCGTCGCTTCCGCATCGAGAACAACCAGTTCGTGCCGACCCAGTCGAATCTTCTCCCCGGGAACCGGAATGTGCCCCAGGAGTTCGACCATCAACCCCCCCGCGGTATCCGACGTGATATCCGCCGGGATCTCCACATGGCATTGCGCCACCAGATCGTCGAGTCCACACAACGCGTCGACCAGAAACCGACCCTTCGACCGGCGGATGATCATCGGCAGTTCGCGATCGAATTCATCCTGAATCGGTCCCACGACTTGTTCGAGTACGTTTTCAAACGTCACCATCCCCGACACCGTGCCGTATTCATCGACCACCATCGCCACATGCGTCCGATTCTTCTGGAATTCGCGGAGCAACACGTCGAGGGGCATCGTCTCGGGAAAGAAGGGCAGTTTGCGAACGATTTCGGTCAGACTGGGCAACGATTTGCCCGTATGGATGATGGACAACAGATCCTTCGCATGCACCATCCCCACCACCCGATCGAGGTCGCCGTCACACAACGGGAATCGCGTGTACTGCGAGTCGGCGATAATCGAGATGTTCTCCTGCATCGCTCGACGATTATTCAGGTACACGATGTCGCGTCGCGGGACCATCACCTGCCGGGTGACTTTGTCTTCCAGGTCCAGCACGTTCTCCATCATCAACCGTTCGCCGCGTGTCACCTCTCCGCCGGCGGCCGACTCGGCCAGAATCAACCGCAGTTCCTCTTCCGAGTGGAGCTGTTCATGGCTCCCGGTGATGCGAACGCCAATCGCTCGCAACATCAGATTGCTGGAAGCGTGCAGCACCCAGATAAACGGCCACAACAGCTTGTAAAAAATCGCCAGCGGGAACGAAACCGCGAGCGTGGTCGACTGCGCCGCCCGAATCGCCATGATTTTCGGCACCTGCTCACCCAAAGAAATGTGCAGGAACGTGATCAGCATGAATGCCAGCGGGATCGTGACATACGGGGCGACCCCGTCCCAGTGCAGCCAGTGGAAGAGTGGCTCCAGAAGGCTCCGCGCGACCGACTCGCCGGCCCATCCCAGTCCCAGACTGGCGAGCGTGATTCCCAACTGGCACGCCGACAGATAGGCGTCCAGTCGGTTCAAAACATTCTTTGCGATCGACGCTGCCCAGGAACCTTGCCGCGCCAACTGTTCGATTTGACTGAGGCGGACTTTGACCAGTGCGAACTCGGCGGCGACGAAAAAGCCGTTGGCGAAAACCAAAACGGCCACCAGCAGCAGTTGGAGCAACGTGGTCACGGCCGATGGGTTGGCCGCAGCCACTTCCTCGGCAGCCAGCGGGAGGCCGAGCGCGTACGCCGACAAAAGGATCGGGGACATTGTTGGGGTGTCCGACACGGGGAATCCCCCCGGTGGACCTTGGACCTTTCGATCATGGACGTTGCACCTGTCCGTAGTGAACAGGCGATTGGGAACTTGCTCCCATTGTCTCTCGCGAACGGGCGCAAAGCAACCCGGTTCACGGACAGGGAGCGTGACTCAGCCGAAGGAGTTGCTACACTGAGGGGGCGCGACGGGCTTCGTCTCCTGGTGTACCGCCGTCCGATTCGCGTTCTGCCGCTCCTTCAAAAACACGCCCATGCCGGTCAAAGTCCGCTGTCCAGGTTGCCGCAAGGTGTTGACCGCCCCTGATGCCGCCCGAGGCAAGGCGCTCAAATGTCCAGAGTGCGAAACCAAGGTGCGTGTTCCCGAGGAGGGGGGAGTCGATGCGGGCTCGTCGGGCAAAGGGACGGCAAAGCCGAAGCCCAAGGCGAAAACCATTGAGGACGACGAAGACCTGCTATCAAAACTCGACGTTTCGAAAGCGGTCGACACCGGGGCGAGCATGTGCCCCAAGTGTGGTGCCGAGATCCCCGAGGGGGACGAAGAATGTCCGAAATGCGGTGTTGACCCGACAACGGGGCAACTGAGCAAGGCGGCGAAACGCCGGAAGAGCTTCAAGGGGGTCGACCCGAAGGAGTTCTTCAAGGTCGTCTGGAGCGATTCGTGGCGGTTCAGCATGGAGAATTTCGTCACCATCATGTTGACGATGTTCTACCAGTTGTTTTTCCTGTCGTTACAGGGGTGCTGCTCCTTTATGGTGCAGTGGTGTTCCGACACTCCCCCCAAGGCCTTCTGGGCCTTTTTGGGGGTTTTGTCGTCGCTGGCGTACCCGGGCTGGATCTGGCATCTGAATGTCGAAACGATCAAGTTGACGACCGTCAAAAAGTCGTCGATGAAGGATGTGAAGTTCGACATGTTCACGGCGTTCGCGCTGGGGATCAAAGTCTACGTCTGGATCTTGTCGCACATCTGGATGCCGTTCGGGCTGTTGTGCCTGCCGATCTCTCTGATCCACTTCGCGATGCCGGTCTCGGGAAAAGCGTGGCTGGCCCCGTTCACCATGAAGATGTCGTTGAAGCACTTTGGCGCGGTCGCGTACTACTGGGTCATTCGCTTCGTGATCACCCTGGTGGCGTCGATCGCGCCACTCATCGTGGTGGCGATCTACTTCAAGCCAATCACGGAGGCGATGGAGCAGGCGAACTACAAAGACATCGAGACTTTGGTTTGGATTCTGGTCAGTATCGCCGTTATCACCTGTGCATTCCTCTCCTCGTTCATGGAAGTCTTCATGGCGCGGGTCAATGGCCTGATCGCCTTCTACTTCCGTGACACGCTCGAACTGCAAACGGTGGTCGCGGAGAAGAAGTACGTCAAGAAACAGGTCAAGCTCGACAAATTCGGGAACCCCATCAAGTCGCCCCTGGCGGTCTGGGGCCCGGTCGTGTTCGCGCTGATTGGCGTCCTGCTGGCGGGGAACGTGATCTGCTACTACGCGACTGGAAAACAACACTTCCTGATGCCGGATTCCTGGGCGCGGGGATTGGGCATTCTCGACTAGCACACACTTTCGACAGGACGCGTCATGGCGGAAAAAGATCTGTTCGACGACTCGACGATGACCTTCGGCGAGCATCTGGAGGCGCTGCGCTCGCACCTCTGGAAGGCGATCATCGGATGGCTGATCGCCACGGTCGCGGCTTTCTGGCTCTCGAAGCCAGTGATCATCGAAATCCAGCGCCCGGTGATTGGGGCGATGGAGACGGTCTTCATGCAGACCGGAAAGAAGATGGAAGTTGTCGATCCCGACATTGTTCAAGAGGTTGGCAATGTGGGGGTCATCGACAAAATCAAGAGCTGGTTCTCGGGAGAAAAACCGGCGGAGGCGGTCCAGCCAACCCCTCCTGCGGTCGACCCCAACATGCAGTTGGAATTCGACGCGCTGGATGTGCTGCGCTCGTTGCACACGTCCGATCCCGAACGGTATGCCGCCGTTCCCGACGACGCTCCACCCGCACCGGTCAAAATCTCGCTGGTCGACACGGAGTTTGGAAAACTGATTTCGGGGATCCGCTATGACTCGCTCCGCCCTCGAACGGACGGTGTCGACGAGGCGTTCATGATCTACCTGAAGGTTTCGCTGGTGGTTGGCTTCGTCCTCGCCAGCCCGTGGATCTTCTACCAACTGTGGTGCTTTGTCGCCGCCGGACTGTATCCCACCGAGCGAAAGTACGTCTACCGCTTCATGCCGTTGTCGATTGGGTTGTTCCTCGTCGGGGGGGCGTTTTGCTTCTATGTCGTGATTCCCTACGTGTTGAAGTTTCTGTTCCAGTTCAATGTCGAACTGCAGATGCGACCGGAAATCAAGATCGGCACCTGGATCATGTTCGCGCTGGTGGTCACCTTGATGTTCGGCCTGAGTTTCCAGTTGCCCCTGGTCATGCTGGTTCTCGACAAGATCGGCCTGGTACCCGCCCGGCTGTTCCGCGAACATCGGCGGTGGGCGATTCTTGCCATCGCGTTTCTGTCGATGGTGCTGACCCCGGCCGACCCGGTGAGCATGATGGCGATGATGATTCCCCTGCTGATTCTGTACGAATTCGGAATCCTCATGTGCGGGCGTGGTTCCGGAAAGACCAGCCCGTTCGAAATTCAATCCGCCTGACCTCACTCTTGCTTCCGGGTCTCTCCGCCACGTGAATTCGATGCTCCCCGACGACTCGAGCGGCCCGCGGATTCTTCCTCCAGAACCGCGAGATCCGCTCACCGACGAAGCGGTCCGTTCCTGGATCGAACACAACCTGCCGACGGCCGACTTCGCCGGCCGTCGGGTTCTGGTGATCATCCCGGACGCTACCCGGACCGCGCCCCTCCCCTTGCTTTTTAGCGCAATTCACGCCCGCCTGGCACCGGTGGTGCGGAAGCTCGATGTGCTGGTCGCGCTGGGGACACATCCGCCACTGGAACAACAACAGATCTGCCAGTTGCTGGGATTCACCGTCGAGGACCGCGAACGCCTCTATCCCAACGTCGGATTGTTCAACCACGCATGGGACAACCCCGATCGACTCACGCTGCTGGGAAACCTGACGTCGGCTGAGACACGGGAGATTTCCGCAGGACTGCTCAGCGAAGAAGTCCCCGTGAAAATCAACTCGCGGATCGCCGACTACGAAACACTGCTCGTGGTCGGACCGGTCTTTCCACACGAAGTGGTCGGGTTCTCCGGTGGCAACAAGTACTTCTTCCCGGGAATCGCCGGCCCGGAAATCCTGAACTTTTTCCACTGGCTCGGGGCGCTCATCACCAACGCGTCGATCATCGGCGTCCAGCGGACGCCGGTCCGCCAGGTGGTCGACCGGGCCGCGTCCCTCATTCCCAACGAACGCCGCTGTCTGGCGTTTGTCGTGTCGCCCAAGGCCGAGATTTACGACCTGTTCTACGGAACCCCCGAGTCCGCCTGGGCGGGGGCCGCCGAACTTTCTTCGCGGGTTCATATCACCCGCGCGACTCGGCCATTCGAGCAAGTGTTGTCCTGCGCCCCCCCGATGTACGACGAACTGTGGGTCGCGGGCAAGTGCATGTACAAGCTGGAGCCGATTGTCGCGGACGGTGGCGAGTTGATCATCTACGCGCCCCATCTTCACGAGATCTCGGTGACGCATGGCGGGCTGATCCGCGAAGTGGGCTATCATTGTCGCGACTATTTTCTCAGGCAGTGGGAGCGGTTTGGCCACATCCCGCGAGGGGTTCTCGCCCATTCGACCCATGTCTTCGGGCAGGGGACCTATTCGGCGATCGACCGGGTCGAACAGGGCCGGGTCCGTGTGACGCTGGCGACCGGGTTGCCCGAGGCGCTCTGTCGGGAGATCAATCTGGGCTATCGGGATCCAAATAGCATTGACATCGAATCGTTCGCCAATCGCGAGCAGGACGGGGTATTGCTGGTCCGCAAGGCGGGGGAAATGCTGTATCGACTGAAACACAACACTCAACCAATCCAGGAGACACCATGACCACCCCTCCCGCAGCGACCAATCGCGAAGATCTC